>JBBSUL010000012.1:0-41115 GCA_038234375.1 Solirubrobacterales bacterium | reverse complement strand
CACCAAGGACAGCGGCGGCCCGCTGACCGCGGCCAAGCTCCACGCCGCCCGGGCGCGCGGGCTGCCGGCCGTGGTCGTCCGCCGTCCGGTACGGCCGAACACCCCGACGGTCGCGACCGTGGAGGACTGCTGCGCCTGGGTGCGACGGGAAGCCGACGCTTGCCAGCGATGCAACGATGCTGCTCTTCGTCCGAAGGAGTAGTGGCTGGCGGGCGGCCGACGGCCGGCAGATGGCCGCCGTTCAGCGCCTGACCGAATCGACACGACATCGGCCGCCGCGGCCCCGATCAGCTCCTGACCATCGGGGCCTGTCGGACATATGTGTGTTCCTTGGCGCAACGCAACATGAGGCGCGCGACGTCGCCGCGTGTGGCCTTGCTCCACGGTCCGAGCTTCAGGGTGCCGAAGCACGGTGTCGCCGTCGGTCCGCCGGGGACCACTCGTGGCGAGCGCACGAACGTCCAGTCCAGGTCGCTGGCAAGTACGAGTGCCCCCATGCCTGTCGTGTCAGCCACGACGACCCGGCTGAGTCGAAGGAACGGCACGATCAGGTGCTGACCGATGCTGCCGTCTTCCCCCGGGCCGCGGACGTGGAAGCCGCCCATCACGACGATGCGGGCGAGGCCGCTGTCGTGCATTGCGTTCAGGATGTTCGTGGTGCCGGTGCGGCGCGTGTGTGGATGATCTTTGGCGGTGGCGCCGAGTGTGCTCAGCACCGCGTCGCAGCCGCTGATCGTCCGGCGGACGGCTGCGGCGTTCATCACGTCTCCGCAGACGATCTCTAGGCGTGTGTCACCGGTTTGCAGCTTGGAGGGGTCGCGTGCGAGCGCTCGCACGTGGTGACCCGCAGCGAGTGCTTGGTTGAGCAACTCGCCTCCGACGGTGCCGGTCGCGCCGAAGATCGCGAGTTTCATGTCAGGCCAGCAGTTCGCAGCCGTTGGCCTTCGCGACCGCGGCGGCGCGCTCGAAGTCCGGCGGCTCGTCGGACGGTGGCGGCAGTGTGCGGCTGGTTGCCGGCACGCTCATCTCACGGACGAGGTTCTCGAAACCGCCGGGGGTGCAGATGAACAGCATCCGGCAGCCTTCGGGGCCGACGACGTAGCGATGGGGGATGTCCCGTGGACCGAACGCATAGTCGCCGGCCGATGCCTCGATAGCGGTGTCGCCGACGTGTAGCGTCACGCTGCCCTGGAGAATCCAGAACGCTTCGTCCTCGCGGTGGTGGACGTGCAATGGGGCCTGGGCTCCGGGGGGTTCGGTGATCTCGACGATGGTCATCGCGCCGCCGGTATCGGCGGCGGTGGCCTTGATTACCGCGAGCGCCGCAAACCACCAGCGCGCTTCGCCCTCGTCGGTGTGCACGGCCGCGGGGTACAGCGTCATCTCATCGGTCATGGCTCCTGCCTTTCTGTCGCGTTGTCGAAGCTGCCTAGGAGTGCGATCGCGTACCGCCAGCCGCCGGGACCGCGTCGCGCCACGTTGACCATTTGAGGTCCGATCACGAGCGCCGTGTCGTGGGTCTGGAGCACCTGCCGGTGGTCGGCGACGTAGGTCTGGTCGGATTCCCAGAGGCGCTCGACGAGCGCCGCGATCGAGGCTTGGCCGCGCGCAGCGCGCGGCGCGGGGCCACAGGCAAGCATGGATCCGTCCTCGAAGAGGGCCGCCGCGGCAGCGCGATCGCGGACGAAGCTCATGCCGACGAACGTAGGACCCCGGTCGGCCGGGCGACATTCCAGATTGCTGGTATTCCAACGCGTGCGAGGCCGGGTGTAGCCTCGCGCCATGACCGCGGAAGCGCGCGACCGTGCAAAAGATCGGATCGTCGAGCTCTCGACGCGCGGGTATGACGTCGTGACGTTCTGGCGGGAGGCGACCGACGTCCTGCGCCCGGTCATTCCCCACTACATGAGCCCGTGCTGGTTCACCCTGGACCCAGCCTCGCTGCTGATCACTAGTCACTTCCAGGAGGAGCTGGCCGAGTTCCCGCCCGACCTGTTGGCCGGCGAGTTCACCGACGACGACGTCTACAACCTGTTTGACGTCGCCCGCTCTGAGCAGGGCTGGAACACGCTGCACGAAGCCACGCAGGGCGACCCATCGCAATCGTCGCGCTGGCAGTCGAACATGCAGATGGGCGGAGACCAAGAGCTGATTACCAGTCTGCGCTCGACGACAGGCGAGATCTGGGGCGTGCTCAGCCTGTACCGCGAGCCCGGCCGGGCACTGTTTGACCGCGACGACATCGGCTTGTTGCAGTCGATCGCGCCGGCGCTGGCCAACGGAGCTCGCAAGGGCCTGTTGCTCGGTGAGGCGAAGGACCCAGAGGGTCCAAAATCGCCCGGTCTGCTCGTGCTGTCCGACGACTGGAGCGTAGAGTCGACCACGCCCGGGGTCGACCGCTGGCTGGCAGAACTGCCCGACGGCGACTGGGACGCAGGGAGGCTGCCAGCGGCGGTCATCAGCGTCGCCGCTCAAGCCATGCGCACTGCGCAGCACCCCGATGTCGCCGGCGAGGTCGCCGTCGCGCGTGTCCTGTCAAAAACCGGGACATGGATCGTCCTGCACGGCGCCTCTCTCGTCGCCGACGGCCGGCGCCGCGCCGCCGTGATCATCGAACCCGCACACCCAGCGCGCATCACGCCACTGCTGATGTCCGCGTACAGCCTGACCGACCGCGAACAACAGGTCACCCGCCTGGTCCTTAAGGGCGACTCCACCGGGCAGATCGCCGAGGCCCTGATCGTTTCCCCCCACACCGTCCAAGAACACCTCAAGCACATCTTCGAAAAAACGGGGGTCCGCAGCCGCCGCGACCTCGTCAGCAAAGTCTTCTTCAGCTACTACGAGCCGCGGCTTCGGGACAACGAAGGCCGGATCCCAGACGACCTGCCACTACGCGGCGGACCGCTCGCGCCCAGTAACCACAAACCGGACGCCTGATACCCACGGTCATCGGAGCCTGAGGTCAAGTCGTTGACCCGCCCTCGCCCCCCCTGTGGGCCAGGGCGCGGACGGTGTCGGTGGTGCCCGCCCGTCCGCTGAACTTCGATGCCGTCGCTCGCGAGAGACGCGTGGTCCTCACCTCAACTACCGCAGCGGACTACTCCTTCGGACGAGCAGCAGGTGCGGAGTACCCCGGGCGATGGGTGCTCGCTTCCCTGAGGAGGACGTCAACCGGCCGGCAGCGACGCTCTCGCGCACCTGCGGGAGGGCGGCATCTGCGGCGTGATGACGTTGGGATGTCGGTCTGCGGCAGTTTGTGGGTTGGGCTGGTGCCGGCGCTGCCCGGATCGAGGTGCCCATACACCGTGGTGCGGGGAAGCAGGGGCGCGGCGTTTACTGCACGGTCCGGGCTAACGTCCGAGCTCGGCCCGGAGCCTGGCGGCGAGCCGCACGGAGGCCTCGATCTCGACTTTGCGAATGGAGACGCTTTCGACATTGAGCCCAAACGGGACACCAACGCGCCGGCAGAAAGCGATCAGCTCGACGGCCGTGTCGACTGCTTGGTTGTAGGACGCGTCGAGGGTGTCATCGGCATGGCGTAGATCGTTCTCGATCCAGCGCGGCACGTCGACCCCGAGCCACTGGAGGAACTCCAGCGTCTTCACGGAACCGCAGACAGAGAACGTGAAGACGATCGGCACCGCCTCCAGGCCGTGGGCGGCACACTCGTAGCGATAGTCGGAGACCAAGTCCTTGGCGGCGTTGACGTCGTAGACGACCTGGGTGACAAAGAAGGAGCAGCCTGCTGTCTGCTTAGCGACGAGCCGGAGGTGCTCGTTGCCCGTGCGCGCGTGCCGCTCGGGGATAGCGACCCCGCCGAGGAGTAGGTCCGGCCGCGCCTCGGCCCGGAGTTCGTATGCCCGCCTGAGCGATGTCTCGACCTCCTTTCCGCGGGAGGAGGCCCCGACGAAAACCGATAGCGCCTGAGCCGGATCTTGGTCATAGAGCCAGGAGCGAAGGCCGTCCTCAGCGTACTTGCTTACCGCGCGGTAGACGATGGCGGGCACGTCCAGGGCGGCGAGGTCGCGGGCGAGATAGACAGCCGGGTCCATCGTGGGCAAGAAGGGGAACGGGCGTTCGTCGGGATTGCGGTCGCTCTCGTCATCGATGTCGTAGAGGACGAGGCCGTCGATCCCGACCGGTCGGAGTCGCTCGAGGGTCACTTCGGCGATCTGCCTGGTCTGCTCTGGTCCTGTCGTGAGTCGCGGTGGTGTCACCGCGAACAGCAGAAACTCACCCGTCCGGTCGGCGATGCGGCGCTGCAGGTTCACGCGCGGAACCGTAGCCCACTGACGGACGATTCGACGCCGTGCGGGACTCCGGTGGCGACGATTCGCGGTCAAGCAACCGGGCCGGTGGCGATTCAACGGAAGCGTCGCGTGCCATCCGACACGACTGCTTTGAACCCGGCAGCTACGAGCTATCCAACAAGCGCATCGGCGACGAGGGCGATCCCGCGGCTCCGCCGAGCTGCCGGCAGATCGACGATCGCCTCCACCACGCCTAACGATGAGCGTCGCGACCGCTTCGGCGACATACCGGCCACGCCGTCTCTTCCCGTGAGGCCGGGCTCGCTCACGGCGAGCCCGGCCCCGAGAGGTGTCGACCGGTCGCCCGTGCTTCGCGTCGAAGGCGGCGTCGAACGACGACGACCGCGACGGTGCGCCAGCGAACACGGGAAGGCGCGCCGGCCAGGGACGACGCGCCGGTAACCTTCGCGCCATGAGCCTGGGCCACGACGCCAGCCGCCTGCCGGCAGAGGCGCGCGCCCGTTTGCTGATCGACCAGCAACTCGACCAGGCCGGCTGGGCGGTGCAGGATAAGAAGGCGATGAACCTCTTTGCCGCACGGGGAGTCGCGGTCCGCGAGGTGACGCTCAAGCCCGGCCACGGGCGTGCGGACTACCTGCTGTACGTCGACCAGTCGGCCGTCGGAGTGATCGAGGCCAAGCCGGAGGGGACGCCGCTGTCAGGCGTCGAGTGGCAGAGCACGATGTACGCCGAAGGTCTGCCCGCCCACGTCCGCTTGGCGGCACTGACCACGGACGGGCGCCTGCCCTTCATGTTCGAGGCTAGCGGCACCGAGACCCACTTCACAAACGGCTTTGATCCGGATCCGCGGGCTCGGCGGGTGTTCCACTTCCCGAAGCCCGCGACGCTCGGCGCGATCCTCGGAGACGACACGGAGCACCGCACGTGGCGCGGCAAGGTCCGCGCCCTGCCGCCGCTGGACGAGAAGCCGCTGCGCCCCGCTCAGATCACCGCAATCAACGGCGTCGAGCGGAGCCTCGTGGACCAGCGCTACGACCGCAGCCTCGTCCAGATGGCCACCGGCGCGGGCAAGACGTACGCCGCCGTCACGCTGTCCTACCGCCTGCTCAAGCACGGCGGCTTCCACCGGATCCTGTTCCTCGTCGACCGCAACAACCTAGCCAAGCAGACGATGGCCGAGTACGAGAACTACCAGACGCCCGACGACAGCCGGAAGTTCACCGAGCTGTACAACGTCAATCGACTCCAGCGCGGCCCGATGCCGGACGCCACGAGCGTCGCGATCTCCACGATCCAGCGGGTCTTCATGGCGCTGCGCGACGAGGAGGTCGGCGACACCGACGACCCGGCGCTGGACGGCTGGGTCCCCGACGCTCCGGTAACGGTCGCCTACAACCCCGACCTCCCGCCCGAGACGTTCGACCTGATCATCGTCGACGAGGCGCACCGCTCGATCTACGGACAGTGGCGGGGCGTCCTGGAGTACTTCGACGCCCACATCGTCGGCCTCACCGCCACACCGGGCAAGCAGACCTTCGGGTTCTTCAAGCAGAACCTCGTCTCGGAGTACACGTATCCGCAGTCGGTCGCCGACAACGTCAACGTCGACTTCGACATCTACCGGATCAAGACCCAGATCAGCGAGCAGGGCTCGACCATCGAAGCGGGCACGGTCGTCCCCAAGGTCGACCGTCGTACCCGCGCCCAGCGTCTGGAGGCCATCGACGACGACCTCGACTACGAGGCCCGGCAGCTGGACCGGGCCGTCACCGCGACCGATCAGATCCGCACGGTGCTGGAGACGTACCGCGACCGACTGTTCACCGAGATCTTCCCGGGCCGCTCCGTCGTGCCGAAGACGCTGATCTTCGCCAAGGACGACGCCCACGCGGAGGAGATCGTCAGCCAGGTGCGCGAGGTGTTCGGCAAGGGCAACGACTTCGCCGCCAAGATCACCTACACCGCCCGCGACGCCGAGCGGCAGCTCGCCGCCTTCCGCACCAGCGCCGCGCTGCGCATCGCCGTCACCGTCGACATGATCGCCACCGGGACCGACGTCAAGCCGCTGGAGTGCGTGTTCTTCATGCGCGACGTCCGCTCGCCGCAGTACTTCGAGCAGATGAAGGGCCGCGGCGCGCGCACCATCCCGGACGCGGACTTCCAGGCCGTCACGCCGGACGCGAAGGGCAAGGCGCGGTTCGTGCTGGTCGACGCCGTCGGCGTCACCGAGCACGAGTTCGTCGAACCGCCGCTCAACCGTGATCGGTCGATCAGCCTGGCCAAGCTGCTGGAGAAGGCCGCCAACCTCACGATCACCGAGGACGAGACCGCCACCCTCGCCTCGCGGCTCGCGGCCCTGGAAGCGCAGATCACCCCCGAGGAGCGCGACGAGCTGGACCGGGTCGCCGGCGGCTCGAGCACCGACATCGGCGCGTCGGGCGACGACGGCTCCGAGATCTTCCGTCAGGACTTCGTCGTCACGACCTCGAACAAGCAGCTCAACTTCCTGCAGCACATCATGACCATCCTCGGGATCAACGGCCGAGCTGGTGTGGTGCTGCCGGACAACGTGCTCTTCGAGGGCGGCGCCGGTGAGGCGCTGCGTCGCAAGCTGCTGACCGCGTTCGACTTCCACACCCTGCTACGCCTGCCGACCGGCATCTTCTACAAGCCGGGCGTGAAGGCCAACGTGCTGTTCTTCGACAAGAAGCCGGCCGCCGAGCAGCCGTGGACGCAGCAGCTGTGGGTCTACGACCTGCGGACCAACAAGCACTTCACGCTCAAGAAGAGCCCGCTACGCCGCGATGACCTCGACGACTTCGTGTCGTCCTGCCTGCCCGGCGAGGCCCGCAGCGAGCGCGTCGAGTCGGAGCGCTGGAAGCCCTTTCCCTACGACGAGCTCGTCGCCCGCGACAAGGTCAACCTGGACCTCACCTGGCTTCGCGACGAGTCCCTTGAGGATGCCGACAACCTGCCGGCGCCGGACGTCATCGCCCGCGAGATCGTCGAGGACCTCACCGCCGCGCTCGCCGAGTTCGAGGCCGTCGCCGTGGCGCTCGAGAAGACGAGCTGAGTAAGCGGCTCGCTCCGCGAGGCGGTCGCGGCTGCCACGCGGCGGGTTGGTGACTCGTGCATGATCCGACGATGGACACTTGGCTCGGGGTCGACGTCGGCGGGGCGCGGCAGGGATTCGATGTGGCGCTTGTATCCGACGGTGAGGTGCTACGCCTTGATGGGCAGCTGACCTGCGCGGAGGTCGTGACCATAGTCAACGACGCGAAGCCGGTGGTGACGGCGATCGACAGCCCGTGCCGGTGCGCGGACGACGGCCACACGTCCCGGCAGTCCGAGCGGGAAGTGGCGAAGGACGTGTGCGGGATCCGCTGGACCCCGGATGAGAGTCGGGTTCATGCCAGCTCCTACTACGCGTGGATCGTCGAGGGTCTCCACCTTTATGCGGCACTCCACGATGCGCCGACTGAAGTGATCGAGGTCTTCCCGACCGCTTCGTGGACTCGCTGGTGCGGGAAGCGAGGAGGTACGCAGCGCTCGACGTGGACCCGCGCGGGCCCACACACCCTCGGTCTCCGCGGCATCCCGAAGAGGACCAATCAAGACCAACGAGACGCGATCGCCGCCGCCGCGACCGCGCGGCAACATTCGGCTGGCGCGACCAAGCGTTTCGGCGGCGACATCGTTGTGCCGGTCGCCACTGCGAACGCTCCCACCTACTGAGAGCCGCCCGAGTCCGTCAAGATCCCCGCCGGAAGCCGTCAGTCTCCCCGCTGATGTCGACGGAGCGCGGCGGTCCACCGCCCTGGACCCCGGCCCCATCCTGCATGGTGCCGTCGTCGCCGGCGTGGGCGACCTGAAGTGCCGTCCGCGGCCCGCTGGGCGTGGCGGCTGTCGGCGCCGCTGGTATGCGGTCCGCCATCGCCTCGACCGAATCCCCGTCGGGCTAGGCTGGCGAAGGATGACGGTCTACTTTGAACGCGATGGCAAGCTCATCGAGATGAGCAAGCGGCGGTATGACGCCGAGGATGTGTTGCAGTCGCTGATTGCCACACATCCGCACCTCCTCACGGACGCGGATGACCCAGGTGAGAGACCCCGTCTCGTGCTCATCGAGCGGGAGGTGTCGATCGCTGACAGCGCCGACGCCGCGGGCCGGTGGAGCCTCGACCATCTGTTCGTTGACCAGGACGGTGTGCCGACGCTCGTGGAGGTCAAGCGCAGCTCCGACACCCGCATCCGGCGCGAGGTCGTCGGGCAGATGCTCGAGTATGCGGCGAACGGGCCGCGCTACTGGCCGCCTGGCAGCGTGCGTGCCCACTTTGAGGCCCGCTGCGGCCGCGATGGCCGCGAACCTGCCGAGGTGCTCGAGCGTACGTTTGGTGGGGACCTTGCGGTGGAGGCGTGGTGGGCCACCGTGGACACGAACCTCCGCGAGGGCACGTTGCGACTGCTGTTCGTCGCGGACGAGATCAGCCAGGAACTGAAGGCCATCATCGAGTTCCTCAACGACCAGATGGTGCGCACGACAGTGCTTGGCGTCGAGTTGCCGCAGTTCGCCGACGAAGTCGGGAGCCACCGGATGTTCGTCCCGGGAATCGTCGGCCGGAGCGAGCGAGCTGAATCCGTCAAGACCGTCCGCAAGCAGCGGCGCTGGACGGCGGAGGAGTGGCTAGAGCGTCACGCAGAGTTGGCGGAACCAGACGACGTCGCCGTCACGCGACGGTTGGTCGCGTGGGCCGGCTCCCGGGACGTTGACGTCGCCTTCGGAACGGCCATGAACAACCCGTCAATGAAGCTGGAACGTCGCATCGATGGTCGTTCCGTGGGAGTGGTTCGCTTGTACCCCGACGGATCGGTCGAGATCAACTTCGGGCACCTCCCTGCGCCGTTCGACGACCTGGCCGGGTGGCGTCAGCTGGCAGCGCGACTGGAGCAGATCGACGGTCTGAAGATCCCACCGGAGCGGCTCGGCCGATTCCCCACGTTCTCCAGCAAGCTGCTCCGCCCCGAGGAGCAGTTCGCGCGGTTCACCGAGACCATGGAATGGGCGTTCGGCGAGATGGAGCGCGCGACGACGGACCCATCGGCAACCGCTGGTGGCGGGCCGTCCGACACGTGAAGCGGCACCCAGGCGGCACGAGGTTGATCGTCCGGTCCTCGGGACAGAGAACGGTCTTGTCGCCCGCACGGTCATTTGGGGTACCTGGGTCGCGTCCGCTTCGCGGCAGGCGTCGCTCGGCGCGAGTGTTCGTCGTTCAGCGTTCGATGGTGACCGGGGCCTGGTCGTCGAAGTGGACGCGTAGCTCGAGGCGGCCGCCGAGCGCTGTGACGTAGCGGTCGACGGTGGAAAGCCGCAGGTCCTCTCCCGCGTGCTCGATGGTGGACACGCGCGGCCGGGACAGTTCGAGGCGTTCGGCCATCGCGGTCTGGGTGATCCCGCGGTGCTCGCGGAGTTTGTGCAGCGCGATCTCGGCCAGCAGGGTCTCGCGCTCGGCCCCGATCATCTCCGGGGTGACGTCGGGGCGCGTGGCGCGGATCTCGGCGAGGGTCTTCAGGTCCTTCATCACTTCGGCTCCTTGAGGTAGGTGAGGTAGTCGTCGTAGAGGTCGTCGGCGATCGGAACGTTCCGCTCGTACCAGCCGCTCCTGTCGTCGGTCTGGTCGCCGCCCAGCAGGATGATCGCCTGGCGCTCAGGGTCGAACGCGAACAGTGCACGCAGGTGCCGCCGACGGAGCGGAGCTCCTTCATGTTGTGGTGGCGGCTGCGGTTGATCCGGTCGACGGCGGGGCGGCCGAGCGAAGGGCCCTCGATCTCCAACTGGTCGAGCGGAGCGAGGATCGCGGCGAACTCGCGCGCGTCGAGACCCCTTCATCCACTGCTCGGCCTTCATGGCTGAACACGATCGACGACCCACCACGAACGTACCGCATGGACTACGGTAATGCAAACACTACGCAAGCGTCTCAGCGCTGCGCAAAGTGGGCACGCACGCTGCCAGGTCGTCCGACCGGGCAGACGTCTGCCTCAACGGCCGGGCACGTAGCGGATGATCCGGTCGTCGCCCTCGTTGGGCTGTCCCCGGCCGTCGCGGTTGGACGTGGTGATCCACAGCGATCCGTCTGGGGCCCGCACGACGGTGCGCAGCCGCCCGAACCGGCCTTTGAGCAGCAGCTGCTTCTCGTCGGCGCGCGCCCGTGCCCCGTCCAGCGGGACGCGCCACAGCCCGCGCCCCTGCAGCGCGGCGACGTAGAGGTCGCCGCCGGCGACCGCGTCGCCGCTCGGGGACGCCTCGTCCGTCGGCCACGTCACCTGCGGGTTGGTGAACTTCCCGTCTCGGGTTTCACCTTCGCCCTCGACCTCGGGCCAGCCGTAGTTGCGGCCCGGCTTGATGAGGTTGACCTCGTCGGACGTCTGCGCGCCGAACTCGGCCTCCCATAGCCGGCCGTCGTCGTCCCAGGCCAGGCCCTGCGGGTTGCGGTGCCCGTAGGACCACACTGGTGACGCCTTGAACGGGTTGTCGGCGGGGATCGACCCGTCCGGGTCGATGCGCAGGATCTTGCCGTTCAGCGAGGCACGGTCCTGCGCGAGTTGGGGCATGCTCGTCTCCCCGACGCTCGCGTACAGCTTGCCGTCGGGGCCGAAGGCGATACGGCCGCCGTTGTGGATCTGGCCGCGCCGGATGCCGGTGAGGATGGCCTTGGGCGTGTCGCCGAGCCTGAAGCGCACGATCCGGTTGTCGGAGTCGCTCGTGTAATAGGCGTACAGCAGCTCGTCGCGCGCGTAGTCGGGGGAGACGGCGAGGCCGAGCAGCCCGCCCTCTCCCGCGCTCGTGTCGACGCCCGGGACGGTCATGACCGTCCGCGCCTGGCCACCGGCCGCCGGAATGCGCCGGACCTTGCCGGTCGTGCGCTCGAAGACCAGGGCGTCGCCGCCGGGCAGGAAGGCCAGGCCCCACGGGACCTGAAGGCCGGTGGTGATGGTCCGTGCCGTGCCGGGTCGCTGCGCGGTCGCCGCGCTGTCGGGCCTCGGAGGCGAGGTCGTGGCCACGGGCTCTGATCCGTCCGGCGGCGCAGCGGTGTCGCCCCCGCAGCCGGCGACCAGCGCGACGGCGACGGCGACGGCGATCAGCGGCCGCAGGGTCCGTGCCGCGGGGCTGGGCCGCGAACAGCCGGCGCGACGGGGTGACCGAAGGACGACCATGCCGACGGTATTACCCGGGAGCGCATCGTGCCTACCCGGCACCGCGGACAGTCGGGGTGTGCGTGGACGTAAGGATCCGGCAACCGGACCATCGGCGCGCACGGCGGGAAATCGCTCTAGCCTTGTGGGCATGGCGCGGTTGCGACAGGGCCTCTTGGCCACCACCTGCTGCACGGCCGGGCTGCTGGCGGCGGCACCGTCGCAGGCCGTGGTCGGTGGTTCCGACGCGCCCGCCGGGAGCTACGACTCGGTGGCGCGCATCACCCTCGGCGGCTCGTTCCTGTGCACCGGCACGCTGATCGCGCCCGAGTTGGTGCTGACCGCCGGGCACTGCGGCTCGCTCACCGGCGCGGTCCTGGCCACCCCGATCGCCTTCCCACCCGGGGCGATCGACGTCCGGATCGGCTCCAACAAACTCCCGGGCGGCCAGCGGATCGCGGTCCGCCAAGCGCTCGTGGACCCCTCCTACCTGCTGACCAGCGGCTCGGACATCACCCTGCTGCAGCTCACCGCACCGGCGGCGCAGACCCCCACCCCGATCGCCGGCACCGGCCAACGCGCACTGTGGAACCCGGGAGTGTCCGAGACGATCGCCGGCTGGGGCACCACCAGCGAGGGCGGCCCGACCCCGGACACCCTGCAGCAGGCCGAGGTGCCGATCGTCGCCGACCCGGCGTGCGCCGCGACCTACCCCGGCTCCTTCGAGACCGACACCCAGGTGTGCGCCGGGCTGCCCCAGGGCGGGAAGGACGCCTGCCAGGGCGACTCGGGCGGTCCGCTGTTCGGCAAGCTCCCGACGGGCGATCTGCGCGTCGTCGGCTCCACGAGCTACGGCGAGGGCTGCGCGCAGGCCGGCAAGCCCGGCGTCTACGCGCGCGTCGCCGACGCCCAGCTGCGCGAGTGGATCCGCTCGGTCGCGCCCGACGCGATCGACAACGGCCCGATCCCGGCCGCGAAGGACGCGCCCGCCGCGGCGGCCAAGCCGCGCCTGCGCCTGACGCTCTCCCCGAGCCACGTGCGCTCCGGCCGGCGCACCACCGTGCGTTTCCTCGTGCGCGACGGTGGCGGTGACCGCGTCGAGGGTGCCCTGGTGCGCCTCGGCGGGCGCGGGTTGCGCACCGGATCCGACGGGCGCGTGACGATGCGCGTCAAGGCGCACAAGCGCGGGCTGCGCGAGGTCATCGTGACCAAGCCGGGCTCCGTGCGCACGGTGCGCCACATCCGCATCGTCCGCTGAACCCCACGCAGGCGTCGCCAGCCCACTAGCGTGTCCCGGCGTGCCGTCGAGCGTGCGCATCCTGCTGGTCTGCGGCAGTATCCGTGCCGGCTCGACGAACGCCGCCGTGCTGCAGACCGTCGGCCACCTGGACGCGGCCGGCGTGAGGACCGTGAGCTACGACGGGCTGGCGTCGCTGCCGCACTTCAACCCCGACGCCGACCGTGAGGGCGAGCCGGTGGCGCCCCCCGTGGCCGAGCTGCGCGCCGCGATCGGGGCGTCCGACGCGGTGCTGATCTGCACCCCGGAGTACGCGGGCGCGCTGCCGGGGGCCCTGAAGAACCTGCTCGAATGGACCGTGGGTGACGCCGGGACGTACCGCAAGCCGGTCGCGTGGATCAACGCCGCGGGTCCCGCCGCACCGACCGGCGCGGCCGACGCCCACGCCTCGCTGCGCAGGGTGCTCGGCTACGTGGACGCGGACATCGTGGAGGCCGCCTGCGCGCGGATCCCCGTCACCCGCGGCGCGGTCGGTGAGGACGGGACGATCGTCGACCCGGCGATCCGCGCGGCGATCGCCGACGCGGTCGCGGCACTGACCCGGCACGTCGAGCAGACCCGCGCCGCGGACTGATTGCCGCCCGGGGGCGCGTCAGGCCCAGCGCCGCAGCAGGGACTCGGCACCGGCGGCCAGGTCTTTCACGACCACCGCGGCGGGCCGCTCGTCTGTGACCAAACCGACGGCCTGGCCCGCGTAGACGTAGGCGGTGTCGTAGTCGGCAGCCTGCCGGGCGGCAAGCAGCTGTTCGCGGGCGGCCGGGTCTTCGGCCAGTTCGGCCTCGTGCCCGATCCACCGGTCGGTGAAGCTGTTGGTCAGCGCGCGACCGCCGTACTCAAGCGGCCAGCCGAGACCCTGGGCGATGTCGAAGACGCGCCCGTAGACGGTGTCGGTCTCGCGTGCGGCGAGCACGCGGGCGCGTGCCGCGGGGTCGTTGGCGGCCTCGGGACAGGTCAGCAGCGCGCTGCCGACCCAGGCTCCAGCAGCCCCGGCGGCGAGCACAGCGGCCAGCCCGCGCCCCGTCGCGATGCCTCCCGCGGCGACGACGGGGACCTCGACGGCGTCCAGGACACCCTGCAGCAGCGGCAGGGTGCCGACGGCATCTTCACCGTGCCCACCGCCTTCGGCGCCGCGCGCGACGATCAGATCGACTCCTTCCTGAGCGGCGGCGCGGGCAGCCTCGACGTCCGCGACCTGGGTGGCGACAAGGATCCCGGTCTCGCGCAGGCGAGCGACCCACGGCGCACACTCGCCGAAGCTCACCGACACGAGCGCGGGGCCGGCGGCCACCGCCGCGTCGAACTGCTCGGGCCGCCGCTCCAGCACCCAGGCCATCAGCCCGATCCCGAACGGCCGCCCGCCGACCTGGGCCTGCTCGGCCTCGCGGATGATCGCTCCCGGCTCGCCCGCGCCGCCGACGCCGATCATGCCCAGCCCGCCGCCCGCGGAGACCGCCGCGGCCAGGCGGCCACCCGACACCCCGGCCATCGGCGCCCCGATCACGGGCACGTCGAGGTCCAGCAGGTCGGTCAGGGCGGTGCACAGCATGGTTCCGGCCAGGTCCACGCTACGTGATCGGTCGCGAGAAGTGGTGCGAGGAGATCCGCAGGCCGCTGGTGAGGTACAGGCGATGGGCGTCGGCGCGCTCCTCGCCGTGGCCGGAGTCCAGGTGCAGGGCCTCGCACCCCTCCGCTCGTGCTGTCGCGACGAGCCAGTCCATGAGCGCCCGCGCGTGGCCTCGGCGCCGGTGGGCCGCCCGGCAGCTGAGGTCATCGACGTACAGGCAGCGGCCCCACGCCAGGGTGGTGATGACGCGGAACCCGGCGGCAGCCGCGGCATTGTCGTCGGTCGGCCCGCCCTGACCGAACGTACCGACCACGCGGTAGCCCTCCGCCCGCTGGGCCTGCGTGGCTGAGGTCACCGCGTCCACGTCGCCCAAGTGGGGGCGCAGCTCCAGCAGGGCGGCGGCCGCCCGGTGAGTCTCCTCCGGTGCCAGCTCGCGGATCACGACCGCGAGTCTATGCAGGCGATCACATGATCGCTGGACCTCCGCAGCTGTTCGGGGTAAGGCTGCTCGTGCGCCCGCGCGGCGGGCTGATCCATGCCGTCCGCTGTTCCCGTCCGGCGCACCGCGCACCGCGCACCGGCACGCGCTCGCTGTTCGCGTGCGGGCGGCGTCGCCTGCGACCACCATCGACACGCCGGGCAACGCCCGACGCCGGGCGCGGCCCTTGCGTCGGGTCAGCGGTCATCTCCCACGTCGAGGTGGAACAGGGCCGGCGTGCTGCGAGCCTGCTCGAGCTCGAGCAGCCGGCGCTTGCGCTCCAGGCCGCCGCCGTACCCGGTGAGGCTGCCGTCGGCGCCGACGACGCGGTGGCAGGGGACGACGATGCCGATCGGGTTGGCGCCGTTGGCCAGGCCCACCGCCCGCGCCGCGCCGGGCCGTCCCAGCTCGGCAGCGAGCTGGCCGTACGTCCTCGTCTCGCCGTACGGGATCGCGCGCAGGCGGTCCCAGACCGTCCGCCGGAACGGGGTCCCGGCGGGTGCCAGGTCGAGGTCGAACGCCGTGCGCTGCCCCACGAAGTACTCGCCCAGCTGGGAGACGGCGGTGGCGAACGCCCGCGCGTCGCGCACGCCGAACTCGATGTCCGGCGGACGATGTCGCTGGTCGACCATGTACAGGCCGCACAGCCGACCGTCGTCGGCGACGAGGGTCAGCGCGTCGAACGGGCTGTCGACGGTCGTGTGGGTGCGCTGCGCCATAGCGGTCCCCGGCCGCCGGTTACGCCCGTAGGCGGTTGGTAGGGATGGCGTCCGCGCCGACGTTCCCCACCGGCGATCCTTGGCTCGCCTCGGGACGGCCACGCTCGCGATCGTCGTGCATGCTCAACATGATCCCTTATGCCCGGGAGGTCTACGACACCCGTCCGACCGGTCACCACCCGGGAGCCGCACGCACGCGGGTGGCAACCGGCCAACCTGGCTGCTCGCGTGTCGGTTCCCGGTAGCGTTCGCCCACGATGGCGATCACGCGTCTTCAGCTGTTCGCCGCCTCAGCGCTCGCCGTCACGGCGTCCGCGATCTCCGGCTGTGGAGGCACCGACGTCGCCTCGTCCGACGTCGTGACCGTGACGCGCACCGTCACCGAGACCCAGGGCAGTCCGGACACGTCCGACCGCGTGGTCCGCGAGACGGCACTCAAGCGGCCAAAGCGCCTCGCGATGCGGGTGACCACCGGGAGCCAGGGTCAGGCGCTCGCGCTCGTCAACGTACGCATCGCAGGCCAGGGGCCGTTTCGCTTCATCCTCGACACCGGCGCCTCGACGACGGCGATCGACGCCGGGCTGGCCAGCAGGCTCGGCCTGGATCCCGAGGGGCGGGCGGCTCCGATCCAGGGGGTGGCGGGCGTGGGTTCCGGCCAGCCGGTGCGGGTCAGCCGCTGGCGAATCGACACGCTGCGCATGCGCTCGCGGCGGATCGTGGCCATCAACCTGCCCGATTCGGACCGCGGGAACGGCATCGAGGGGCTGATCGGCTCCGACGTGCTCAGCGACTTCTCGGCGGTCGGCCTGGACTACGCAAAGGAGCGCCTCACCGTCGGCCCGCTGCGCAAGCGCTGACGCTCGGCCGGACGCCAGTCAGGCGGCCGCGACCGTGTCGACGCTGTCACGGTCGGCGGGATCGACGCGAGACGCAGCCCCGCCAGGACAGACATCGGTGGTGTACCGTCTATGTGGCAGGTGTGACGAGCCACCCCGGAGGCGTGATGTCGGACCGACGGACCGCGAGCGTCATGAGAGGACTGCTGTGCACCGCGGCGGCCGGGGCCGCAGCCCTGGCCCTGGCGGCGCCGGCCCGAACCGCGGAGACCGGGATCACGTGCGTACCCGCCGCAGCCTTCACCTCGAACGGGCTCTTGGTGACGCTAAACGGCCAGGTGACCTGCAACAGGCCCGCCGACCACACGATCACCGCCTCGATCCAGAGCGACCTGCTCGCACCGCGGATCAGCGTGCCGCTGAGCGCGGGGACCAACTCGTGCAGCGGCTGCGAGTCCGTCGACGTGAGCGCCACCACGCTCGACCTCCTGCGCAGCCAGGCGCGCGGCGGCATCGCCGACGTCGTGCGCGCCCCCACCGGCGCGACCGTGGCCGGGGGACCCGGATGCACCGTTATCACCTCCCGGCTGATGGTCTGCGCCGACTCCACCCGCTGAGCTTCGGAGCAGCGCGCAGGCGGCACACGGCCTCGGGATCACCGGCGTCCCGTTCTCGTTCCTGTCCAGCGCCTTCGTCCCGGTTGCGTCGATGCCGTCGGTGCTGCGCGTCTTCGCCGAGCACCAGCCGCTGACCTTCCTGGTCAACGCCGGCCGCGGCCTGCTCTCCGGCGACGCCGCCGCTATCGCTGCGTACTGCAGGCGGTCGTACTCGGGCACCTCGTCGCACACGACATCGAGGCGGGCGTGCCTATCCCATGGGACGCGGGTCCCGGTCAGCCGCAGGGCGCGCCCGGGTCGCGCGCGAGCGACGCGGCGTTGGGCTCCCAGAGCTGGATGGGGTTGCCCTCGGGGTCGGCGAGCTCCGCGAAGCGCCCGTTGGGGTAGCTGTCGTCGTGCGGGCGCACGTCGATCCCCGCCTGCCGCAGCCGGTCGACCATGCCGTCGAGGTCGTCGACGCGGAAGTTGATCTTCCACACCCGCTCGGGGGCGCCGAACTCGTCGGAGTCCGCGGACATCGGCGCGATGAGCGTCTCGCCGCGCTCGGGGAACCAGCCGGGGTCCTCGTAGTCGTGCGAGTCGATCTTCACGACGCCCAGGTGCTCGCCGTACCAGCGCGCCAGGGCCTCCGGGTCCCGGGCGCGGAAGAAGAATCCGCCGATGCCGGTGACCCGCCCGGTCACGAGAGCCCCGTCTTGATCGCCCGCTCGAAGGCGCGGAAGCCGAAGGAGCCCTCCAGCCGGGCGGTGATCCGGCCGGTGTTGTCCAGCACGAACAGCCACGGCTCGGTCTGCAGGTTGAAGGCCTGCAGCGGCGGGCGCAGGCCCTTGCTGAGCATGTTGTCCTTGTAGACCTCCTGGTGGATGAACGTCATCCGGTCCCCGTAGGTCTTCTGCAGCTGCAGCGCGATGTCGACGACGGGACCACAGACGCGGGACTGGCACAGCGCCGGCGTGGCGAACAGCAGCGCGACGGGCCGCTTGCCCGCCACGTCCTTGAGGCTGACCTTGTGCATGTCCGACGGTGGCACCCGCGTGTCGATCTTGGTCGCGGCCCCGCCGGCGCCGGCCAGCGTCTCGGTGTCCACACGCGGGGCCTGCTCGCCGACGTCGGGGATCGGGTCCTTGCTCGCGGCGGTGACGGTGATGCGCCCGGCGGCGCCGATGCGCTTTCCGCCGATGATGCTGACCGCCACGACCGGGTAGGAACCGGGCTTGTCCAGCGGCACGGAGGTCTCGTAGATCGCGGCGAACGGGTCGCTCTCGGTCGCGGCGTTCTGGCTGCGGAACGGGGCGTCGGTGAGCAGCAGGTCGGCAGGCGCCGGGAACGGACCGCGGGCCTTGCCGTTCTCCGACCGTGCGACGTAGATGGCGGTGGGCGCGTACACGAAGCCCGTCTTCTCGTCGATGACGCCGAAGGCGACGCGCTGGTCAGAGCCCGGGACGATGGTCTGCGTCGCGAAGGAGACCTGCGGCCCGGTGCCGTCGAGGCTGTCGGCGACCTGACGCAGCGTCCGCCCGCCGGCGGGCTCGAAGCTCGAGGCGGTGACCTTCGTCGCGGCGTCCAGCTGCTGGCGCAGCGCAGCCGAGGACGGCTCGCCGGACTTGCCGGCGGTGCTGTCACCGTCCGCACCACCCCCGCACCCGGCGAAGCCGGCCGCCACGGCGAGCGCGACGAGGGCAAGGCTCCGGACGCCGGTCACAGCTCCCCGGCCTCGAGCGGCTCCGGCGGCAGGTCGTCGGCCTCCTCGTCCTCCTCCTCGCGGCGCCCCTGGACGAACAGCACCACAAGGAGCAGCACGACGGGAGCGAGGTAGATCAGCCCCACGGCCCAGTGGCCGGAGTGAGCTAGCGGCAGCGGCTCCATCACCGTCAGTGTAGGGCACCCCGTCACGAAACTACGCTGGCGAACATTGACAGGATCTCTGGGCTGTCGAGCCGCGCGGCGACGGCGTCGGCGTCGGGCAGGTCGCCGTCCGGGAAGTACGGCACCCCGGTGACGTGGACGCCGGCGGCGCGGGCGGCGGCCACCCCGGGGGGCGAGTCCTCGAAGGCCACGCACTCTGCCGGCGCGGCGCCGAGCGCCGCGCACGCGGCCAGGTAGATGTCGGGGGCCGGCTTGGAGGCGGCGACCTCGTCGCCGGCCACCGTGACGGCGAACGGCGAGCCGCCGGGTCCGTCCAGCAACCCCGACCCGGCCAAAACGAGGTCCAGGAAGGCGCGGGGCGAGTTTGAGGCCACGCCCATCGGGGTTCCTGACGCGGCGATCTCCGCCACGAGGCGCTCGGCGCCGGGGCGAGGGGTGACCGGCCGGCGGGCCTCCTCCATGACCAGGGCGTGCAGCTCGTCCATGAGGTCCAGCCCCCGACCCGGGGCGTCCAGCATGACCTCGAGCATCCCCGCCGCGTCCTCGCGCGAGCTGCCGATGAGCTCGCGCTTGTGCTCCATGGTGAACGTCCGGTCCCGCCGCGCGAACAACGTCTGCTCGGCCCGGGTCCACGCCTCCTCGGTGTCGAGCAGAAGACCGTCGTTGTCGAAGATCACGGCGGCGGGCGGGACGGGCGGCGGGCGGCGCGGCATCCGGGTCCATGATGGCGGACCCGGGCCGGCGGCGGCGCGGCCCGGGTCCGAGAACGACGACGGGCGGCCTCAGCGGGCCGCCCGTCGAACTGCGTAAGCGTGGGCCGGCGCTGGGCCGGCCGACACACTCAGCTCTACTTACCGCGCGCCTTGTCGACGGCGCCCTCGGCCGCATCCTTGACGTCGGTGGCGGCGTCCTTGAGCTTGCCGCTCATCTTGTCGGTCTTGCCCTCGGCCTTGAGATCGTCGTCCCCGGTGACGTCACCGGCGGTCTCCTTGACGTTGCCCTTGATGTTGTCGGCGGTGCCTGACATGCGTAGTGGTGCTCCTTGGTCGGATGGGCGCCGCGTGCTCGCGGCTCAGTGGTTTCCTGCCCATACCGGCGGGCGGGGGAAACGTGAGGACCGTCACACTCGCGTCGGTGATTGACTGCAGACCGTGCCCCGGCCGGTGAGCAGCCCGCGGATCGCGTCCCGTCTTGGCACTCTGGACCTCGCCCTCGGCGGCCTGCACGACGAGCTCGCCCTCGAGGCCGTTCTCGCCGGCGGGCACGCAGGCGAGAGCGTGAGCGCGCGCAACGTCGAGATCACGGCCTCGCACCTGCAGGACGCCGAGATCAGCGGAGCTCGGCTGGCGCAGCTGGCCCTGAGCGACTGCCGAATCACGCGCGGCAGCCTGGCCAACACGACCGTCCGCGGAGGAACCGTCCAGCGCACGGCGTTCGAGGGCGTGCGCCTGACGGGGCTCGCGTTCCACGAGGGCACGGTCCGTGACGTGACGTTTGCGGGCTGCCGCATCGACCTGGCGTCGTTCGCGGCGTCGCGCCTGGAGCGCGTCGTGTTCGAGGACTGCTCGCTGGCCGAGTCCGACCTGCAGGACGCCCGCCTGAGCTCGGTGACCTTCGAGGGCTGCGACCTGAGCCGGATCGACCTCTCCGGTGCGCGCTTCGGCGGACACTGCGTCATGCGCGACTGCCGGCTGGAGGGCGCCCGCTCGGTGGAGCGCCTGCGCGGCGTGGCGATGCCGGTGACCGACGTGCTGGGCGCGGCCGAGACCTTCGCGGCCGCGCTCGGCGTGCGGATCCTCGATCCCGAGGAGGACCAGGCGTGACCGGCGACGCACCGCGCGGTGACCTGCTCGCAGTGAGCGTCGGCGGGGTGCGCCCGGTGGACACGGGCACCCGCAGCGTGCAGACCGGGATCTGGAAGGCGCCGGTGGCTGGCCGCGTCGCCCTCACCGGCGTCAACCTCGCGGGTGACGACCAGGCCGACCGCAGCGTGCATGGCGGTCCCGACAAGGCGGTCTACGCTTACGCGGTCGAGGACACGCAGGCGTGGGAGCGTGAGCTCGGCCGCCCGCTTGGCCCGGGGGCGCTCGGTGAGAACCTGACCACCCGCGGCCTGAACCTGTCGACCGCGCGGATCGGCGACCGCTGGCGGGTGGGCACAGCGCTGCTGGAGGTCCGCCAGACCCGGATCCCGTGCTTCAAGCTCGGCCTGCGCATGGGCGACCCCACCTTCGTGAAGACGTTCGCGGCCGCCGGCCGCCCCGGAGCGTACCTGGGCATTCTGGAGGAGGGCGAGGTCGGGGCCGGCGACCAGATCGAGGTGGTCTTCCGTCCCGACCACGCCGTCACCACCACGCTGATGACCGACGCGCTGCTCCACGATCCGGCGCTCAGAACGCGGCTGCTGGAGGCCCCCGCCCTCCCCGGATTCTGGCGCGACTGGGTCGCCGAGCACCCGGGCTGACCCCGCTGGCCGCTACCCGCCTGACACCATGTCAATAGGGTGGGGGAATGACCCTGAACCACGCCCGCCAGGGCTCGGGCCCGCCGCTGCTGCTCATCCACGGACTCGGCGGCAGCCGCCACTCCTTCGACGTGATCCTCGACGACCTGACCGCGCAGCGCGAGGTCATCACCGTCGACCTGCCCGGCTTCGGCGACACCCCCGAGCTCACCGGCGAGGCGACGATCCCCGCCTACGCGGACGCGCTCGCGGACTTCCTGACGGCCGAAGACCTGCTCGGCGTGGACGTCGTCGGCAGCTCCATGGGCGCGCGGCTGACCCTCGAGCTCGCCCGCCGCGGCGGGCTGGTGGGCCAGGTCGTCGCCCTGGACCCGGGTGGGTTCTGGAGCTCGGGACAGAAGCGCGCGTTCAACATCTCGGTGGGCGCGTCCGCCGGCCTGCTCAAGCTCGTGCGCCCCGCCCTGCCGTTCCTCACCGGCAACCCCGTCACCCGCACCCTGCTGCTGGCGCAGTTCTCCGCGCGCCCGTGGAAGCTGCCCCGCGGCACCGTCCTGCCCGAGCTCGAGTCCTTCGCCACCGCCCCCGGCGTCCGTCCCGCCCTGCGCGGCCTCGTCGACGGACCCGAGCAGCAGGGCGCCCCGGCCGGGACCCTCGACGCCCCCGTGCTGATCGTGTGGGGCCGCCAGGACAAGGTGACCCTCCCCAGCCAGGCCACCCGCGCGCAGGAGCTGTTCCCCGACGCGAAGATCCACTTCATCGACAAGTGCGGGCACTTCCCCCACTGGGACCAGCCGCAGCAGACCGTGCAGCTCATCCTCGGCCACACCGGGTAGGGCCTACCCCGCCGTCGCGTCGAGCTGAGCAGGCGGCCGCCCACGCGGTCACGCGCCTCGAGGACCACGACGTCCACGCCGCGGCGGGCAAGGTCGGCCGCGGCGCTCAGGCCGGCGATGCCCGCCCCGACGATCGCGACCTCGAATCGCTTCGAACGAGGATCGACAGGATGCGTAGAGGTAGAGGCGTGCACGGGCCTGCCCTTTCAGTTCCGGCCGGCCGTCACGTGGGCATGGGTGTCGCGTCCACGCAGCCAGCCGGACCTCAGACGAACTGCGCCGCCGCATGGCCCGACGCCCAGGCCCACTGGAAGTTGAACCCGCCCAGGTGGCCGGTGACGTCCAGCACCTCGCCGACGAAGTACAGGCCCGGGCTCTTCCGCGATTCCATGGTCTGGGATGACACGTCCCGGGTGTCGACGCCGCCCAGGGTGACCTCGGCGGTGCGGTAGCCCTCGGTGCCGGCCGGCACCACCTGCCAGGCGCCGAGCTTTTCGGCGATGTCGCGCAGTCCGGCCGGGGTGTACTGCTTCATCGGCTTGGAGGTGAACCAGTGATCGGCCAGAAGGCCCGCCATCTTCCGCGTGAAGACCTCGCCGAGCACGGTCTTCAACTCGCTGTCGGGGCGCGCTGTCTGCTGGCCCTGCAGCCACTGAAGGGCGTCGCGATCGGGCAGCAGGTCGATCACCACGGCATCTCCGAGCTGCCAGAACGAGGAGATCTGCAGGATCGCCGGGCCGCTGAGGCCGCGGTGGGTGAACAGGATATTCTCGCGGAAGCTCTGGTGGTTGCAGCTGACCACGCTGGCCACCGACGTGCCGGACAGCTCGACGCACAGCTCCTTGAGCTGGTCGGTGATGATGAACGGCACCAGGCCGGCACGGGTGGCCAGCACGTCATGGCCGAACTGGCGAGCGACGTCGTAGCCGAAGCCGGTCGCGCCCATCGTCGGAATCGACAGGCCGCCGGTGGCGACCACCAGCGACGGCGAGGCGACGGGGCCGATGTCGGTGCTCAGCGCGTAGCCGGCCTCGGTCTTCTCGATCTGCTGCACCGAGGTTTTCAGGCGCAGATCGACGCCGGCCTGCCGACATTCCTCCAGGAGCATCTCGAGGATGTCCTTGGCCTTGTTGTCGCAAAAGAGCTGGCCCAGCTTCTTCTCGTGGTAGGGGACGCCGTGCTCGGTGACCATGGCGATGAAGTCCCACTGCGTGTAGCGGGCCAGGGCCGACTTGCAGAAGTGCGGGTTCTGCGAGAAGAAGTTGTCCGCCTCCGCGTACAGGTTGGTGAAGTTGCAGCGCCCCCCACCGGACATGAGGATCTTCTTGCCCGCCTTGTTGGCGTGCTCGATGAGCAGCACCTGGCGGCCGCGTGCTGCGGCGGTCAGGGCACACATCAGGCCGGCGGCCCCGGCGCCGATGATCACGACATCGACCGTGTGCGGCACCGTCACCGCTGCGCTGGGGCGCCGGTCGGCACGTATCGCATCGCCACCGCCCCCGAGCCGAGCTCGAGCCGGTCCACGAGCTGCAGGTCCAGCGGCCGCGACAACCCCGCGAACAGCGACGGGCCGTGGCCCGCGATCCGCGGGTGCACCACGAACTCGTACTCGTCGATGAGGCCCAGTTCCGCCAGCGCCATCGGGAGCCGCACGCCGCCGAGGGCCAGCCCGTTGCCCGGCTCGTCCTTGAGCTTGCGGACGGCGTCGCCGAGGTCGCCGCGCACGAGCTCGGCGTTCCAGTCCACGCGCTCCAGGGTGCTCGACACGACGTATTTCTGCGCCGCGTCGATCGTCCTGGCGAAGTGGTCCGTCCCCGCGGGCGACCGGAACGCCTCTTCCATCATCTCGTAGGTCACCCGCCCGAAGAGCAGGGCATCGGCCCGCTCCAGGCCCGCAGCCGCGTGCCGGTGCAACGCCTCGAGCAACGCCTCGTCCGCGGGGACCGCGCGGTGGTCACAGCACCCGTCCAACGTGACGTTGATGGAGTACCGCAGAGGCCGCATGTGGCAAGGGTACATCGCGCCGACTCGCCACCCAGAGCCGTCGGGGGCGTCGGTGCCTCACTTCAGCAGCCGCGACAGGCGCCGGTCCTTGAGGACCTTGCCCCCGGTCTGCTCGGCCGGGCAGTAGGCCAGCACCTGGTCCTCGTAGTGGATGGCCTCCAGCGTCGTGCCGCAGCGCGGGCACGGCTCGCCGTGGTGGCGGTGCACCTGCAGCGGCAGCGGCAGCTTGTCGAGGATCGGCAGCTGCACGGTCTCCTCGTACAACGCGACCGCGGCGCCGAGCCGGTCGACGATGGCCTCACGCAGGGCGCCCGCCTCCGCGGCGTCCAGCTCACCGGCCCGCTTGAACGGCGACAGCTTCGCCTGCCACAGGATCTCGTCGACCCACGAGCGCCCGATGCCGGTGATCACGCGCTGATCGCGCAGCACGGCCTGCAGCGGTCGCGCCTTCTGCGGGGCCAGCAGCGCCGCCAGGTCGGCCGGCGGCTCCGGCCAGGCGTCGGGACCGAGCGCGGTGAGCGCCTCGTCGTCCGCCAGGGCGTCCGAGTCCAGCAGCTTGACCCACGCGCGCTGCTTGGTGCCGAACTCGCGCAGGCGCAGCTCACGGCCTCCGTCGACGCGCACGAGCAGCCGGGACGTGCGGTCCCGTAGCGTGGCGTGCTTGTCGTAGAGCTGCAGACGCCCGGCCGACATCAGGTGGACCAGGAGGTGAAGACCGCCGGAGACGTCGACGATGAGGTGCTTGCCCACGCGCCGGACCCCGAGGATCTCCTGCCCGGCCAGCGCCTCCAGCGGCGGGGCGAACGTCTTCAGCGCGTTGATGCCCGGCGCAGTCACCGTCTCGATGTGCGCGCCGGCCAGCGCCTCGGTAAGGCGCAGCGCCGTGATGTGGACCTCGGGCAGCTCGGGCATCGGCCGCCGCCAGCCTACGCCGACAGGTCGAACAGATCGGTGAGCCGCATCCCGAAGGCGATGTCCCCGATCGCCCGCAGGCGACCGCGGAAGGCCAGGCGCTTGGGGCCCGCCTTGCCGGTCACGACGGCGCGCAGGTCCTCCGGGCGGATCTTCAGCGTCAGGCGCGGGTCCCGCTCGGGGGTCTCCGAGGCGACGCAGGTGCCGTCGTGGATCACGAGCTCGCGGTGGTCATAGCCGCCGCCGGGGCGGTCCCACAGCTTGATGTGGATGACCGCGTCCATTCCCTGCGTCTTCTCCGGGCGCACCCGGCCGGCGAAGTGGACGACGAGCGCGTCGATGACCTTGTCCCGCGAGTCCTGCTCGGCCATCAGGTCGGCGAAGGCGTCATCGTCGAGCGTGACGATCCCGCGGTAGACGGTGGCCGGGTCGGCGTCCAGGTCGAGCATCTGCGCATTCTCGCCGATGCCCACACCCGCCGTCAGGTGAGGATGACGTCGTAGGCGCGCTGCGTGCGGCGCAGACGGCACACGCCGTCGCCGCAGGTGGCCGCCCGCAGCTCCACGGTGACCCGGCCGGACTCGTGCCCGAGGGGGACGCCGATCCGCGCCGGCAGGGAGTCCCGCTCCCACGTCGTCTCGTCGCCGAGCACCTCTGGATCCGCGGCGGTCGCCGTGACCCGGACGGCCGGACCGCCCCCGCCGTCGAGCGCATCGCCGTCCAGCGCGAGGTCGACCTCGACCTCCAGCGTCCCGCCCGCGGGCAGGATCAGCGTCCGCGCGACCGCGTCCGGCGCCCACACCGCCGGGCCGGTCACGTCGCCCGAACCCGCCCCGCCGACGTCGATCGCCTCGGCCAGCCCGGTCACCGGGTCCACCCGCACGACCCGGTGCCCCCCGGTGTCGGCGACGAGAAGCACACCGTCGGGCAGCACGTCGAGGCCACCGGGCCCGTCGAAGCCCTCGGTCGGGACCGTCCACAGGTGCGCGCCGCGCCATACACGCAGCAGGTCGTTGTAGGTGTCGGCGACGACGAGCGCCCCGTCGGGGGCCCGGACCACGCCGAGCGGATGCTGGAGCGTGGCGCGCGTCACGTCACCGTCGTCGGCGCCGGAGACGAACAGACCGTGCCCGACGAGCGTCCGCACGGTTCCGCCCGGCCGGTCCAGCGTGCGCAGGGCGCTGGACTCCGCGTCGACGAAGGCCAGCTCGTCGGCCGCGGTCACGGCCAGACCCGACGGCTGGGCCAGCAGCGCCTCCAGGGCCGGGCCGTCGACGACGTTCTCGCCACCCGTCCCGGCGATGACCTGTACCTCGCCGTCGGCGTCGATCGCCCACAGCCGATGGCGCCCCGCCTCGGCGATGACCACGTGCCCGTGCCAGCGCACGACGTCCCACGGCGACCGCAGCGCGTCGCACAGCAGCGTCCGCACGCCACGGTGACCGACCCCGTTCCCGAGGGTGATGCGCCAGACGCGGTCGGCGCCGGTCTCGCACACGAGGATCGCGTCGGGGCCGTCGAAGCGCACCCCCTGCGGCTGGTAGAGCCCGTCGAGCTCGTGCAGGACCTCGCCGTCCAGCGTCGTCACGAGCACCCGGTCGTGCCCGGTGTCGGCGACGGCCATCCGGCGCGCGGCGGCGTCCACCGCCACCTTCCCGGGGAAGGCCAGCTCCCCGGTCCCGCCGGTCACGGGCGCGGACGTCAGCGGACCTCGGAGCAGCGTCCCGCTGTCCTCGGCCTCGGCGACCAGGCTGCGCACGGCGGCGTCCACCTCGCCGGCGTGCCCCTCCCCGGCCACCGTCAGCGCGACGCGGCCCGTGGCGTCGACGAGCACGAGCGTGGGCCAGGCGCGCACGCCGTACGCGTCCCAGGTGACCAGTTCCGGGTCGTCGAGGACCGGGTGCTCGATGCGCTGACGCGCGGCCGCGTCGCGCACGCTCGCGTGGCTGCGCTCGTGAGGGAACTTCGGGCTGTGGACGCCGACGACGACGAGGACGTCCCGGTGGCGGCGCTCCAGGGTCCGCAGCTCCTCGGTGACCCGCTGGCAGTTGACGCACCCGGCGGTCCAGAAGTGCAGCAGGACGAGCTTGCCGCGCAGGTCGGCCATCGACAAGGCGTCGGCGTCGGCCCCTGCGCCCACGTTCACCCAGCCCCCGGCGCCGTGCAGCTCGGGGGCGCGGACCCGGACGCCGTCCACGCCGGCCCTCAGGTCCCGGCGATCGCGGCCAGCTCACGCGGGCGCAGCAGCGCGACGAGCTCTCCGCGCGACGAGGCGGAGCCGTCGATCCGCACGACCGCGATGCCACCCTTCTTGAAGTCCACCCGCGCCCCGGTCAGGTCCCCGGTCACCTTGGAGAAGTCGGGCTCGTGCCCGACGACGAGGACCTTGCCGCCGTCGGCGTCGGCCGCCGCGACGAGCGCGCGGGCATCGTCGGCGTCGAAGCCGGCCGACAGCGGCGGGTGCACGATGACGTCGGCGCCCAGCGCCTGTGCCGCGCCGGTCGCGGTGGCGTGCGCCCGGACGCGCGGACTGGAGAAGACCGCGTCGAAGCAGACCTCCAGGCGGGCCAGCGCGACGCCGGTCACGCGCGCCTGCTCCTCGCCCTTGGGCGTGAGGCGACGATCGGAGTCGGCGCGGGCGCCGTGGGGTTCGGCGTCTCCGTGGCGGAGCAACCAGAGCTGGCGGGCCATGGGGCGGAAGGGTAGACCCTCATCGCCCCGCGGCAGCAGGGGCGCCCCGCGGCCCCGGTCAGCGGCTGCCGTAGATCCGTGTCGGCGCGCCGCGGAAGACGGTGCCGTCCGGCGCCTTCCAGACCAGGCGGTACTCGCGCCGCGCCTTGTTGCCCCCGCTGACGGTGAAGAAGCCGAGCTTGTTGAACTTCACCGATTTGTAGCGCCGGAACGGACCCGAGCTGCGCGACCGGTACTCCAGCGTCGCAGTCCCGGGCGCCGTCGCCGGCCGCACGACACCCCAGATCGACGTACGGGTCGACGTCCGCTTCTTGACGGCCAGCGCCAGGCGGAACCCGTCGTAGGACGGCTTGACCTTGCCCGCCGCCGAGATCAGGCCGGACTCGAAGCCCGAGTAGCGCGAGATCGCCGGCCCCGAGCGCGGGGCGTCGTCGGTGAGCAGGTACTGGGAGAACGAGGCGACCCGCCGGTTGTCGTAGGCGATCCGCTCGCTGGTCGAGCGGTACTCGGCCTGGCGCTGCAGGCTCACCCCGAAGGTCGTGTCCGGCGTGGACTGGATGCCGAACTCGGTGAGGAACATCGGCGTGCTCGACGGGATCACCTTCGCCCGGGCGGCACGGTCCAGCGCGGTGACCAGGCGCGACAGCACGCCGATCGTCACGTCGTTCTTGCCCGAGGGCACGAACGAGGGGCCCGACCGGGTCGTGTACGCGTGGTGGGCGTACCCGGCGATGTCCAGCCGGCCGCACCGCGAGCTGCGCTTCTTGTAGCTGTCGGTGAGGCACAGCGCGCCGCGCAGGAAGGTCAGCGGGGCGACATCCTTGCCGGTGCCGCGCGGAGCGGTCTCGCCCAGGAGCAACTTCGGGTTGGACACGCGCGCCGAGCGCAGGCCGCGTCGCGCGGCGACGAACAGGTCGCGGTAGATCCCCGGGGACACGGCCCGCTTCCTGCTGTCGTACTGCGGCTTGAGGAACTGCGGGTGGTTGGGCTCGTTCCAGATCGACCAATAGGCCACCCGCCCGTCGAAGTGGCGGCCGACCGCGGTCATGAACTGCGCGAACTTGTCCGGGTTGGGCCGGGTGACGTTGTCGGTGCGGCTGCGGGTGGCCCAGCGCGGGACCGGCCCCGAGACGGTCAGGACGACCGGCCAGCCGCGCGCCTTGGCGGCGTCCAGCACCGGGTCGACGCGGGAGAAGTCGTAGCTGGCCGGGTCGGTGGTGTCGATGTCGGGCTGGAACCTCTCGTTCGCCGCGGGCGCGACGTCCCGCCAGTAGACGACCAGGCGCAGCGCCCCCACCCCGAGCGAGTCCAGGCGCTGCAGCGCGGAATCCCGCGTGGCGGGGTCCAGCAGGTCCCGCGGCGCCTCGAACGTCAGCATCTGGTTGCGCGAGGCCTGCGACGCGGAAGGGACCAGCAGCGCGCCGACGAGCGCGAGCAGCAGGAACGGCAGTACGGACTTGCGGGGAATGGCGACAGCTCCTACGAAGTGGGTTGGCGTTCCGACACCCGCGGCGCCGGGGCGGCGCCGGCGGGGGAGCGCCGGTGTTCAGGAAGAACACCGTAGAGGGTCAGTTGTTGCGTGGATTCCCGATCGGGGAGACTCCCCACCATGACCAGCCCCACCCCGTCGACCGCCCCCGGCGCCATCGACTTCACCGTCCCGGACGAGCTGAAGGCCGTCCTTGCGCGCATCGAGGCCTACGTCCAGGAGGACGTGCTCCCCGCCGAAGGAACGATCACCGACCCGGACGACATCCTGGCCAGCTGGCACGTCGTCGAGGCGCTGCGCGACAAGGCCCGCGAGCGCGGCATCTACACGCCTCATCTCCCCGAGGAGTGGGGCGGACTGGGGCTCGGGGTGCTCGGGATGTCGCTGGTGTCGCAGGCCTGCGGGGTCAGCGGCCTGGCCTCGCTGGGCCTGAACGCCATGGCCCCGGACGAGGGAAACATGCACACGCTGCTCATCGCCGGCGACGACGAGCAGCTGGAGACCTACCTGCGCCCGCTGGCTGAGGGCCGCACCCGGTCGTGCTTCGCCATGACCGAGCCGGACGTCGCCTCGTCGGATCCCACGAACCTGCAGACCACGGCCGAGCGGGAGGGCGATGAGTGGGTGCTGAACGGCACGAAGTGGTGCATAACGGGGGCAGAGGGCGCGGCCTTCGCGATCGTCGTGGCCAAGACCGGTGCCTCCGAGCCGGCCCGCCACCGCGACTACTCGCTCATCCTCGTGCCCTGCGACACCCCGGGCTGGGCGATCGAGCGCCACCCGCAGTGGATGGGCTCGCATTCGCCGGGCGGGCACCCTGTCGTCACCCTGACCGACGTGCGCGTCCCGGCCCGAAACCTGCTGGGGCAGGAGGGCGAGGGCTTCGTCATCGCCCAGAAGCGCCTGGCCGGCGGCCGCCTGGCCCACGCCATGCGCTGGATCGGCGTGTCCCAGCGCGCGCTGGACCTCACTTCGCAGCGGCTGCTGGAGCGCAAGGCGTTCGGCAAGGAGCTCGCCCGCCACCAGGGCCTGCAGTTCATGGTCGCCGACAGCGCCATGGACCTGTATGCGTCGCGGCTGATGGTCCTGCACACTGCGTGGAAGGTCGAGAACGGCCTGCCGCACCGCCAGGAGGTCGCGATGACCAAGACGTTCGTGTCTGAGGCGTTCGGGCGGATCGTCGACCGCGCCGTGCAGATCCACGGCGCCGCCGGCATCGCGATGGACCTGCCGATCGCCCGCTGGTACCAGGACGCGCGCGCCGCGCGGATCTACGACGGAGCCTCCGAGGTGCACCGCATGGTCATCGCCCGCGAGTGCCTGAAGCTCGCCATGCAGGGCCAGTCCACCGTCACCGCGACCGGCAACCTGACATGAGCCAGGACATCGCGCGATCCTCGCCACGAGGGCTCGGATCGCGGTGGGAGAAGCTCGCCTGGGGGCTCGCTTCTCCCACCCACGTCACCATGGAGGCTCACCGATGAGCCAGGACATCGCTGCCGACGACATCGTCCGGACCCGGAAGGAGGTGGCCGACGGCGCGCGCGAGCCGCTGCTCGTCCTCGACCCGCTGCTGGCCTTCCTCGATGCCCACGACCTCGGCCGCGGAGACGCCGAGCCGGCCATCGCCCCCATCGGTGACGGCCACTCCAACGTCACCTACGCGGTGACCCGCGGCGACGCTGCGTTCGTCCTGCGCCGTCCGCCCCGCGGTCCGCTGCCCCCCTCGGCGCACGACGTCCTGCGCGAGGCCCGGGTCATCGCCGCCGTCCACGGCACCGGGACGGTCCGGGCGCCGAAGGTGCTCGCCGTGGGCGACGACCCCGACATCATCGGCGCGCCGTTCTTCGTCATGGAGCAGGTCGCCGGTGAGGTCATCACCGACGCGGTGCCGGCCGCCCTGGACACCTTCGAGGAGCGGCACCGGATCGGCGAGGAGCTCGTGGACGCGCTCGTGGAGCTGCACGCCGTCGGCTGGCAGGATGCGGGCCTGGAGGGCTTCGGCAAGCCGACGGGCTACCTCGAGCGCCAGGTGCGCCGGTTCCTCGGCCTGTGGGAGCACAACAAGACGCGCGAGATCCCCGCGGTCGAGCGGGTGGCCACGTGGCTGAGCGACAACCTCCCGGACAGCCCGACGGCAACGATCGTCCACGGCGACTTCCGCCTCGGGAACGTCATGTACGAGCCGACGGCCCCGGCGCGCGTGAACGCGATCTTCGACTGGGAGATGTCGACGATCGGCGACCCGCTGGCCGACGTGGGCTACCTGTGCATGATGTGGGCGCAGGCCGGCGACCCGAACACGGGCATGGCCGCGCTGAACACCGTCACGCGGGCCGACGGCTTCCTGACCCGCGAGGAGCTCGTGGCGCGGTACGAGGAGCGCTCGGGCCGGTCGATGGGCAACGCCCGCTGGTACACCGCGCTCGCGCTGTGGAAGGCGATCGTGTTCATGGAGGGCAACTACAAGCGCGCGGTCTCCGGAGCCTCGGACGATCCGTTCCTGAAATCGTTCGGCGACGGCGTGGTCGACCTCGCCGACCGGGCCGAGGAGGTGGCGCTTCATGGCTGAGCGCCGCGGCCTGCTCATGGACTGGGGCGGGGTCATGACCACCGACGTGTTCTCCTCCTTCGCCGCGTTCTGCGAGGCCGAGGGTCTGCGCACCGACCGCGTCCGCGACGCGTTCATGAAGGACCCACTGGCCCGCGAGCTGCTCGCGGACTTCGAGTGCGGCCGCCTGGACGACGCGGACTTCGAGCGCAAGTTCGGCGCGGTCCTCGAGGTGCGGGAGCCCGAGGGCCTGATCGGCCGCCTGTTCGGGTCGATGGCCGGCAACACCGATCTGCTGGACGCCGTCGCGCTGCTGCGCACCGGCGGCGTGCGGACGGGGCTGCTGTCGAACTCGTGGGGCGTGTCGACGTACCCGGCCGACACGCTGGACGAGCTCTTCGACGTGCTCGTCATCAGCGGGGAGCTGGGGGTCCGCAAGCCCGATCCCGAGATCTACGCGATCGCCGTGCAGCGCATGGGGATGCCCGCCGAGGCGCTGGTCTTCGTCGACGACCTGGCCGGCAACCTCAAGCCCGCCCGGGCCCTGGGCATCCACACGATCCTGCACCGGGACACCGCACAGACGATCGCCGAGCTGCACGCGGTGCTGTCAGACTGACCCGACGTGTCTGCTGCGTCGGACCGCGCAAGCTCGTGGGTATCAGCCGGTCAGCCGTTCAGCCGATGATCGGCCGGGAGCCACGGATGCGAGCCCGGACGAACCGGTGGCCGAGGACACGGCCGGCCCCGAGCTGGAGGGTGAGGATGCCGGTGCGCTCCGTGCCCGCCGAGTGCGCGGAGAAGACGAAGTTGCCCAGGCTGTAGGCGATCAGGCGCCCCAGGCGGGGACGCCGGATGGGCTGCAGGACGTGCGGGTGCGCGCCGATGACCGCAGTCGCCCCGGCGTTGACCGCGGTCGCCGCCAGCGAGCGCTGCTGCGCGGACTCGGTGAAGTCGCGCTCGATGCCCCAGTGGAAGGTCGCGATGACGACGTCGGCCTGCCGCGCGGCGGCGCGCACCGAGGCCCGTACACGGCTCGGGAACGCCCAAGCGTTGCCCGGGCGCCGGCCGACGGCCCGGAACCCGAACGGCTGGATGGCGTCGAAGCCGACGAAGGCGACCTTCAGGCCGAGGCGCTCGACGACGACCGGCCGGTAGGCCTGCGCCTCGGTGGCCCCCGCCCCGACCGGGACCATGCCGTACCGGCGCACGTTGCGCAGCGTGTCCAGCAGCGCGGTGTGCCCGTAGTCACCGGAGTGGTTGTTGGCGAGGTTCAGGACGTCCAGCCCGCCCCGCCGCGCGACCTCACGCAGCGACGACGGGCGCCCACGGAACGTGAAGGCCTTGCGCTGCTGCACCCCCCGTAGGCTCACGGCGCACTCCAGGTTGCCGAACGCGAGGTCGGCGGCGCGCAGGCGCGAGCCGACGCTCTTCCACGGGTAGGCCGCGCCGTAGCGCGCGGTCGCCGCCCCGGGACCGTCGCCGAGGTTGATGTCTCCGACCGCCGCCAGGGTCAGCGGCCGCACGCGGACGTACCGACTTGGTGTCACCGCGCCGTCCGCCCCGCGGGCGCGCAGGCGCAGCCGCCCGACCGACCACGGGGCCCGGAAGCGCGCGGGCTTCCCGGCCTCCGCGATCGCGCCGCCACGATCGACCCACGTGTCTCCGCGCCGCTCCTGCACGCGCACGGGACGCGACAGCCCCGTCGCCCGGACGGCGAGCCGCCCGCCGGGCGCGACCGCACCGGGGGTGAGGACGCGGCCGGTCGCGGCCTGGGCGCCGTCCGGCCCGAGGCACCCCACCGCCAGGGCGGCGGCCGTCGTCGTGAGGATCGGCGTCAGGCGCGTCCGCAGCATGCTCGCATCGTCGCCGATCCCCGAGACCGTGTGGGACCCGTCGTCCGGGCGGGTGTCGCACGTCGTGCCCGCATGGCGAGCACCGCGTGCCACAGCGGGCCTCAGCCCGGCACGCCGGCCTGATCCTGCACGCCCGCCTGACCCTGCACACGGGCGCGCAGCTCCGCGCCGCGTCCGGCGGCGACGGCCCGGCTGACGCGCTCGGGGCTGAGGTCCACCCCGTGGGCGGCCGCGAGCTCGAGCAGCTCCTGGCGCTCGATCGACTCCCGCGCGGCCTGCAGGAAGACCGCGGCGAACAGGAGGATCGTCAGCACCGACTCCCACACCATCATGATCGTCCCCGCGGCCGTCTGATCGGCGTCCGGGCTGAGCGCGCGCGCCGCCTCCCCAGCCGCGTAGACGCCGTAGAACGCGTGGCCGCCGAACAGGAACACGTTGGCCAGGACGGCGCCGATGAGCCGCACGGAGAGGATGTAGCCGCACTGCCAGGCGTTGGTGAACCACGCCGGCTTGGGGAACGGGCCGAACAGCGCCATCCACATGTTCGCGCCGAAGGCGATGAAGCACAGGTGCTGCACGGCGTGGGTGGCGTCGTGGCGGACGGCGGCCTCGTGCAAGTAGGGGACGTGCCACAGGTAGAAGTTCGCCGCCCACAGGGGCAGCGCGACGAGCGGGTGCGACAGCGCCCGCAGCCGGTCGACCCAGCCCACCCGCAGCAGCGGCGCCAGGAGCGGACCGGTCAGGCCGAGCACGAGCAGCAGCGCGCCGACGTCGGCCAGCAGCAGATGCTCGGCCATGTGCGCCCAGAACACCTCGTCGGCCAGCCGGCCCAGCGGCGAGGTGAGGGTCGCCACGATGAGCGCCAGGCCGCCGAAGAAGCACGCCTGCCGCCACACCGGGACCGCGCGGGGCCCACCCCGCAGCCGGTGCGTGCCGAGCACGTACAAGCAGCCGGAGATCGTGGCGGGACCGAGCTCCAGCGGCGCGAACTGCGTGCCGCCGGCGACGGCGAAGACGGCGGTGCTCACGGCACGGGGGTGGCCCGGGGTCCGGCCGAGACGGCGGCCCGCGGGATGAGCAGGTCGGTCACCGTCCCCACCGCGTCGGCGACCGGCGGCCCGAGGAGCGGCAGCGTGCTCACCACCCCTTGAAGGGTGGTGACGATCTCGCGCACCGGGTTCGGCGGCGGTGCGGGGCGCGGCGGGGTGGTCACCGTCGTCGGCGGGGTCGTTACCGCCGGCGGGGCCGCCGGCGACGGCGGTGTGGTCGGCTTCGTCGGGGCCGGGCCGAACGCGCTCGGCGGGTTGGCCCCACCGTCGCGACGCGGCGCCGAGCCGGCCGGGGATGCAGATGCGGGTACCGTCGGGCCGCCGGTGCCCGCCGTGGCGGTCCCGGCCGGCGCCGACCGCGTGGGCAGCGACGGCAGGCCGGCGTCCAGGGGAGCAGCGGCAACCGGCTCGGCGCCGGCGATGCCCGGCAGCTGCGGGCCGCCGGTCAGCTGGCCGAGCCCGCCGAACCCGCCGCTGACGCCGGCGACCGCGACGAGCACGACGAGGAGCCCCACGGGCACGGCTAGGGCCGCGCCGGAGGCGCCGGCCAGCGCAGCTCCCCACGAGCGCCTGAAGGGCATCCGTCAAGGGTACTCCTGCGGTGCCGATCTCGGGCCGACTCCCGCCAGCCCGGACGTGCCGTCCGCCCGCCTTGTAGCGTCGCCGTCAGAACCGCATGCCCCGCCTGTCCCTCGCCGCCTCCCTCCGGGCCGCCCTGCTGGGCCTGACCGTCGTCCTCGCCGTGCTCGCCGCGTTCGGCGTCTCCGCGCTATACGGATCGCGCCAGGACTACGAGGACCGGCTCTCGGACGGTCTGCAGCTGCAGGCCGCGGCCAGCCGCGTCCTCGCCGCCGGCGTCGTGGAGGAGGCGACGCTGCGCCTGTCGGCGGACGGCACCGCCGGCGCCGACGCGCGCGCCCGGGCGCGGGCGGCCTTCGACGCGACCCTGGACGCCGCGCGGGTGCTCGCCGCCGGGGATCCGCAGAGCCTGGCGCTCGTTGACCGCGCCCGCAGCGCGCAGGCGGACGTCCGCCGGAGCCCAGGCAGCCGCAGCGACCCGCTGGCCGCCCGAGCGCCGCTGGTGCGCCTCTCCGGCCGTCAGGACGACCGCATCACCGCAGCCCGTCAGAGTGCCTCCGACGACGCCCGCCGCGCGTTCCTGACCATCATCGCCGGGGGTGGCCTGGCCGTCCTCGCGGCCGCCGCGCTCGTCACCCTGCTGGTCCGCTCGGTCCGGCGCCCGCTCGACGCCCTGGTCGCGGCGTCGGGCCGGCTGGCCGGCGGACGGCGCGACGTCCGCGTCCCCGAGGACGGGCCCGAGGAGCTGATGGCCCTCGCGCGCTCGTTCAACGCGATGGCCGCCGACGTCCAGGACGCCGCCGCGCGCGTCGAGGCCGAACGCCGGCGCCTGGAGCTCACGATCCGCAGCCTCGGCGACGCCCTGGTCATCCTCGGCCCCGACGGCGCGGTCACCGCCGCCAACCCGCGCGCCGCGGAGCTCGTCCCGGCCCTCTCGGTGGGCACGCAGACCGGGACGGACGCGGTCGCCCTGCCGGTCGCGCTGCACGCCGCGCTGACCGAGGAGACGACCGTCGAGCACGGCCCCCTGACGCTCGCGATCACCGCGGCGCCCCTGGAGGACGGCGCCGGGCACGTGGTCACCGTCCGGGACGTCTCCGAGCGCGCGCGCCTGGAGCGCCTGAAGTCCGAGTTCGCGGCGACCGCCTCGCACGAGCTGCGCAGCCCGCTGACGTCGATCAAGGGCTTCGTGGAGCTGCTCATCGAGAGCGACGGCCTGACGCCGCGCCAGCGCGACTTCCTGGACATCGTGAGCGTATCGACCAACCGCCTGGTCGAGCTCGTCAACGACCTGCTGGACGTCACCCGCGTCGAGGCGGGGGCGATCGAGCTCCATCCGCGGCCGACGGACATGGCCGAGCTCGCCCGCGAGGTCGCCCAGCTGCTGAGGCCACGCGCCCAGGCCCGCGACCAGCAGCTCGTCGTCGACGTGGCCGCCGACCTCCCGCGGGCGCTCGTGGACCCCGCCCGCGTCCGCCAGATCCTCACGAACCTGCTGACCAACGCGCACCTGTACACGCCCGACGGCGGCCGGCTGACGGTCGCCGCGCGGGCCGAGGGCCTGACGCTCGTGGTCGAGGTGGCCGACACCGGCCGGGGCATGACCGCCGAGGACGCCGAGCGCGTCTTCGAGCGCTTCTTCCGCACGGGCGGCGACGACGGCGCGGGCACGGGCCTGGGACTGGCCATCGTCCGGTCGCTCGTCGACCTGCACGGCGGGGACATCGCGGTGCGCAGCGCACCCGGTCGGGGCACGACGTTCACCGTCCGCTTCCCCCTGGCGCTGCAGAGCGACCGCCTACACGCGGCGCGCGACGCGCTGCACGGCAAGCGCGTCCTCGTCGTCGACGACGAGCCCGAGATCGCGGCGCTGATCACCGACCGCCTGCGCCAGGCGGGCGTGGTCGTTGACATCGCCACCGACGGGAGCGCCGCGCTGGACCGGTTGCGCGAGCGGCGCTACGACGCGATGACGCTGGACATCCTCATGCCGCAGACCGACGGCCTGGAGACCCTGCGTGCGTTGCGCGCGGACCCCGGCCTCGCCGCGCTGCCCGTCGTCGTCGTCTCGGTGTTCAGTGGGCGCGAGGCCCTGAGCGGCGAGTGGGTCGTGGCCAAGCCGATCGACCCCGAGGAGCTCGTCGACACCCTCGGCGCCGCGCTGCTCGCCGCACGCGTGCGCGTGCTCGCGGTGGCCCGCCCCGCCGTGCGCGACCGGCTGACCGGGACCCTGGACGACCTCGGCATCGACCACGACTGGGTCGAGGGTCCGCAGGACGTGGCGGCCGCCTGCCGGTCGCGGTACTACGAGGTGGCGATCGTGGACGCGGGGCTGCCCGACACCGCCGCGGCCGTCGCCGCCCTGGACCTGCGCGGTCGGCGGACCGGGCACACCGTCCTGCTGGCCACCGACGGCGAGGCCGGGCACGATGGGAACGGAGCGCACGACGCGGTGGTGGGCTCCGCGCAGGCCATCGCCCTCGACGACGCGGGCGCCGTCATCCTCGGGCTGCTGGGCTCCGCCGGACCGGACCGCGGCCTCGCCGACCCCACCGACGATTCTCGATAGGTTGACGCCGATGTCCGCGGGCGCACCAGACGAGCGGGACGCGGAGCTCGCGTCGCTGCGCGCCCAGCTCGCGGCGCAGGCCGAACTCGCCGCCGACAAGGAGGTGCAGCTGGAGCGCTACGCCCGCGACCTGCGGGAGACGTTCAAGCAGGAGCGCGCCCGCGCCCAGCAGCTGCGCGACTCCTACGTGGCCACCGTGCGGGCCCTGGCCAACGCCGTCGAGGCCCGGGACGCCTACACCGGCAAGCACGCCGAGCGTGTCGCGGCGTACGGGCTGGCCATCGCCCAGGCGGCGGGCCTGCGCCTGGCCGACGACCCCCAGGTGGAGTTCGGGTTTCTGCTCCACGACATCGGCAAGGTGGCCGTGGCCGACGCCATCCTCTTCAAGCCCGCCCCGCTGAACGACTCTGAGCGCGCGCTGATGGAGCAGCACCCGCTCGTCGGCTGGGAGATCCTCCGCGACGTCACCTTCCTCGGGGAGGCCAAGGACGTCGTGCGCTCGCACCACGAGCGCTGGGACGGCCGCGGCTACCCCGACGGGCTGGCCGGCGAGGACATACCGGTGGCCGCCCGCATGTTCGCCGTCGCCGACACGCTGGACGCGCTGATCACCGACCGGCCGTACCGCCCGGGCCGCACGCTCACCGAGGCGCGCGAGATCATCGCCGGCGGCCGCGGCACCCAGTTCGACCCGGTCGCCGCGGACGCCTTCGCCGCCGTCCCCGACGCCACCATGGAGCAGATCGCGGAGGCCCACAAATGAATGACGCTCGCTGCGTGCTGATCGTCGATGATGATCCGTTCATCCGCAAGCTCATCGCGACGACCCTCGAGGACGTCGCGGGCTTTGACCTCGTGGAGGCGCAAGACGGCCAGGCCGCGGTCGAGCAGGCCGCGGGCCGCACGCCCGCGATCGTCTTCCTCGACGTGAACATGCCGCGCCTGGACGGCATGGCCGCCGCCGCGCAGCTGCGGGCGCTGCCGGGTGCGGAGCACATGACCATCGTCATGCTCACCGCCGCGGGCTCCGAGCGCGAGCGCGAGGCGCGCGCCGCCGGGGCCGACCTGTTCCTGACCAAGCCGTTCAGCCCGCTGGACCTGCTGCGCCTCGTCGACGAGATCGGCGCGAGCGGCGCCGGCGGCGCCTGACCGGGTCCGGGCGCCGTCCGGACCCGGCGGCAAACCGGCTACAGCAGCGAGGCCCGCAGCCCGCCGTCGAGGTTGTAGGAGCCCGCCGTGCAGAACGCTGACCGGTCCGAGGCCAGGAACGTGGCCAGCGCGGCGACCTCCTCTTCCTCGCCGTAGCGTCCCTGCTTCATGGCGATGAACGCGTCGAAGTCGGGGATCCCCATCGCCTCGAGGCCGAGCGCGTCGGCGAACGTCACCTTGTGCGGCTTGACGAGCTCGGTGTCGATGAACCCGGGGCAGATCGCGTTGGCGCGCACGCCGTGCTCGCGCATCTCGATCGCGATCGTCTGGGTGAGGTTGATCGCGCCCGCCTTCGCCGCGGCGTACGACCCGATCAGCGGGCTCCCGGCCTGGCCCGTCACCGAGGCGATGGTGACCAGCGCCCCGCCCCCGCTGGCGGCCATCGCCCCGGCCGCATGCGTGAGCGTGAGGAACACGCCGTCGAGGTTGACCGAGGTGACCTTGCGCCAGTCGGCCAGCGACATGCCGACCGCCGGCGCGACGACGGCGATGCCCGCGTTGGCCACGGCGACGTCCAGCCCGCCGTGCGCGTCGACGACCCCGGCGATGAGCGCCTGCATCTGCGCCTCGTCGGTGACGTCGGCGGCGATCGCCGAGGCCCCGCCCCCGATGGCGTCGGCGGCCGCCTGCGCGGCGGCCCCGTCGATGTCGGAGACCACGACCTGGGCGCCCTCCGCGGCGTACCGCGTAGCGACCGCCAGGCCGATGCCCTGCGCGGCGCCCGTGACGACCGCGACCTTCCCGTCCAGCTTGCCGGCCATCAGAGCAGCCCTCCCGAGATTCCGCCGTCCAGAACGTAGTGTGAGCCCGTCGTCCACGCGGCCTCGGAGCTTCCGAGGAAGGCGACCATGTCGGCGACCTCCTCGACGGTGCCGTAGCGCCCCTGCTTGACGGCGACCACGTCGCCGAACTCCATGCCCGTCATCGCGGCGACGGCGGGAGCCAGGCGCTCGACCATCGGCGTGTCGATGAACGCCGGGCAGACCGCGTTGACGCGGATCCCCGCGTCGCGCATCTCGATGGCGCAGACCTCGCTGAAGCGGATGACCGCCGCCTTGGAGGCGCAGTAGGCGCCCAGCAGCGGGCAGCCCCCGACCCCGGCGACGGAGGCGATGTTGACGATCGCCGCGTCGCCGCCGCCGGCGGCCGCCTCGGCCAGCGCTCCGGCCGCGGCCTTCGTGCCGCGGAACACGCCGGTGACGTTGATGTCCATGAGGCGCATGAACTCGGCCTCGTCGGTGTCGACGACGGGCACGCCGATCTCGATGCCGGCGTTATTGACCCAGAGGTCAAGGCCGCCGAAGGCCTCGACGGTTGCGGCGACCGCGGCGGTCACGTCGTCCATGGACTGGACGTTCGCGCCCACCCCCAGGTGGCCGGTGCCGAGCTCCGCGGCACGCGCGACGGCACCCTCGGCGTCGACGTCGCTGATCGCCACGCGGGCACCCCCGGCGGCCAGCCGCTGGGCGATCGCCCAGCCGATGCCGCTCGCGGCACCGGTGACGTGGGCCCGGCGCCCTTCCAGTTCGAGTTCACTCATGGCCCGACGCTACCGGACCGGCGACCCCCGGTCGCCTGTGCCGGGCCGACAACGTTCGCGACCCGGCCTGTGGCCTCCGACCAGAGCGCGTGCGCTCAGTCCACGTCCTTGCGCCGCCCGTTCATGAGCTTGAACGCCTTCTGGAGGGTCCGGGTCATGCGCGGCTTGTACGGATACATGTGGACCTCCTTCTTCATGTGCAGGCGGCTCACCAGCAGCGCCTGCTGCTGGCAGTACTTGCGGATGCCGCCGGCGCCGTGCCGCGACCCCATGCCCGACGCCTTGGCGCCGCCCATCGGCAGCTCGAGCGCCAGGTAGTTGACGATGGCGTCGTTGACGCAGACCGCACCGGCGTCCACGCGCCGGGCGACGGCCTCGCCGCGCTTGACGTCCTTGCTGAACACCGACGCCGCCAGGCCGTAGGGGGAGTCGTTGGCCATCCGGATCGCCTCCTCGGTGTCGGCGACCTTCATGATCGGCAGGGTCGGCCCAAAGGTCTCCTCGGTCATGCACTGCATCGTGTG
>JBBSUL010000011.1:0-41526 GCA_038234375.1 Solirubrobacterales bacterium | reverse complement strand
CCGCCGAGTTCATGGAGCGCGAGGCCTTCGACATGTTCGGCGTGCAGTTCGCCGGGCACCCCGACCCGCGGCGCATCCTCATGCCCGAGGACTACCAGGGCTTCCCCCAGCGCCGCGACTTCCCGATCGGCGGCGAGCCGATCCTCTTCACCAAGGACGACGAGGCCGACTACACCGCGCAGGGACCGCGACACGCTCCAAAGGAACCGCACCATGAGCACGGTTGACCGCCCGTCCTCCGCCCCCGCCAAGAGCGCGTACCGGCAGATGGAGGAGTCGGTCGACCTCTCCGCCATGGAGCAGTCCCTGGCCCACGGCGACGGCGCCACGCACGAGCTGCTGACGCTGAACATGGGACCCCACCACCCCGCCACCCACGGGGTCCTGCGCCTGCTGGTCACCCTCGACGGCGAGATCGTCCGCGACATCAAGCCGGTCATCGGCTACGTCCACACCGGCATCGAGAAGACCGCCGAGGACAAGAGCTACTGGAAGGTCATCCCCGTCGTCGAGCGGATGGACTATCTGGCCTACTTCTTCAACGCCTACGCGTTCTGCGGCGCGGTGGAGACCCTGACCCAGACCGAGGTGCCCAAGCGGGGGCAGTACCTGCGGGTCATCCACATGGAGCTCAACCGGATCATGAGCCATCTCGTGTGGCTCGGGACCAGCGCGCTGGACCTCGGCGCGATGTCGATGTTCTGGTACTGCTTCCGCGATCGCGAGTCGGTGCTGGACCTCTTCGAGTACTCGACCGGTCAGCGCATGCACACGCGCTACTTCCAGGTCGGCGGCGTGATCGAGGACATCCCCGCCGGGTGGGAGGCCAAGGTTCGCGCGTTCGCCGAGCAGATGCCCACGCGCGTGGACCAGTACGGCGCGCTGCTGAACAAGAACGAGATCCTCCTGCGGCGCCTGCGCGGGGTGTGCGGTCTGGACCAGTCGGTCCTCGAGGACCTCGGCGTCACGGGGCCGCTGCTGCGCGCCTCGGGCAACCCGTGGGACCTGCGCAAGGCGATGCCCTACTGCTCCTACGAGGACTTCGACTTCAAGATCCCGGTCGGCGAGCACGGCGACAACTACGACCGCTTCGCGGTGCGCATGCAGGAGATGAAGGAGTCCTCCAAGATCATCCTGCAGGCGCTGGACGGCCTGCCCGAGGGCCCGTACATCACCGAGGACCGCAAGATCGCGCTGCCGCCCCGCCACGAGCTGGCCACCTCCATGGAGGCGCTCATCCACCACTTCAAGCTCGTCACCGAGGGCTTCCGCGTCCCGCCGGGCGAGGTCTACTTCCCCGTCGAGGGGCCCCGCGGCGAACTGGGCTGCTTCGTGCGCTCGGACGGCTCCTCCAAGCCCGCGCGCGTGCACATGCGCGACCCCTCGTTCGTCAACCTCCAGGCCACCGCGCCGATGTGCGAGAACTCCTACATCGCCGACCTCATCGCCACCCTGGCGATGATCGACCCGGTCCTCGGGGGAATCGACCGCTGATGCGCTCGGCCGGCGACCCCGACGTCTACGTGGACCACACCCCGAGGACCGTCCCCCGCTTCGCGCACGGCTCCCGTGTCCCCGGCTGGGACGATCCGGTCGACCTGACCAAGGACCCGGCCGGCGTCCCGGACCCCGCCGTCTGCGACGTCCCCGCCGCCCTGCGCGCGGAGATCGAGAACCACATGGCGCGCTACCCGGACCCGCGCTCGGCCGCGATCCCGGCGCTGCACGCCGCCCAGCGCATGTACGGCTGGTGCTCGCCGGAGGCCGTCGAGCAGACCGCGTGCGTCATGCGCGTGACCCCGGGCTACCTCGCCGCGATCGCCGGCTTCTACGACCAGCTGGAGACCCGCCCCGTCGGGCGCACGTCCGTGTATGTGTGCACGAACATCTCCTGCTCGCTGCGCGGTGCGGACGCGCTGCTGGCCACGCTGCAGGTGCAGCTGCACGGCGACGAGGACGTCAACCTGCGCGGCTTCGAGTGCCTCGGGGCGTGCGACATCGCGCCGATGGTCTCCGTGAACGGGGTCTACGTCGGCCCCGTCGACGAGGGCGAGGTCTCCGAGCTCGCGCGGCAGATCGCCGCCGGTGAGGACCCCCTGCCGGCCAAGCAGCTGCTCCGGCGCCCCTGCCAGGATCCGAACGCCGCCTCCCAGGACAGAAACCAGCCATGACCCCCTCCATCCTCTTCAAGGACATCGACGAGCCCGGCCTGGCCACGCTCGACGTCTACCGGGCCCGCGGCGGCTACGGCGACCGCCTGAAGAAGGCGCTGTCGATGGAGCGCGACGCCCTCGTGGAGGAGCTGAAGGCCTCCGGGCTGCGCGGCCGCGGCGGCGCCGGGTTCTCGATGGGCACGAAGGCGTCGTTCATGCCCAAGGGGATCATGGACAAGTACCTCGTCTGCAACGCGGACGAGTCCGAGCCGGGGACGTTCAAGGACCGCGAGCTCATGCAGAAGTGCCCGCACATGCTCCTCGAGGGCATGATCATCGCCGCCTACGCGGCCGGGGCCACGCGCTCGTTCGTCTACATCCGCGGCGAGTACACCCAGCAGGCCGACATCCTCGAGGCTGCGGTGAACGAGGCCAAGGCCGCCGGGCTCATCGGCGAGCGGATCCTCGGGACCGACTGCTCGCTGTCGCTGTGGGTGCACCGCGGCGCCGGCGCCTACATCTGCGGCGAGGAGACCGCCCTGCTGGATTCGCTGGAGGGCAAGCGCGGCAACCCGCGGCTGAAGCCGCCGTTCCCGGCCAACCAGGGCCTGTACCAGGGACCCACGCTCATCAACAACGTCGAGACGCTGGCCACGCTGCCGCACATCATCGAGATGAGCGCGGCCGAGTACGCGAAGATCGGCGTGGAGAACTCGACCGGCACGAAGCTCATCTCCGTCTCCGGCCACGTCCAGAAGCCCGGCAACTACGAGATCGAGCTCGGCATGTCCTCGCGGGACATCATCTACGGCCTGTGCGGCGGCCCGGGCGAGGGGCGCAGCGTGAAGCTGTGGTTCCCCGGCGGCTCGTCCTCCCCCGTGCTCACCGGCGACGACCTGGACCTCGCCTACGATTTCAACACCCTGGCCAAGGCGGGCACGATGCTCGGCTCCGGCGCGATCATCGTCGTCGACGATCAGACCTCCGTGGTCGACGTCGCCCTGAAGACCGCGCAGTTCTACCGCCACGAGTCCTGCGGCAAGTGCACGCCGTGCCGCGAGGGCACCAACTGGACGGTGAAGATGCTCGAGCGCGTCAAGAGCGGCGAGGCGACCCCGATGGACCTCGACCTCATGGCCTCGGTCTGCGAGAACATCATCGGCAACTGCCTGTGCGTGCTCGGCGACGCGATGGCCATGCCGATCGGCTCGATGGTCAAGAAGTTCCGCGGGGAGTTCGAGCAGTACATCGAGGACGCCCGCGCCGCCGCCGAGCGCGCGCTGCTGGCCGACCCGGACGCGGCCGAGCCGACCCCCTTCGAGCCCGTGGCCGCCTAGCCCGTGCCCCGCCCCAGTCCGAAGACGATCACCCTCACGATCGACGGTCGCGAGGTCCAGGCCTCCGAGAACACGATCCTCGTCGACGCCGCCAAGCTCGGTGACGTCGAGGTCCCGGTGTTCTGCTACGAGCCCAAGCTCGGCGCGCCCGTCGGCGCGTGCCGCATGTGCCTGGTGGAGATCGAGGGCATCCCGAAGCTGCAGACCGGCTGCTCGACCCCGGTCAAGGACGGCATGGTCGTCCACACCCAGACCACGCGCGTCAAGGAGGCCCAGGCCGCGGTCGTCGAGTTCCTGCTCATCAACCACCCGCTGGACTGCCCGGTCTGCGACAAGGGCGGCGAGTGCCCGCTGCAGGACATCTCCTTCGGCTGGGGCGGCGGCAAGACCCGCTTCATCGAGCCCAAGCGCCACTTCCAGAAGCCGCTGGAGCTCAGCCCGCTGATCGCCATCGACCGCGAGCGCTGCATCCTGTGCTACCGCTGCGTGCGGTTCTCCCAGGAGGTCTCCGAGGACTACCAGCTCGTCCTGCACGAGCGCGGGGCCCAGACCTTCGTCGGGACGTTCGACGGCCACCCGTACGTGGCGCCCTTCAGCGGCAACATCATCGAGCTGTGCCCCGTCGGCGCGCTGACCTCGCGGCCCTACCGCTTCCGCGCGCGGCCGTGGGACATCGAGGGCTCGGGCTCGGTCTGCACGCTGTGCCCGGCGCAGTGCAACGTCACCTTCACCGTGCGCGACGACCGCGTCCTGCGCGTCCTGGCCCGTCAGAACGACGAGGTCGACGACGGCTGGCTGTGCGACAAGGGCCGCTTCGCCTACCAGTCCGTGCACGTGGACGAGCGCATCACCCAGCCCCTGCTGCGCGACGGCGGCACCCTGCAACCGGTGTCGTGGGAACGCGCGCTGTCGGAGGCCGCGTCGCTGCTGACGCAGGCGGGCACCGGGGTGGCGGGCCTGGTCGGCGGCGAGTCCACCAGTGAGGAGGGCTTCCTCCTGCAGCGCCTGTTGCGCGAGACGATCGGCTCCCCCCACGTGGACGCCGCGGGCCTCGGCGGCACCGACCTGTGGTCGCTGTCGCGCCCGGACCTGCAGGCCTCCCTGGCCGACGTGGAGTTCGCCCACACCGTCCTCGTGCTCGGAACCGAGCCCGTCGACGACATGCCGATCCTCGACCTGCGCATCCGCAAGGGCGTGCGCCGCCGGGGCGTGCGCCTGGCCGTCGCCACGCCGCGTCCGTCCTCGCTGGATTCGGGCGCCGCGCTCAGCGTGCGCTACGCCCCGGGCGGCGAGGCCGCCTTCGTGTCCGCCCTGGCCGCCGCCGCGTTCGGCGGGGACGTGGACGCGCCGGCCGACGCCGCGGGGGCCGACGCCGACGCCGTCCGCGCGCTGGCGCAGCTGCTGCGCACCGGTGGCGGCGACGGCGACAACTCCGCCCCCGGCGACGTCGTGATCGTGTGGGGGACGCGGATGCTGCGTGGCGACGGTGGGGTCGTCGCCCCGGCGCTGACCAAGCTCGCCGGCGGCCTGAACCTCGTCGACCGCGACGGCGGCGGCCTCCTCGCCGTCCCCGCCTCCACCAACGAGCGCGGCCTGCTGGAAGCCGGCGTGGCGCCGGACCTGGGCCCCGGGTTCACCCCCGCGTCCGACGCCGAGGGCGCGCTGAGCGCCGCGGGGATCGCCGCTGCCCTGGCCGCCGGCGAGCTCACCGCCCTGTACGTGCTGCACGACGACCCGCTCGTCGGGCGCCCGGACGCTCGCACGTGGGCGCGCGGGCTGGACAAGGCCGCCGCGGTCATCGCCCACGCCCAGTTCCTGACGCCGGGCATCGAGGAGCACGCCACCGTCGTCTTCCCGGCCGAGTCCTACGCCGAGAAGGAGGGGACGGTCACCCATCCCGACGGCCGCGTGCAGCGCCTGCGCCCGGCCATCGGCCGCCAGGGCCAGACCCGCCCGGAGTGGTGGGTCCTGAACGAGTTGTCCGCGCGGCTGGGCAACCCGCTCGGCGTCCTCACCGGGGCGATGGCCTCCCAGCAGCTGTTCGACGCCGTGCCCTTCCACGCCGGCCTGACCCTGGATCGCCTCGGCGGGACCGGGGTGCGCTGGCCGGCCGACGCGGACTGCGCGGCCGCCTTTCCCGCCCCGCCGGACCCGCGCCGCGACACGACCTACGCGCCCGCGGCGTCGCCCAACGGCGCCCTGCGCCTGGGGTCCTTCCGCTCGATCTGGGCCGGGGCCGAGGTCCGGTGCTCGCCGGCCCTGACCTTCCTGTCCCCCCGCCAGCAGGTGGAGATGGCCCCCGCCGACGCGCAGCGCCTCGGCGTCACGCACGGCGAGCGCGTCCTCGTCGCCGCCGACGGTGCCAGCGTCGAGGCCACCGTCGTCCTGCGCGGCGCCGCGCCGGAGGGCAGCGTGTTCCTGCAGGACGGCATCACCGCCGACGCGGCGAACGGCCTGACCGCCGACCTCGTGGAGATCCGCAAGCCATGACCCTTCCCCTCGCCGAGGTCGCCTACTACGAGCCCTGGTGGATCCAGATCATCAAGGCGATCGTCATCTTCGCGGTCATCCTGCAGCTGCAGCCGATCCTCATCGTCGGTGAGCGCAAGCTGCTCGGCCGCTTCCAGGGCCGCTACGGCCCCAACCGTGTCGGACCGTTCGGGCTCGCCACCCCCCTGGCCGACGTCATCAAGCTCGCCACCAAGGAGCAGTTCCGGCCCGACACGTCGATCGGCTGGATGTTCGCCCTGGCGCCGATCCTCTCGGTGCTGACCGCCGTCGGCGCGATCGCCGTCATCCCGTTCGGCGACACCCAGGACATCTTCGGGACGGACGTCGGCCTCTACGGCATCGACGTGTCGATCGGCCCGCTGTTCATCTTCGCCATGGGCGCCGTCGCCTTCTACGGGATCATGCTCGGCGGGTTCTCGTCGGGCTCGAAGTACTCGTTCCTGGGCTCGATGCGCGCCGCCGCCCAGCTCATCTCCTACGAGGTGTCCCAGGGCCTGGCCCTCGTCGGGGTGGTCATGACCGCGGGCACCCTGTCGCTGACGGAGATCGTCCACGCCCAGCAGGGCATGTGGTACTTCATCCCGCAGGGCCTGGGCTTCCTGATCTTCCTCGTGGCCTCGTTCGCGGAGACCAACCGCGCGCCCTTCGATCTCGTCGAGGCCGACGCGGAGATCGTCGGCGGCTACTTCACCGAGTACGGCGGCACCCGCTTCACCTCGTACCTGTTCGCCGAGTACATCAACATGTGCGTCGTCTCCCTGCTGATGGTGACGGTGTTCTTCGGCGGCTGGCTGCTGCCCTTCGGCATCCACCCGCCCGGCTGGCTGGACCCGTTCATCGTGCTCGGCAAGACGTCGATGTTCCTCGTCTTCTTCATCTGGATCCGCGCGACGCTGCCGCGACTGCGCTACGACCAGTTGATGAGCTTCGGCTGGAAGATCCTGTTGCCCCTGGCCACCCTGAACACGCTCGCGACGGCGATCATCCTCGTCGTGACCGACTGAGAGCCTGACATGAGCTGGCACCCCGGAGCCGACCAGGTCGAAGTGATGCGCCCGCCGCCGCCCGGCGCCATCGGCGGCACCTATCGCGCGTTCGCCGAGACGCTGCGCGGCCTGAAGACGACGTTCTCCCGCGTCGTCGAGGGCGTCCACACGATCCAGTACCCGGAGCAGAAGACGCCGGTGTACCCGCGCTTCCGCGGGCGCCACCGCCTGCACGTCTTCGAGGACTCGGGGCTGGAGAAGTGCGTGGGCTGCTCGCTGTGCGCCGCCGCCTGCCCGGCCGACTGCATCCGCGTCGTCGCCGCCGAGAACACCCCGGACAACCGCGTCTCCGCCGGCGAGCGGTACGCCTCCGTCTACGAGATCAACCTCACGCGCTGCATCTTCTGCGGCTACTGCGAGGTCGCCTGCCCGTTCGACGCGATCACCATGGGCAACGACTACGAGATGAGCGATTACGAGCGCTCGGACCTCATCTTCACCAAGGAGATGCTGCTCGCCGAGCCCATCGACCGCACGCCGCTGCGCGCCGAGGGCGAGTAGCGACAGCCTTCGCCCCTGATCGGGGCATATGCTGGATCAGGGTCCAAGGCTCCCGTCGTCCCCGAGCATGTCCAGCAGGAGCTCGGCGGTTGCGGGCGCCTCGCCGTGGTGCAGATCGTCCCAGACCAGGCGGATGATGCGGTTGCCCGCCCGCTGGTAGCCGCGGTCTCGCCGGCGATCGGCGCGCATCTGCGAGCGTCGCCGGTGGAAGGCGCGCCCGTCGAGCTCGACGACGAGCCGCGCGGCCCGGTACACGCAGTCGGCCCGGTGGCCGGCAACCCGCTCGTTGAGGCCGTCCGGCCGCGGGACCCCGTACGCCGCGGCGAAGCGCAGGTAACGGCGTTCGAACTCCGAGCGGGTGTGCGCGTCGTCGGCGTCGACGAGGCGGGTGACCAGCGGTGCGCCCGGCCGAAACGGCGTCCGGGCCTGGGCCTCACGGATCCGGTCCACGCGCAGGCTCGGCTGCGCGTCGGCCAGCGCCCGGTACTCGGCCCACGTCAGGACGTCGGCGAGATCGACCAGCGTCCTCGGTATCCGGGTCACCACGAAAGGGCCGCTGCGGAACACGTCGACGTCCACCAGGTGACGCACCTGATGGGTGACGACGCCCGGCCGCCGTTTGGCGCGCGACGTACTCGACACGTGGACGGGGCCGTGGGTCACGTCGAGGCCCATCCGGTGGTACGCCGCCGCCGTCACGTGCGACAACACGGTGCCTTCCCGGCAGCCCCACAGGGTCGCGAGCCACCGCGCCTCGTCGCGTACGGCGGTGTGGCCCAGCGCGTACACGCCGCGCTGGATCCGGTTGAGCCGGCAGTGCGCGAGCCGCCGGTCGATCTGGTCCCGGGTCAGCCCTTCCGCCAGCAGGTCCGCCGCACGCAGCAGGCCGTACTGCGCGTTCGCCGTCGCCAGCAGCCGTCGTTCGCGAGCCTTCGCCTCTGATCGGGTCATAAACCCGATTAGGTTCGGAGCCCCGGATCTCGCCCCCGGAAGCGAGCGCTTACGTGCCGGCCGGGTGCCCGCCTCGACGCGACGGGCGATCACTACGGCGACGGACGTCCACGTGAGCGCCGCGAGCACCTGGGAGGTCACGATCAAGCAGGCCCACGGCAAGCTCGACGTCGTGGTCCCGGCGGGAACGTCGTTCTCGATGGCCTGCCGCGGTCACGGCTTCACCCGCGTCGACGTCAGCCACGCCGACGCCGAGGCGGGCGGCGACCTGCCGCCCGCTCGGCGCGACCCCTTCGATCGCCTCCTCGCGGCCACCAGTCGCCGGCGCGGGTGGACGCTGGTCACCCGGGACCCGTCCTTCGCCGCCCTCGCGGTCAGCACCCTGTGGCTCGAGGGCTGACCCCGTCGCCGCTCTACGAGCGCTCAAACCTCATCTTCACCAGGGTCATGCTCCTCGCCGAGCCCATCGACCGCACCCCGCTGCGGGCCGAAGGCGAGTAGACGACCCCAGATCAGTCGACGGCCACCGGGTTCTCCCATCGCACCTCCGAGAAGCGCGCGAAGTCGCTGTCGGACGAGCACACCGTGAGGCCGTGCTCCAGGGCGAGCGCCGCCAGCATCGCGTCCGGCACAAGGTTCGACGTGACGCCGTATCGCGCCACGAGATCGAGCAGCAGCGACGCGTGGCGCGCGCCGGGACCCGGGATCCACACCGTCGGCTCCTGGAGCCAGGCCCGCACCACCCGCGCGGCGGCGGGACCGTCGAGCGGGGCCGCCAGCACACGTGGACTGGTCGCGATGCGCAGGAACGCGCCGAGCGACTGCCAGGGGAGGCCGACCCGCGCGGGGCCTGACAACGTCGCCGCCAGCCACTCGCGCGCCCGGTCGTGCTGGGGAGCACTCCGGTTGACCGCGTAGAGCAGCAGGTTGGCGTCGACCAGCATCACCGGTGGGCGGGGCCTTCGATGAGCTCCAGCACCTCGCCGATGTTGTCGAGGTCGATCCGCGCCGAGCCCAGGTCGTGGGTCTCCTGCACGAAGGGCCGGGCAGCAGGGCGTTCGGTCAGACCCGCTCGGACGAGCTCGTTGACGGCTTCGCTGAGCCCAATGCCTCGACCGTCACGCAGGGCGCTGACCGCCGCAGCGACATCGTCGGCGAGGGTGACCGTCGTACGCATCGCCCAATTTTAGCATCAAGATGCACACCCGTTGGCGTCGCGATGCGACGAACGGCCGCCCGCCGCTCAGGGCGCCGGCGGGCTCGAGCGGCCGACGCGGTAGCGGATCCACACGGGCTGATCGCCCGCGGCCTGGCGCAGCTGGGCGTTGGAGTTCGCCGTCCGCGGCACGCCGAAGTACGGGCCGGTGCGTTTGGCCCGGCACGCCTTGACCGCATCCTTGTAGGCGACGGCGCGCGTGGACAGCGACCAAACCCGCCTGCGCGCACAGGCCACGCGGTGGCGCTCGGCGCAGGACGCGGCCGTCCAGCGCCCGTCGGCGCGCTGCCGGGCGCAGCCGGCGGGCAGCCGCGGCTCGCCGTCGGCCCAGCTCCACAGCGTCGCGGCCAGGCGCCCGTCCCCGGGCAACAGCTGATCGAAGCCGAACAGGGTGACGCCACACGTGGTCATGGCCGCCACCTTCTCCGGCGTCAGGCGGCCCGGGTCGTCCGCCGGGGTCGTCGGGTCCACCGCGGTCGCGACGAACGTCGAGTCCTCGAAGTAGCGCACGAGCTTGGACGTGTACACCGGGCGCGGGTACGTGGCGTCGCACAGCGGGAACGGGCGGTAGGCGGCGGTGCTCCCGCCCTCCACGTGCGCCGAGTCCCACTCGAACACCCGCGAGCCCCAGCCGCGGCGGCAGTTGCCGACGACGACGACCTGGGCGCCCGCCGCGCGGATGGCGTTGCGCGTCCGGTCCAGCGGCACGGTGGCGCAGCCCTTGGCGCCCAGGGCGGCCGGGTCCGGCGCGAGGATCATCGGCGTGCCGTCGGTGCGGCGCAGGGTGCGGTCCAGGACGTCGACGGTCCTCGCCAGGCCGGGGTCGCTGTCCAGCTCGTCCTCCAGGTACAGCAGGAGCACCTGGTCGGGGTGGCCGCGCAGCCAGGTCGCGACCTCCGGCAGCACCTCGTCGAAGCGCCGCTCGTTCGTGCAGCCGGCGTTCGCCTCGCCCGGCCCGCGTCCGTGGCAGACGACGACCTGGCCGCCGATGACGTGCAGGTCGAGCTCCAGCGAGCGCACGTCCACGTCGAGCTGCTCGGTCAGCGACAGCTGCTGGTTGGAGTCGACCTGCGAAACCGTCTGCGCTGCGTTGTTGACCGAGTTGAACGAGTTGTGGGTGCCCAGGAACCCGGCCTCCACCAGCGGCACGCGGTCGCCGAGCGCGGACTGGAAGGCCACGGCCCGGTGGGTCCAGGACCGCACGTACTCGTCCCGCGCCGCGGTGGTGACCGCGTGGCCGAAGGGCAGCGCGCAGGCGCTGTCGGGAAACCCGAGGCGCCGGCACTCGGCCCCCAGCGCGTCGGTCAGCTTGGAGGCGCCCACGCACGGGGCGGCGATCGGGCTCAGTGTCGTGCAGGCGCCGGAGGCCGGATCCTGCGGCGCCTGCGCGGACGCCGACCCGGCCCGGAGCACCACGAGGACGAGCATGAGCCCGCACGTCAACATCCTGTTCACGCGCATGCGGGCGGACGGTACCGCGCCCGCGCACGCCGCGCGGCGGTCCCGCCCGGGCACCCGGGAGACCGCGCGCTGACGCACAGGGCCGTGATCGCGCCCGTTCACCGTCTCGCAGGACCGTCCGGAGGCCGTGTCGGATAGTTTTCCGGCCACGAGCCCATGGCCGAGGTCCTCTTCTTCATCACCGCGATCGGCGCGATCATCGGCGCGATCGGCGTCATCGCCCTGCGCAACCCGTTCTACAGCGTGCTCGCGCTCGTCGCGCACCTCATCAGCCTCGCGTTGCTGTTCCTGCTGCTGCGGGCCGAGTTCGTCGCCGCCGCCCAGGTCATCGTTTACGCAGGGGCGGTCATGGTGCTGTACGTGTTCGTCGTCTCCTACGTCGGCGGCACCGAGGAGCCCCTCGGGGCCACCACCGGCCGCGGGTTCACGCTGGCCTCGGTGGCGTTCGGTGGGGCGCTGTTCGTGGTCCTGGCCGTCGCCATCCTGGGGACCGGCCTGCAGGCGCTGGACAGTGAGGGCGCGCCGTACGTCGCGGGCTTCGGCTCGCCGGCGCGGATCGGCGAGCTGCTGCTCACCGACTTCCTGCTGCCCTTCGAGGTCGCCTCGTTCCTGCTGCTCATCGCGGCCGTCGGCGCGGTGACGCTGGCCCGGCGCCGTGGCGGGCTGGAGACCCCGGGCGAGGGCGCGACCTACACCGCCCTGGACTCCGCCCGCCCCGCGGGCACCGGCACGATGGCCGAGGGCGTCGGCGGCCGCCGGCGCCTGCCGGCCGCCGCCCCCGCGTCCGTCGAGCCGGGCGACCGCGAGGACGCCACGTGAACATCACCTGGTTTCTCACCGTCAGCGCGCTCATCTTCTGCATCGGCGCCGGCGGCGTGATGACGCGGCGCAACCCGCTCGTCGTCCTGCTGTGCCTGGAGCTCATGCTCAACGCCGCCAACCTGGCCCTGATCGCCTTCAGCCGCATGCACGGCAATCACGACGGCCAGATCTTCGCGATCATCGTCATGGTCGTCGCCGCCTGCGAGGTCACCGTCGGCCTCGGCGTGATCGTGGCCATGTACCGCCGCCGCGTGCCCATCGACGTCGACGAGCTCCGCGAGCTCCAGGGCTAGGCCCGGACCTGATGCAGACCACCGCCTGGCTCGTGCTCGGCCTGCCCCTGCTGGGGTCCGTCCTCATCGGCCTGCTGCACCGACGGCTGCCCGGCAAGACCGCCGGATACGTGGGGACCGGGATGCTGGCCGCGTCCTTCGTCTGCACGCTGTTGACCCTCGTGGCCCTCCAGGACCGCAGCGAGGAGTCGCGTCAGGTCGTCTTCGTGGCCTGGGACTACGCGCGCACCGTGGGCCTGGACGCGGAGCTGTCGATCCTCATCGACCCGCTGTCGCTGCTGATGATGGCCGTCGTCACCGGCGTGTCCACGCTCATCCACCTGTACTCGATCGCGTACATGGACTCCGACCGGGGCTACGCGCGCTTCTTCGCGTACCTGAACTTCTTCGTCTTCTCGATGTTGCTGCTGGTCATGGCCGGCAACTTCCTGCTGCTCATCGTGGGCTGGGCCTTCGTCGGCGCCGCGTCCTACCTGCTCATCAGCTTCTGGTACCGCCGGACCACGGCGACGGCGGCGGGGATCAAGGCCTTCGTCATCAACGTCGTCGGCGACATCGGACTCGTGCTGGGGACGTACTTCATCTTCAAGCACTCCGGGTCGCTGGACTTCCTGACGACGTTCGCCGAGGCCAAGAAGTCCTTCGGCCCGTCCGGCAACGGCGACCTGACCGCCGGCTGCCTGCTGCTGCTCGTCGGCGCGATCGCCAAGTCCGCCCAGATCCCGCTGCACACCTGGCTGCCGGACGCGATGGAGGGCCCCACCCCGGTCTCCGCGCTCATCCACGCCGCCACGATGGTCACCGCCGGCGTGTACCTCATCGCGCGCATGCACCCGCTGTTCGAGCTGGCGCCCGCCGCGGCGGCCACCGGGGCGATCATCGGCGCGGTCACGCTGCTGGTGGCGGGGACGATCGGCCTTGTCGTCACCGACCTCAAGCGCGTCATCGCCTACTCGACGATGTCCCAGATCGGCTACATGATCATGGCCGTCAGCTCGGGGGCCTACGCGGCCGGGCTCTTCCACCTCATGACGCACGCGTTCTTCAAGGCGCTGCTGTTCATGGCGGCCGGCTCGGTCATCGCCGCGATGGCCGGCACCCAGGACCTGGACCGGATGCGGGGCTTCCGCAAGGCCATGCCCTTCACCTACGGCTGCTTCATCGTCGGCGGCCTGGCCCTGGCGGGGATGCCTCCGTTCTCGGGCTTCTTCTCCAAAGACGAGATCCTCCTCGTGATCGGAGAGGAGGGCGGCTGGCACTGGGCGCTGTACGTCGCCGGTTACGTCGGCGCCTTCCTCACCGCCATCTACACGTTCCGCATGATCTTCCGCGCCTTCCACGGCGCCCCCTGCCCCGAGGCCGCCGAACTGGAGGCCGGGCACCTGCACCACGCCGCGGGCCACACCAACCCGAACAACGGCGAAGTCGAGGACACCGAGGTCGGCTTCCCCGGCCCCGACCACCACATCGCCGAGTCCTCGTGGGAGATGCGCACCGCGATGGGCGTGCTCGCCCTGTTGGCCATCGTCGGCGGCGTCCTGCAGATCCCCACGGTCACCCACGTGCTGGACACGTTCCTGGACCCGACGTTCGCGGCCGCCGCCCCCGCGCAATCGACCGACGACGGCCTGCTCGTCGTCGGCCTGATCCTCGGGACCCTCGTCGGCCTGGCGGGGATCGCCGTCGCCTACCGCGTCTGGGTCCAGCAGCCCGGGACCAGCGCCCGGGTCCTGGCGCGCTACCGCGCCCTGCACGCCCTGTTCGTGCACAAGTGGTACTTCGACGAGGCCATCGACCTGCTCGTCGTGCGGCCGTTCGCCTGGGTGGGCCGCGCCTCGCGCAACTCGTTCGAGCGCGTCTTCGTCAACGGCGCGCTCATCGGGGGCAGCACCGGGGTCGTGAGGGCTTCGTCCTCGGCGGTCCGCGCGGTGCAGACCGGCCTGCTGCGCTCCTACGCCGCCCTGTTCGTCCTCGGCGCCATCGCCGTCGGCCTCTACTTCCTGGTCAGCGCATGACCGTGCACCTGTCCCTGCTCATCTGGGCCCCGGCCGCCCTCGCCCTCGTCGGCGCGCTGCTGGGCGGACCGAGCCGCCCGACCGTGGCCCGTGCCCTGGCCGGCCTGGGGACACTCGTCGCGCTCGGCTTCGCGATCATCCTTGTCGCCGACTTCCAGTCCGGGGGCGGCCTGCAGCACGTCACCGACCGCGTGTGGATCCGCGAGCTCGGCGTCCACTACAAGCTCGGGGTCGACGGGCTCAACCTCTTCCTCGTGCTGCTGACCACGGTGCTGTTCACCGCGTCCACGCTGTGGGCGGCGTCGGGCACACGCGAGCGCGAGAGCACGTTCTGGCTGCACCTCGGCCTGGCCCACAGCTTCGTGCTCGGGGCGCTGCTGGCCCAGGACCTGGCGCTGTTCGTCGTCTTCTTCGACCTCATGCTCGTCCCCTTCTTCTTCCTCACCGTCGGGTGGGGGGACGGCGGGCGCGACGCGCGCGTGCGGGCGATCACCAAGCTGTTCATCTATACGCTCGTCGGCTCGCTGCTCATGCTCACCGCGGCGATCGCGCTCGCCGTGCTGTCCGCGTCGCAGTCCGGGAACGACCTCTCCTTCGCCTTCACCGACCTGCAGCAGGTCACGCTGGCCAAGGGCTCGCAGAACTGGATCTTCCTGTGCTTCGCCGCCGCCTTCCTGGTGAAGATGCCGGCCTTCCCGCTGCACGGGTGGATGCCCGACGGCTACCGCGCCATGCCGATGGCCGTGCTCGCCGTGTTCTCCGGCGTGCTCTCCAAGGTGGCCGCCTACGGGCTCCTGCGGATCGTCGTGCCGATCCTGCCCGACGCCGCCGTCCACTTCCAGACCCTGATGCTGCTCATCGCGCTGGCCTCGGTGCTCTACGGCTCGGTCATGGCCTTCACGGTCACCAACATCCGCCTAATCCTCGGCTACTCGTCGCTGGCCCAGCTGGGCTTCATCACCCTCGGGATCTTCTCGCTGACCGAGCAGGGCGCACAGGGCGCGATCCTGCAGTCGGTCAACCACGGGCTCGTCGTCGCGCCCGCCTTCTTCATCGTCGCCCTCGTCGTCGCGCGCAGCGGCGGCTCGGAGGACCTGCGCGACATGGGCGGCGTCTCGTTCCGCGCCCCCGTCCTGACGACGCTGTTCCTGATCGTGGCGATGGCCAACCTGGCGATCCCCGGGTCCTCGAACTTCGTCGGCGAGTTCCTCATCCTGCTCGGCCTGTTCAACAGCAAGCTCGTGTTCGCCATCATCGCCTTCACCGGCGTGGCCCTCGCCGCCGCCTACACGCTGCGCCTGTTCATCCGGGCGATGCACAACCGGGTCGGCCAGGACGTGGAGTCCCACGACATCTCCCTGCGCGACAGCCTGGTGCTCGTCCCGCTCGTGCTGTGCATCCTCGCCCTGGCCCTGTACCCGCAGCTGCCACTGAAGCAGGGCGAGGCGACGGTCAAGCGCTCGGTCGCCGCCGCCCGGGCGATCACCGATCCGCCCGCGGCGACGCCCGCGCGGGTCCCCGGACCGGGGCCGGGCGTGCGCCCGCAGTCCGGGGTCGGCCGCACCCCCGGGGCCTCGGCGGCCCAGACCATCCCGATCGACCCCGCCACCGGCGCCCCGGCCGACACGTCCAGCGGCGGCGGGCAGGTCCAGATCGACCCGGCCACCGGCTACCCGATCGATCCCGCCACCGGGCAGCCGATCGACCCGCAGACCGGCCAGACGGTCCAGCCGCCCGCCGACGCGGTGCCGACGGACCCCGGGTCCGGCGTCCCCATCGACCCGCAGACCGGCCGGCCCATCGACTCCGCGACCGGCGAGGCCCCCTGATGACCAGTCTGTCGCTCGCCGCGGCGTCCGGCGTCACCGGACCCAAGATCGACTGGGCGGGGCTGTCCCCGCTCGTCGCCCTCCTCGCGGGGGCCGTCGTCGTCCTCATGACCGGCCTGATGCGCCCGCGCTTCGTGCGCGAGCACGCGGTCCCCGGCCTGACGGCCGTCACCCTCCTGACCGCGCTCGGCCTGACGATCTGGCAACTGGACGAGCGCAAGGACCTCGTCGCCGGCGCCCTGCGCCTGGACGGCCTGTCCACGACACTGACCGTCGTCTTCCTCGCCGCCGGCCTGGCCACCGTCCTGCTGGCCTGGCGCGCGATGGCCCCGCGGGAGTCCGCACACGGCGAGTTCTTCGCGCTCCTGCTCACGTCCATCGCCGGGATGGTCGTGCTCGTGTGGGCGCAGAACACGGTGTCGCTGTTCCTCGGCCTGGAGCTGCTGTCGATCCCCCTCTACGTGCTGTGCGCGACGGAGATGCGCCGGGCCACCTCGCTGGAGGCGGGCCTGAAGTACCTCGTCGTCGGCTCGGTCGGCTCGGCCACCCTGCTCTACGGCCTCGCACTGCTGTACGGCGCCACCGGCGGGACCGACTACGGGGAGATCGCGCAGGCCTTCACCACGAAGTCGCTGTCGGGGGACACGCTGGCGCTGGGCGGCATCGCGCTCGTCGTGGTGGGCATGTGCTTCAAGTGCTCGGTCGCGCCGTTTCACCAGTGGACGCCCGACGTGTACGAGGGCGCGCCGACCCCGGTCACCGCGTTCATGGCCGTGGCCACCAAGGCCGCCGCCTTCGGCGTCTTCCTGCGCTTCTTCGACAGCGCGCTGATCGGCGCCCAGGACACCTGGGGCCCGGCGCTCGCCGCGCTGGCGACCATCACCATCCTCGTGGGCAACGTCGGCGCCCTGAGCCAGTCCTCGCTCAAGCGCATGCTCGCCTACTCCTCGGTGGCCCAGGCCGGGTACATGCTCGCCGGCGTCGTGGTCGCCTCCCAGCTCGGCGTCCGCGCCACCGTCTTCTACCTCGCCGCCTACCTGCTGATGAACCTCGCGGCCTTCGGGGTCATCATCGCCCGCGAGCGCGAGACCGGACTCGGGGACGACATCTCCGCGGTCGCCGGGATCGGCGTCTCCCGTCCCCTGCTGGCCTGGCCGCTGACCATCGCGATGCTCGCCTTGGCCGGCGTGCCGGCGACCGCCGGCTTCATCGGCAAGTTCCAGCTCATCCGGGCCACCGTCGACGGCGACTACGCGTGGCTGGGCATCGTCATCGTGGTCGGCTCGATGATCTCCCTCGGCTACTACCTGAAGGTCGTGGCGGCGATCTGGACCCCGGCCGTCGCGGTGAAGCGCGCCCCGTCCACCGGCGGACCGGCGCTGCCCGCACTGGCCGGCGGCGCCCCGGACGCCCCGGACGCCGTCGCGGACGACGCGGTGGTCCCGGCCCCCTCCGGCCCGGCCTGGGAGCTGACCTTCGTCGCCGTCCTCTTCGGCGCTGCCACGATCTTCTTCGGGGTCATCCCCCAGCCACTGTTCGACTTCGTGCAGCGCGCCGGGGCGTCGCTCACGAACATCTTCTGATCGTCATCGGCGCGCCCGCCACCGCACCCCGCCGGCGCAGCCCGGACCGCTAGGGTCGACGTCCGGCATGGACCATCCCGTCGACAGCTTCACCCCGGACGAGGCCGCCCGGCTCGCCCCGCACGTCACGAACCTCGACCGTCCGGTCTTCGCTCTCACGAACCTGCCGGAGACGGTCAAGGGCGCGATGTTCGCGCGCTACTCGCGGTACCCGGGGACGCTGCGGCGGATGTTCCTGGACGAGTTCGCGGACTCCCTGCCCGCCGTTCATGTCGACGGCGGCACCGACCCGGAGGGCCGGCGCGCCGCCGAGCTCTACGAGCGGATCTTCGTCGGCTACGGCGACGACAGCGTCGCGCAGCTCGGCGGCGCGCACGTCGCCTGCGAGTGGGTGTCCAACGTGCTGACCAAGGTGCTGCAGCGCCCGCGCCTGGGCGCCTACCTGGAGCAGTCCACGCGCTACATCGCCTACGACGCGCCGATGGACTCCGACGGCCGAGCGCCCCGGTACCGCTATTACCGCGACCCGGCGCTCGGGCGCGCCTACGAGCAGTCGATGGACGAGATCTTCTCGACCTACTCGGACCTGCTGCCACGCGTGGGCGCGTGGGTGGACGTCTCGTTCCCCGGGGACCCCGGCCCGGCCCGCGACCGTGCGATCAGGGCCAAGGCCCTGGACCTCGTGCGCGGCCTGCTGCCCGCCGCCTCGCTGTCGCACATGGGCATCTACGCCAGCGGCCAGACCTACGAGCAGCTCATCCTCCACCTCCTCGCCCACCCGCTGCCCGAGGCGCGCGAGTGCGGCGACATGATCCTCGACGCGGTCCGCGGCGTCATGCCCTCGTTCGTCTCCCGGATCCCCCGCCCGGACCGCGGCGGCGAGTGGATCGGCTACCTGCGCGAGCGGGACGCCGCCGCCGCGCGCTGGGTGACGCGCCTGGGCCTGGACCGGCCGACGCGCGAGGGGTCCGACCGACCGTCGGTGCGCCTGCTGCACGTCGACGGTGACGAGGACGCCCTGCTGGCGGCGCTGCTGTTCGAGGCCTCGGGCGTCGGCGAGGACGACGCCCGCATACGGCTGTCAGCCCTGTCAGGCGACGAGCGCGCCACCCTGCTCAGCGACCTCGTCGGGGAGCGGCGCAACCGGCGCCACCGTCCCGGGCGGGGGTACGAGGCGCTGCGCTACCGCTTCGAGATCGTGTCCGACTACGGCGCGTTCCGCGACCTGCAGCGCCACCGCATGCTCACGGTGCAGTGGCAGAAGCTGACCTGTGACCTCGGGGCGGGCGTCCCGGAGGAGGTCGACCTCGCCGGCTGCGGCAGCGAGTACCGGCGTGCGCTGGACCTCTCCCGGGTCACCCATCAGCGGCTGCGCGACGACGGCCACGACGCCTGCGTGGCCATGTACGCACTGTGCCTCGGCTACCGGATGCGCTACGTGCTGGACCTCAACGCGCGTGAGGCGATGCAGCTCATCGAGCTGCGCTCCGGGCACGAGGGCCACCCGTCCTACCGGGCCGTCGCCCACGAGATGCACCGGCTGGTCGCGTCGGTGCACCCGGCGGTGGCGGCGACGATGACGCACGTCGACGTCGACGACGAGCCGCGGCTGGAGCGCATCCTGGCGGAGATGCGCACCCAGTCCAAGCTCGACGCGCTGCTGCCGCCCGCCAGCCTGTAGCCGGGCGGCGCACGCAAACCCCGTGCCCCGGCCCAGGGGGACATCCGCGCGCCGGCGCCCACTTCACACTGCCGAAGCACGGTATGGTCTGTGGTATGGCGACGACGCGGAAGGTGACCATCACCCTGGCGGCGACAACCCTCGACGAGGTGCGTCGGCGGGTCGATTCCGGCCAGGCCACGTCGGTGTCCGGCTTTGTGCAGCACGCCGTGGGCGTAGCCCTCGACGATGCGGCCGGCTGGGACGCGGCGTTGCGCGAGGCGCTCGCGGACACCGGTGGTGAGCTGTCGACGCAGGAGCGCGCGTGGGCGGACGGCGTCCTCGAGGGTGCCGGGCACGCCGACGCCGCATGACCCGTGGCGTCACCCTCGACGCGGGCGCGCTCATCGCCCTGGATCGCGGCGACCGGCGGGTCCTCGCCCTGCTCGCTCGCGCGCACGAGACGTCCGGCGTGGTCACCATCCCCGCCACGGCGCTTGCCCAGGGTGTCCGTGACCCCTCTCGCCAGGCCCGACTCGCCCGCCTGGTCCGCCAGCCGACGACCGACGTCGTGGCGCTTGACCGCGTCGACGCGACCGGCGTGGGACGCCTGCTGGCCGTGTCGGGGACCGCAGACGTCGTGGACGCGCACGTGGTGCTGTGCGCCCGGCGGACGGGGCAGGCGGTGGCGACCACCGACCCGGACGATCTGCGGCGCCTGGATCCGACGCTGTCCCTTGTGATGCTCTGAGGGCGAGCCTCGCATCAGTCCACGCTGCCGGCGGGCACGACCCACGAACAGCGCTGGCCGGTGACCGCGGCGATCGCGTCGAAGTCGGCGTCGTAGTGCAGGACGGGTACGTTCAGTTGCTCGGCTGCGGCGGCGATCAGCAGGTCGGGGATCTTGCGCCCACGTTGACTGCGCGCGGCGAGCAGACGCTGCACCTGAAGGGCGCGAAGCACGTGGGCGGGCGTCGTCTCGACACGGTCAAAAACGCACAGTGCCTCGACCAGCCGGTCCCACTCCACGGCGTTCCGGGCCGAGAAGCCCACCTCCAGGTCACAGATCGTCGGGCGACCGAGCTGTCCGGCGGCCGCCAGCGGCCCCACCACGGCGCGCACCTGAGGACGGCCGAGGCGCTTGAGCACGCTCGTGTCCAGCAGGAAGCTCAGCGCCACGCGTCGTCCCGATCGCCGAGCTCGGCGCCGGCGAGCACGTCCAGCGCGGCGGCCACCTCGCGTTCGCGCTGAGCCGTCGCCCGGCGCAGCGCCTCGTTGACGGTGTCCTTGATCGTCGTCGTACCCAGCTCCGACCGCGCCGCACTCAGCGCGCGCTCGTCGAGGTCGATGAGGTGCTTGCCCACCGCCCCAGTATATACGCCTTCAGCGCCGTATAGCCATCGTCGGCGTGGCGCACGCGGGCTGGATCCGCCGAGTGCGCTTTTGTGGACCACCCCTCGGACGCCAAAGCGCACTCGGCGCACCGGTGCGGCTCAGCCGCCGGCGTTCTTGACGCGCTCGGCCTCCTGCTGGCGCAGCTCGATGCGGCGGATCTTCCCGGTCAGCGTCTTGGGCAGGTCGTCGACGAACTCGACGATCCGCGGGTAGGCGTAGGCCGACAGGCGCTCGCGGACGAAGCCCTTGATCTCCTCGGCCAGCTCCTCCGACGGATCGTGCCCGGAGGAGAGCACGACAAAGGCCTTGACGACGTGGCCGCGCCGCTCGTCCGGGGAGCCGACCGCGGCGGCCTCGGCGACGGCGTCGTGCTCGAGGCAGGCGGACTCGACCTCGAACGGGCCGATCCGGTACCCGGCGGCGATGATCAGGTCGTCCGCGCGGCCCTCGTACCAGTAGTAGCCGTCCTCGTCGGCGGAGGCGGCGTCCCCCGTCCGGAACCATTCGCCCCCGAAGACGCGCTCGGTGTCCTCGTCGCGGTTCCAGTACCCCAGCGGGTAGTGGGGGTTCGAGCGCGCCTTGAGCGCGATCTCCCCGCGGGTGCCGGGCTCGGTGACCGGGCGGTCGTCCTCGTCGAGGATCGCCATCTCCCAGCCGGGCATCGGCTTGCCCATCGACCCCTCGCGGACCTCCATGAACGGGTAGTTGGCGACCATCGGGTAGCTCTCGGTCATCCCGTAGTAGTCCAGGACGGTCAGGCCGTACTGCTGGCGGAACCAGCGGATCGCCTCGGGGTTCAGCGGCTCGCCGGCGGAGCACACCACCCGGAAGCACTGCGGGTGCTGCGTCCCAGCGTCCCGGATCGACATCATCGAGCGCATCGCCGTCGGCGTGGTGAAGACGTTGGTGACCTGATGCCGGGAGAGGAAGTCCAGCTGCCGGTGCGCGTCGAAGCCGCCCTGACGTTGGAGCACGCACTGCAGCGCCCCGAGGCGCCACGGGCCCAGCAGCGGGGAGATGCCCGCCGCCCACGCCCACTCGCCCATCCCGTGGAAGCGCTCGCCGTCCTGCACGTCGTGGCTGTAGACGAACTCGTTGTGGGCCAGCAGGTAGCGGTGGGCGTGGAGGATGCCCTTCGCCGTCCCCGTGGTGCCGGAGGTGTAGTAGAGCTGCGCGGGGTCGTCGGCGCGCGTGTCCGCGAGGACCTCGGTGGGGTCGGCGTCGGCGAGCGTCTCGGGGTCCAGCACGATGACGGTCTCTACGAGCGATCCGTCGAAGCGCCCGACGTTGGCCGCGTCGGTGACCAGGACCTTGGCCTGCGAGTCGGTGAGACGGTGGCGGATGCCGTCGTCGCCGTAGAGGACGGACATCGACAACAGCACGGCGCCGAGCTTCCACGTCCCGAAGAAGATCGCCGCGGTCTCCGGCGTCGGCGGCAGGACGACGGCGACGCGGTCGCCCTTGGCGACCCCGGCGGCGGCGAGCAGGTTGGCCGCCCGGTTGGACAGGTCCTGCAGCTCGCCCCACGCGACCTCCCGGACCGTCCCGTCGTGGTCCTCGTGAATCATCGCCGGCTTGTCCGGCGGGTGCTTCTCGCAGACGTCCTGCGCGATGTTGTAGCGCGCGGGGACCTCCCAGCGGTGGTCGGCGACGGCCTGCTCGTACGTGCGCTCGGTGGTGCTCATGACGGTGGTCCTCTTCTGACGCGTTGGCCCTGGGTCGAGTCTTGCCCGTCAGGCGCCGCCGCGCAACCCGCTACGTCAGCTGGGCGTTCGTCACCGCGCCCGCGCGGGGGACGGGCTCAGCAGCCGCTCGGACGCCGCCCCGAACCCCAGACCGATCGTCAGCCACAGCGTGGCGTTGGTGGCCAGCGACGCGATGCGGAAGCGGTAGAGCACGTCGGCGGGGAAGGCCCGTGGGATCTCACGCACCGCCGGCAGGATCAGCTCGGCGACCGCGATGAGCACCACGAAGACGGCAGCGGCGGCGATGACCGCGTTCCAGCTGCCGAGCCGCTCTCGGGCTTCGCTCCGGATCCGGGAGGCCGCGACGAAGGCCAGCGCCGTGATCGTGACCATCGCGAAGAACAGCAGCGTACGCTTGTCGATCGTGTCACCGCTGCCGACCCCGGGCGGGTTGGCCGGGTACTTGGTGAACGGCACCAGCGTGATCGTCGCGAAGGCGACGAGGGCCATGACCGTAGCGGTCGCCCGGGCGCCGACGACGCTGATGCGGCCGTAGGCGTAGGCGTAGACGAGCGCGAAGATGCCGCCCAGACCGACCCCGACGGCGACGGTGCCCAGCAGCAGCCCGAACGTGCGCTGCGTGCCGCGGCTGACGATCTCCGCGGCCGGGGCCCTGTCCGCGCGCGCGGACATCAACTCCTCGAAGTCGATGGCCTTCTGGACCTGGGGCTCACCGAGCAGGTAGGCGACGGCGAACGCCAGCAGGCCGGCCAGCAGGCCGACGAGCATCCCCCGGATCAGGAGGGAGCGAACCATGGGACCGACCCTCGGTCAGTGGCAGGGAAAGCCGAGCAGATGGCGCGCGTCGTGCACGAGCTCGTGCGCGCCGCTGCCACCGATCATCGCGACGGCGCCCTGCTCGGCGCCGGCGAAGTACACGAGCAGCGAGAGCAGCACGCCCGCGAAGATCACGTAGGGCAGGAGCTCCTTGGGCGAGGCGATCGGGCCGGTGACGGCTCCCTGCTCGGCCTGGATGACGGCTTCGGACATGCTGGGCCTCCTCGGGATCACGCGTCCCGTCTGTGGATGGGTGCGCGTGACGGTGGAGTGTCTGGCTTCCGGGTGTTGAGGCCCCGGTTCACAGTGGCGCGACCGCGCCGGCGTTGCACCGGCTTCCTCCGCCGTCAGGCGTGGCGGCAGCATACCGGCAACGGCAGCGCCCGGGGGATCGCGCACGGGATATGCTGCCCCACGTCAGCGCGCCGGCTCCAGGAACCCGATGCAAGCTCGGGACGGTCGCGCCACTGTGACTGCCGCCGCCGTCGGTCCGCCCGAGTTGAGGCGTTCTGTGGTCCGCGCAGAAGTCAGGAACTGGGGCCGGTGTGTCCGCCGTCTACGTTTCGGGAACGCGTTCTTCCCAGGAGGTCACCTCGATGCACCGAGCCACCGCCGCCGGGTCCGCGTTCCCGCGTGCCGGGCGCCCCGCATGACCGTCAGGTCGCAGCTGCCGTCCGGCGTCACCGTCGCGCCTGACCGCTGCCCGGGCGCGCTGCGCCTGCACGTCGCGGCCGACGGCGCGCTGGCGCGGGCGCGCCTGCCCGGCGGGCGGGTATCGGCGGCCGGGCTGGAGGCCATCGCCGACCTGGCGGCACGCGGGAACGGCCTGGTGGAGATCACGTCCCGTGCGAGCGTGCAGGTGCGGGGGCTGGACGCCGGCGACGGGGAGATCGTGGCGGCGGTCCTGGCCGCGGCCGGGCTGCTGCCGTCGCTCGAGCACGACCGGGTGCGCAACGTGGTGGCCGGGCCCCTGGGACCGCGGCACCCCGGCGCCGTGGTCGACGGCGACGCGCTGGTGGCCGCGCTGGACGCCGGCCTGTGTGCGGACCCGGGGCTGGCCGTTCTCCCCGGCCGGTTCCTCTTCGCCGTCGACGACGGCAGTGGCACGCTCGCCGACCACCGCGCCGACGTGACGCTCGTCGCCGAGCCGGGCGATGCCCTGCGATTGCGTCTGGCCGGCGCGCCGACGACGCTCGTCGCGGACCCCGCACGGGCGGCGTCCCTGGCTCTGGACGCGGCGCGCGGCTTCCTTGCGGTGGCCGGCGACAGCGGCGCCTGGCGAATCGCCGACCTGCCCGACGGTGCTGTCCGCGTCGCCGCCGCGCTCGGGGGGACGCTCGCGGTGGCCGATCCCACGACCGCCACCGCCGGCCCCATCCGCGACGCGGCCCTGGTCGGCACCACCGCCTCCCCCGCGGGCGTGGCGGCGGTCGGCATCGGCGCCACGTTCCAGGTCGACGGCCGCCGCGCGATCACGGTCCTCGCCCCCCTGAACCGCCTGCCGGCCGCGGCGCTGCGCCCCCTGGCCGCGCTGGCCCGACGGACCGGTGCGGCGGTGCGGCTGAGCCCGGAGCGCACCCTCACCGTGGTGGACGTTCCGGCCGCCGAGGCCGCTGCGGCCGTCGCCGAACTGGAGGCGCTGGGCTTCAGCGCCGACCCGGCGTCCGGGTGGGCGGGCCTGTCGGCGTGTGCCGGCGCGGGCGCCTGCGCGAGCGCCTGGCTCGATGTCCGGGGCGCTGCCGCGCGGCGCGCCGGCGACCGCGGCGGCGGCGCGTCCGGGCCGCGCGAGCACTGGGTGGCCTGCGAGCGCGGCTGCGGCACCCCGTCGGGTGCCGTCGTCGTGCGCGCACTCGACGCAGGCGGGCTCGATGTCGCCCACCCTGACGGCCGGGTGGCCCGGCCCGTCCCCGACGTCGACGCGGCGCTGGAGCACCTGCGCCCCCACGAGGAGCCCACGGGGTGACCGACTACGTCCGTGACGGCGCGGAGATCTACCGCCGCTCATTCGCCACCATCCGCGCCGAGACCGACCTGCGCGGCGTCGAGCCGATCCTCGAGCGCACGATCGTCCGCATGATCCACGCCTGCGGGATGGTCGACCTCGTCGCCGACATCGCCGCGTCCGACGGTTTCGCCCCCGCCGCCGAGGCCGCCCTGCGAGCGGGCGCACCCGTGCTGTGCGACACGAACATGGTGGCCTCCGGCGTCACCCGGCGGCGGCTGCCCGCCGCCAACGAGGTCGTGTGCACGCTCACCGACCCGCGCGTGGCCGACCTGGCGCAGCAGCTCGGCAACACGCGAACGGCCGCCGCCGTGGAGCTGTGGCGCGACCGCCTGGCGGGCGCCGTCGTCGTCGTCGGCAACGCCCCCACTGCGCTGTTCCATCTGCTCGACCTCGTCGCGGCCGGCGGACCGCGGCCGGCGGCGGTCATCGGGATCCCCGTCGGCTTCATCGGGGCGGCCGAGTCCAAGGTGGCGCTGGCCGCGAACACGCTCGGGCTCGAGCACCTCGTCGTCCACGGGCGCCGGGGCGGCAGCGCGATCGCCGCCGCCGCCGTCAACGCCCTGGCCAGCGCCGCCGAATGAGTCCTTCCTCACAGCCGGGCGGCGGCCGTCCCGGCCACCTGTCCGGCGTCGGTGTCGGGCCCGGCGACCCCGAGCTCGTCACCCTCAAGGCGCAGCGGCTGATCGCGGCCGCCGACGTCGTCGCCTTCCCCATCGCCCGCCGCTCGACCACGGGCGGCGTGGCCCGGACGATCGCGGCGCCGCACCTGCGTGAGGGCGTCATCGAGGTGCCGATGGTCTACCCGGTGACCGTCGAGGACACCGACCACCCGGGCGGCTACGAGGCGGCGATCGTCGACTTCTACGACGCCTCCGCGGCGGCGCTGGCCGGGCACCTGGACGCCGGGCGCGACGTCGTCGTCCTCTGCGAGGGCGACCCGTTCTTCTACGGCTCGTACATGTACCTGCACGAGCGCCTGTCCGGCCGGTACGTCACCGAGGTCGTCCCGGGCGTCACGTCGTTCAGCGCCGCGTCGGCGGCGACAGGCACCCCACTGGTCAAGCGCGACGACATCCTGGAGATCCTGCCCGGCACGCTGCCGCCGGATGTGCTGGCCGCCCGCCTGCGCGCCGCCGACGCCGCCGTGGTCATGAAGCTCGGCCGGACGTTCGGCGGGGTGCGCGAGGCGGCCGAGCGCGCCGGCGTGGCCGGGGAGGCGGTCTACGTCGAACGGGCCAGCGCCCCGGCGCAGCGCTCCGCGCCGCTGCGCGACGTCGACGCGGGCACGGTGCCGTACATGTCGCTGGTGCTCGTGCCGACGACGTGGCGGTCGGAGGTCGACACCACCGTTCCGGCCGCCGTCGCGCGCGCCGGGAGCGCTACGGAGCCGCCGCCGGACCCCGTCGCGCCGGTGCCCGACGGGCGCGTGAGCGTCGTCGGGCTCGGTCCCGCGGGGACGCAGTGGCTGACGCCCGAGGCGGCGGACGTCCTGGCCTCCGCCGAGGTCATCGTCGGCTACCAGACCTACGTCGACCGCGTCCCGGTGCGCCCGGGGCAGGAGCGCTTCGCCACCGACAACCGGGTCGAGGCCGAACGCGCCCGCCATGCGCTCGAGCTCGCCGCCGGCGGCCGGCACGTCGCCGTCGTCTCCTCGGGGGACCCGGGGATCTTCGCGATGGCCGCCGCGGTGCTCGAGGCGCTCGACGGGCTGGCCGGTGACCCGCTCGCGGCGGTGGACGTCCGGGTGGTCCCGGGGCTGTCGGCGATGCAGGCCGCCGCCGCGCGCGTCGGCGCCCCGCTCGGGCACGACTTCGCCGTCGTCTCGCTGTCGGACATCCTCAAGCCGTGGCCGGTGATCGAGCGCCGCCTGGCCGCCGCGGCCCGCGCCGACTTCGCGCTCGCGCTCTACAACCCGGCCTCCAAGACGCGGCGCGAGCAGCTCGATCGCGCCGTGGCCGTGCTGCGCGAGCACCGCGCGGCCGACACCCCGGTCGTCGTCGCGCGGGCGGTCGGTGACCCGTCGGCTGAGGCAATCACCGTCACCACCCTCGGCGACCTGGACCCGGGGGTCGTGGACATGCGCACGCTACTCATCGTGGGGTCCTCCCAGACCCGTGTCCTGGCCGGCACCGGCCAGGTGTACACGCCGCGCTCACACCCAGGCTGACGACGGCGGGCGCGTCCGGCCACGGTCGCACCTCACCGCCGAACGCTGATCCTGCCCACCCACGGCCGCACACGACCAGCGTTCGACGCCTGCCGGGCGGTTACTCCGGCGCCGATGTCGTCGATTCGGCGGAGGATCGCGCTTCCTCCGCGGAAGTGTCCCGCGGCCCGCCGCGCGGCATGGGCTTTGTCGTTCGGTTCGAACGACCCGGCCCCCGGTGCTGTCGCGGGTGACCGCCGCCGGCCGGTCCCTGACGCATCGACGCCAGGGCGGTCCGGTCGTGCGCCACGCCCGGTGGCGGGCGCGGCGGGCGGCGTCCGATGACACCTGGCGCGCCGTATGCCTGCGTCAGCTGTCAGCGGCCACGACACCAGTGGCCTGTCCCCGTCGAACCCGCGTCCTACCTGCCCCCGACCGGGCAGATCAGCGTTCGAACCGGCCCCCCGCTCCACCGTCGCCTGCACGCGGTCGAACGTCGTGTCGGGCATGGTGATCGTCACGCGACGCAACGATGATCTCACCGGCCCGGCGGACAGCGCCGAGCGCAGCGCAGCGACCGACCTGCCCCGCCGCGCAACGCTGATCGTGCCCGCCCAGGGGTGGGCACGATGCGTGTTCGGCAGGTGGGGGCTGGGGGCTGTGAAGCCCGGAGGCGTGCTCAGCCTTTGCGCCACTTGATCGAGCAACCGACCGGCTTGGTCTCGGCGGTCTCCGGGTCCCGTCCGTCGAGGATCGCGTCCAGGGCGGCGCGGGCCCAGGCGGCGTCCAGCGACGGGTCGCCGTGGTCTGCGTCCAGGGCGCCGCGGTAGCGCAGCCTCCCGTCGGCGTCGAGGATGAACACATCGGGCGTCGTGCGCGCGTCGTAGTCGCGGGCCACCTGCTGGGACTCGTCGTGACGGTAGGGCACGTCGCCCAGGTCGCCGGCCTCCACGCGCTCGCGCATCGCCTCCAGCGAGTCGCGCGGGTGGGTCGCGGCGTCGTTGGCGTTGATGGCCAGGACCTTGACGCCACGCTCGGCGTAGTCGCGCGCGAGGCCGAGCATCCGCTCGTGCCAGGCCAGCGCGTACGGGCAGTGGTTGCAGGTGAACACGAGCACGGTGGCGGGCGCGCCGGTGAGGCCGTGGGGCTGGCCGGCGGTGTCGGGAAGCTCGAAGGCGGGTGCGGTCTGGCCGATGGCGGTCATGTGGGCTGGTCCTTGAAGGCTCGGGCCAACGCGTCGTGCACGTCGGCCGGGTCGGGGGTGGGTGAGAAGCGCCCGTCGCGCAGGCGGTAGACGCGGCAGGTCAGGGCGGGCGGATCGTCGACGGGCTGGACGTCGACGCCGTCGATGCGGATCGTCGGCGAGCCGACGAAGCCGTTGGCGGACGCAGCGTCATCGGTGGGCACCTCGGTGACCACGAGCTGCGCCGGGTCCAGGCCGAGATCGGCCATCGCGGCCTCCAGCTCGGCGCGGGCCTGCGGGTGCGACGGGCACCCGTCCCAGAACAGCAGCTCGACGTCGACGGGCATCGCGGTGCTCAGCGCCGGCGCGCGGCGGGCGCCAGGGCCGGGTTCGTCCAGCCGGTCTCGTCCGGGTTGACGTTGAGGCCCGGCGTGACGATCTCGTCGATGCGGTCCAGCACGTCGTCGCCGAGCTGCACGTCGGCGGCGGTGATCTGGGACTCCAGGTGCTCCATGGTGCGCGGCCCGATGATCGCCGCGGTCACGGCCGGGTGGCGGATGACGAAGGCCAGGGCCAGCTCGATGAGCGTCATGCCCGCCTCGTCGGCGAGCGTTCCCAGCGCGTCGGCGGCGTCGAGCTTGGCCTGGTTGGCGGGGATCGACAGGTCGTAGCGGTCGGGCATCATCTGCGAGCGTCTGGACGTGAGGTCGTCGTCGTCCGCACCCTTGCGCCAGCGGCCTGACAGCCAGCCGCCGGCCAGCGGGCTCCACACGATGGCGCCCATGTCGTGCTCCAGGCACGTGGGCAGCACGTCGGCCTCGACGGCGCGGTTCAGCAGCGAGTACTGCGGCTGCTCGCAGACGAAGCGCTGCAGCCCACGGTCGCGCGCCACCCACTGGGCCTTGACGATGTGCGCCGCCGGATAGGTGGACGAGCCGATGCTGCGGATCTTGCCCTGGGCGACGAGGTCTGAGAGCGCGCCGAGCGTCTCCTCGTGGTCGGTCCAGTGGTCCCAGCGGTGCACCTGGTAGAGGTCGATCCAGTCGGTGCCCAGGCGCTTGAGCGACGCCTCGACCTCGCGGAAGACCCAGCGCCGCGAGTTGCCGGCCTCGTTGGCGTCGTCGCCCATCGCACCGTGAAACTTCGTGGCCAGGACGACATCGTCCCGGCGGCCACCGGCCAGCGCCTTGCCGACGATCGTCTCGGACTCGCCGCGGGCGTAGACGTCGGCGGTGTCGATGAAGTTGATCCCGGCGTCCAGCGCGCGATGGATGATCTTCACGCACTTGTCGTGGTCGGTCTCACCCCACGCGCCGAACATCATCGCGCCGAGGCACAGGGGGCTGACGTGCACGCCGGTGCGCGCGAGGGTGCGTTGTTCCATGCGCCTGACGCTAGCGCCCACGAATCACTGGCCCGGACTGCGACCGGTGTGGTGTTTCGCGAGCGTGGCTCGGTCGCCGGGCGCACCAGCGTGGCGGCGTGTGTGCCCGGCGCGATCGTGGCATGTCTCGCCGGGGCGTGTTCACCGCGGCGGGCATGGTCTTCAACGCCGCGATGCACGCGGTGTGGCTGCACGTCCGGGTGCTGCAGCGCGGCTGACGCCGGGCGGGGCCGTCAGCGAGGCGCGACGTGCGGCGGGTCAGCCCCCGTCGTCCTCGGCCGGCGGCGGGACGACGAGCACCGGGCAGGGCGGGTGGGCCGCCAGGGCGTGAGAGGTGCTGCCGAGCAGGGCGGCGTGGACGGCGCCGTGGCCGTGGGAGCCGACGACGAGCATGCTCGCGCCGCGGATCAGGGCGAGCTCGCGCAGGCCCTCCTGCGGGGAGACGGCGGGATGCACGACGACCTCGGCGTCGTCCGGTACCCCGGCCCGCTGCGCGAGGGCGCGGACGCGCTCGCGCTCGCGCTCGGTACGCTCGTCGGAACTGGCCGCCTCTGCCCCCACGACGACGGGCGGCGGCATCCCGAGGGCCAGGCCGCCGGCGGGGACGCCCATCGACGGCAGCCCGGGCACGAAGGCCGGGACCGTGGTGACCGTCCCGACGACGAGTCGCTCGCCGAGGCGCTCGGCGAGGTCCGCGGCGATCCGCAGCGGCCGCTCGGATGCCGCGTCGCCTTCGTCCACACCACACAGGATCACCGATGACATGTGGCCTGTATACCCGAGATCGCGGCGGTCGTCCCATCGACGGCCACCGAGTGGACGGCGCGTGCCGACGCCCCGCCGGTCGCGTCAGCGGCCGGGGACCTGCAGCGTCCGCGACCAGATCTCGCCGGAGACACGGCCGAGCGCGGCGATGTCTCGGTCGGACGGCCGTCTGGTTGCGAGCGCCAGGCGCGTGTAGGCCAGCTGGTCCAGCACCCCGCCGAGCGCGTCGGCGAGCAGCTTGACGTTCGAGGTCTCCAGCGTCCCGGCGCGCTGCAGGCGGCGCAGCCAGCGCTCGATGCGCGTGACGAAGCCCCGACGCACGTCGAGCCACACGGCGTCCAGGCCGGGCTCGTGGGCGGCGGCAAGCTCACGGAGGACGCGGAGGACCTGGCGGTGCCCGGCGTAGACGCGGAAGAACTCCGTGTTGCGCGCGACGATGGACTCGTGGTCCACCGAGCTGCCCTCGGTCAGCGGGCCGGTGGCGGCCAGCAGCGCGTCCAGCGGCTCGCGCAGCGCCTCCAGGAGGATCGCGCCCTTGTCGGGGAAGTGGCGGTAGAAGCCCGCCTGGGACATCCCCGCGCCGGTGGTGAGGTCCGCCACGCGGGTGGCGGCGTAGCCCCGCTCGCCGAAGCAGACGCGGGCCGCCTCGATCAGCCGCGCCCGCGAGGCCCGGCCACGGGCGTTGCCCCGGGTGGCGGTCTCGCTCACTCCGCCAGCTTGACACGACGGGCCCGATCATGCGAATGTGATGTCGCAGTCGCAAACGGTGACGAAGAGAGGGTCATGCAGGGGCCGGACATCGATCTCATGGAGCTGGAGGCGTTCGTCGACGGGCGGGACGGCGACCTGTTCCGTGCCCTCCGCGACGAGGATCCCTGCCACTGGAACGACGAGGAGGACGGGCCCGGCTTCTGGTCCCTGACCCGCTACGCCGACGTCAAGGCCGCCGGCTCGGACTGGCAGACGTTCTCCAGCGCCCAGGGCACCCAGATCCAGAGCCGCCGCGCCGAGGGCCACGGCAAGCCGTCGATCCACAACATGGACCCGCCGCGGCACAAGCCGCTGCGCGGCCTGCTGACCACGGAGTTCGCCCGCGAGCGCGTCGAGCGGATGGAGGGACGGGCGCGGGAGGTCGTCACCGAGCACCTGGACACGCTCACGACTGCGGGCGCGTGCGACCTCGTGGCCACCGCGACGATGCAGATCCCGATCCTCGTGTTCGGGACGATGCTCGGGGCGCCGAAGGAGGACGTCCACCGCCTGCTGGAGTGGACGAACGTGATGTCGGGGCAGACGGATCCCGACTACGTCGCCGACCCGGCCGTCGTGGACCGTGTGCGCACCGAGGTCTTCGACTACTTCCACGCGCTGACCGAGGAGCGCCGCGCCCGCCCGCGGGACGACCTCATCAGCGTCCTCGTCCACGGGGAGATCGACGGGCAGCGCCTGGAGCGCGACGAGCTGGACCCCTACTACCTCGTGCTCCTCGTCGCCGGCAACGAGACGACGCGCAACATGATGACCGGCAGCGCGTTGCTGCTGCACGAGAACCCGGGCGAGCGCGAGCGGCTGCAGGCCGGGCTCGTCAGACCCCGCCAGGCCATCGAGGAGATCGTGCGGATGGTGTCCCCCATCGTCTGCATGCGCCGGACGGCCACACGCGACGTCCAGCTCCACGGCCGGCAGGTGCGGGCGGGTGACAAGGTCGTGCTGTGGTTCACCTCGGCCAACCGCGACGAGCGCGTCTTCGACGAGCCCGACCGGCTGCTCCTGGACCGCACGCCGAACAAGCACCTGGGCTTCGGCTGGGGACCGCACTTCTGTATCGGGTCCCACCTGGCCCGCCTGGAGGGCGAGATCCTCGTCGAGGAGCTCGTCCGCCGGGACCTGAGCATCGCGGTGACCGGCGACCCCGTGCGCCTGCGGTCCAACTTCTTCCGCGGCATAAAGCGCCTGCCGGTCGAGGTCGTTTGATGCCGCGTCCTCGTTCTGAACACGTCGAGGTCCGCGCGTGATCGACGTGGTGGACCCGAGCACCGAGGCGGTCCTCGGCGCGGTCCCCGAGGCGGGACCGGACGGGGTCGCCGCTGCGGTCGGCGCCGCGCGTGCGGCCTTCCCGGGCTGGGCGGCCACGCCGCCGAACGCGCGCCTGGCCGCGCTGGAATCGCTGGCGCACGGCCTCGCCGCGCGCGCCACGGCGATCGGGGACACCCTGGCCCGCGAGCTCGGGATGCCCCTCGCGCAGGCCACGGCGGTGCAGGCCGCGCTGCCCGTCGCCGTGCTGCGCGCGACCGTCGCCTCCGCCCGAGTCTTCGCGTTCAGCGCCCGCGAGGGCGGTGCCACCATCCTGCGCGAGCCCGCCGGCGTCGTGGCCGCGATCACCCCGTGGAACTTCCCGCTGCACCAGATCGCCGCCAAGCTCGGGCCGGCGCTGGCCGTGGGCTGCACCGTGGTCCTCAAGCCCAGCGAGCTGGCGCCGCTGTGCGTGCAGCACCTCGTCGACGCCGCCGCGGACGCCGGCCTGCCCGACGGCGTGCTCACCGTCGTCCACGGCACCGGTCCGGTCACCGGCGAGGCGCTCGTGTCGCATCCCGGCGTCGACGTCGTCTCGCTCACCGGGTCGGTCGCCGCCGGGCGCCGCGTCGGCGCGATCACCGGTGAGGCGGTCAAGCGCGCCTGCCTGGAGCTCGGCGGCAAGTCCCCGAGCCTGGTCCTCGACGACGCCGACGTCGCCGCCGCCGTCCGCCACACCGTCGAGCGCTGCTGCTTCAACAGCGGCCAGGCGTGCAACGCACCGACGCGGCTGCTGCTGCCCCGCGCCCTCGCGGACGACGCCATCGCCTACGCCGGCGAGGTCGCCGCCGCCCTGCGGGTCGGCCCGGCGCTGGAACCGTCGTCGACGATGGGGCCGGTCATCTCGGGCGCCGCGCGCGACCGCATCCACGCCCACATCCGTGACGCGGAGACCGACGGCGCGCGGGTGGTCAGTGGCGGCACGGGCGCGCCGCCGGACACAGGCCCTCATGGCTTCTGGGTCAAGCCCACCCTGCTGGCCGACGTCACCCCGGCCATGCGCGTGCACCGCGAGGAGGTCTTCGGTCCCGTCCTGGCCATCACCGCCTACGACGGCGAGGATGACGGTGTGCGCCTGGCCAACGCCACCGACTACGGCCTCTCCGCCGAGCTGTTCACCACCGACCCCACGCGCGCCGCCGCCGTCGCGGGCCGCCTGCGCTGCGGGCAGGTCAAGGTCAACGCCGTCGCCACCCGCGACAGCCTCGGCGCCCCGTTCGGCGGGTACGGCCTGTCGGGACTCGGGCGTGAGCTCGGACGCTTCGGCCTGGAGGAGTTCGTGGAGACCAAGGCGGTGCTCGGTGTCTGACGCGCCGCCCGTCCTGGTCACCGGCTGCGCCTCGGGGATCGGGCACGCCGTCGCCGCGCGCCTGGTCGCCGACGGCCGTACCGTGATCGGCCTGGACCGCCACGCCGACGGGCCCGACGGCGTGGACACGCGGGCCTGCGACCTGGCCGACGCGGCCGCGATCGACGCCGCCCTCGCCGCGCTCCCGGACGCGCTGGGCGGCGTGGCCAGCGTCGCCGGCGTCCCGGGCACCCACCCGCCCGACCGCGTGCTCGCCGTCAACCTGCTGGCCCCCCGCCGGCTCGGCGCGGCGCTCCTGCCCCGGATCGTCCGCGGCGGAGCGATCGTCCACGTGGCGTCGGTCGCCGCCCACCGCTCGGACCGCTCCGACGAGGACGTGAAGACCGTGCTGGACACCGAGGACGACGCCACCGCCCAGGCCTGGCTGACCGACGCCGGACGGGGCGGCAGCCCGACCTACGACTTCACCAAGAAGGCGCTGCTCGCCCTTACCCTCCGCCACGCCCGGACCGGGCTGGCGCACGGGGTGCGCGCGGTCAGCGTCAGCCCCGGCCCGACGGACACGCCGATCCTCGGCGACTTCACGCAGTCCATGGGCCAGGACCGGATGGACGCGGCCACGGGCATCGTCGGGCGTTACGGGCACCCCGGCGACATGGCGCCGCTCATCGCCTTCCTGTTGTCCGAAGAGGCGAGCTGGATCAACGCCATCGACATCCGCGTCGACGGCGGGCTGCTGGGCGTGCGGTAAGACGCAACCACCACAAGGGAGAACGAGAGAGCCATGCAGCACACGGAGTACACCCAGGTCGGCACCGGGATCAGCGTCTACGAGGACGACGGCACCGTCGAGGGGCCGATCGTCTTCCTCGACACGCCCAAGGCGGTCATCGCGTTCGTCGGCTCCGGCGACGTGCAGGACACGATCGTCCTGGCCCGCGGCGGCACCACCACCTTCCTCACCCCTGCGCTGACCGCGGGCGTAAAGGGCGTCGTCACGCTGCAGGGCCACCCCGAGAGCCACCTCGGGATCCTCTCCCGCGAGTACGGCATCCCCTGCGTCATGGGCGTCACGTTCGCCAGCGGCGTGCGCTCCGACCGCGGCGAGGTCATCCCCGCCGACGGGGTCCGCGTCCGCCTGGACATCACGACCAAGGACGGCGTCGTCCTCGCCGAGCCCGGCGCGCCCGTGGACGACACGCCCCCGCCGGAGCCGACCGACGCCGAGGCCGAGGCCGAGGCCGAGGCGATGGCCGAGCAGATCCAAGCGCTGCTGAACGCGTTCCAGGGCGAGATCGCGCACGGCAGCGAGGGCGACGCCCAGATCCGGGCGCCGTTCACCACCGACGTCATGCAGCTCACCGACGAGAACACCGCCCGCGACCTCACGCTCGACGAGGCCAACGAGCTGCAGCGCTACATGGCCTGGAACATCTGGGACGTCCTCGCCCTGCGCGCCACCGAGGGCGAGTCCGGCCTCATCCCCCGCCAGGAGTACGAGTGCTTCGGCTGCGTGCAGCAGTGGCAGCGCTACCCCGGCTTCTACCGGCTGATCCTCGAAAGGGTCGGCGCCCGAGGCCTCATCGACATCGGCGCGACGGCGCGCCGCGAGCCGGCCAACAAGGTCAACCTCCTGCACGTCTGGTGCTCGGGCTTCACGCCGCTGTTCGGCCGGGCGATCCTCGGCGAGCTGGGCATCGCCTCCACCGACGAGCGCGCGGAGGACACGCGGCTGCTGCTGCAGTTCATGCGCCGCCTGTACAAGGGCCTGTGGGACGAGGGCGACATGTTCACGTCGATGCGCGGCTATCGCGCGCCGATGCTTGACCAGCAGTGGATCGACCGCTTCACCGCCGACCAGTCCACGCTCGAGGACCCGGAGCGCCGCAGGCTGTTCAACGCCTTCAACGCGGGGACGGAGATGCTCGGCTTCCTGCTGCACTTCGACAACCGCTCGGGCCTGAACGACACCGGCCCCTACGACCTGGGCGACGGGCGCTTTATGATCGTCCGCGACCACTTCCTCCACGATCCGATGTACCACTGGCACGACGTGGCCGAGGAGCTGCCGCACTGCCTCACGCAGGCGATGGTGTTCAACCCGGGTGACGCGCCGCTCGACCTTGCGCTGATGGACGGCGGCACGCTGTTCACCAAGCCCGGCAACTACCTCAAGCACCTGGAGTCCGCCGCGGTGTACGTGCGCGAGTCGTGGGACACGCCGGCGTCGGAGATCCGGAAGCTCGACGACGCCGAGATGCAGGCGATCCTCGACCGCTGCGCGCCGGCCACCGACAAGCTCTACCGGCGGATCGCCGGGATGTCCGACCGGGACAAGATCAGCTGCGGCGCGCAGGTCTACTACGGCGAGTTCGTCGCCGCCGTCGCTCGTGCTGCCGGCGTCTGGGAGCAGATGGTGGAGGAGCTGGACTTCTGGGAGCTCGACGAGGTCGCCTCCCAGGCCTACTACCCGCTCGTGCGCGACGGCCTCGGCGCCCAGCTCGTCGGCAAGCTGTTCATCACCGGGACGGGCTTCCCGGCGCTGAGCGACGGCGCGTTCGTCGACGTGGCGCTGGCGGACCTGCACCCGCTGGCCCTGCGCGGGTCGCTGGCCGAGGTCGCCGCCGACACCGAGGCCTTGGAGAAGGCGGGCCTGATCACGAGCACGCAGGCGGGCTGGATGCTCACCGAGGCCGGCACCGCCCGGCACGCCGCGCTGCTGAAGGCCGAGCGTGCGGCGCTGGACGATGAGGCGGTCTCGGGCGCCTACGAGCGCTTCCTCGCCGCCAACGCGCCGTTCAAGGCACTGAACGCGCGCTGGCAGTCCGCCGACGAGGACGCCCGCTGGGCCCTGCTCGGCGAGCTGGCCGACCTCGTCGGCCGCGTCGAGCCCGCGCTGGCACGCACAAGCACAGCGCTGCCGCGCTTCGCGGGCTACGCGCCGCGTCTGAAGGCCGCGTTGGAGAAGGCGGAGGCCGGCGAGTTCGACCATGTGACGAGCCCGCGCATCGACTCGTTGCACACGGTGTGGATGGAGGTCCACGAGGACTACCTGCAGACCCTCGGGCGCTCGCGCGAGGAAGAGGGGTCCTACTGATGGCGGCGCAGACCGGCACCCAGCGGACGTGGACGTTCGCCGAGGCGCACGCCCCGGACCCCGCGCTGCTCGGCGGCAAGGGCGCGGGCCTGGCCCGGATGGTGGCGCTCGGCCTGCCGGTCCCGGCGGGGTTCATCCTCGGCACGCCGTGCGGCCGTGATCTGAGCGAGGACGGCACGCTGCCGGACGCGCTGATCGCCGAGGTCGACGAGCGCCTGGCCGCCCTGGTCCAGGACGCCGGCCGGCGCTTCGGCGACGACGAGGCGCCGCTGCTCATCTCGGTGCGCTCGGGCGCCCCGGTGTCGATGCCGGGGATGATGGACACGATCCTCAACGTCGGCCTCACCGAGGCGGGCGCGGCGGCGCTGGCCCGCGAGACCGGCGACGAGGCGTTCGCCGCCTCCTCGCTGGAGCGCCTGCTGCACGGCTTCGCCACCACGGTGCGCGGGGTGTCCGCCGGCCTGGTCGAGGAGACGCTGCTGGACCTGCCGCGGGGCAGCGACGCCGCGGCGCGGGGCCAGGCGCTGCTCAAGCTCATCGAGGCCGAGAGCGTTCGCGGGTTTCCGGACCCGCGAGGCCAGCTGCTGGAGTCCATCGGGGCGGTGTTCCGCTCGTGGGACTCACCGCGCGCGAAGGCCTACCGCAAGCACAAGTCGATCGACGAGGCGATGGGCACCGCCGTCGTCGTACAGCGGATGGTCTTTGGCAACCGCGGGGACGACTCCGGCAGCGGCGTGTGCTTCACCCGTGACCCCGCGACCGGTGCGGCCGGCGCCTACGGCGACGTGCTCTTCTACGCCCAGGGCGAGGACGTCGTCGCCGGCGAGCGCGACACGCTGCCGATCTCCGACCTGCGCGAGCGCGCGCCGCAGGTGATGGGCGCGCTGGAGAGCGTCGGCGCCACGCTGGAGGCCGACGCGCGCGACCTGTGCGACATCGAGTTCACGATCGAGCAGGGCGAGCTGTGGATCCTGCAGACCCGCGTCGGACAGCGCTCGGGCCGGGCCGCCGTCCGCCTGGCGGTGGCCTTCGCGCGCGAGGGCGTGATCACCGAGGCCGAGGCGGTGGCGCGGGTCGCCGACGAGCAGCTGGAAGCCGCGCTGGCGCCCGTGTTCGCCAACGAGCCGCCGGAGGACGCGATCCTCGCCCGCGGCCTGCCGTGCTCCCCGGGGGCCGTGGTCGGCACCGCCACGCTGACCTGCGACGCCGCGCAGCGCCGCGCGCAGGACGGCGACGCCGTCGTCCTCATACGGCCGACGACCAGCCCCGCCGACCTGCCCGGCGTGCTCGCCGCCGCCGCCGTCGTCACCGCCCGCGGCGGCCGGGCCAGCCACGCCGCCGTGGTGGCGCGCGGCCTGGACAAGCCCGTCGTGTGCGGCACCGGTGACCTCGACGTGGCCGACGGCGAGACCGTGTCGGTCGACGGCGACCGCGGCCTCGTGGCGCGCGGGGCGCTGGAGTTGAGCGAGGCGGCGGAGGACCCGACGATCAAGACCTTCCTTCAGTGGCGCGATGCTCACCGCAGCTGACGAGTGGCACGTCCACCAGACCCCCGAGCCGATCGCGGTCGCGGGCACCGACCGCAACTTCTACGACCGCTCGTTCTTCGGCGCCTACGCCCCCGACCGGGACGTGCTTGTCGTCGCCGCGTTCGGGATGTACCCGCACCTGAACGTCGCCGACGCGCACCTGAGCGTCATCCGCGGCGGCGTCCAGCATTGCCTGCACGCCTCAAAGACGCTGCACAGCGACCGGGCGACGCTGGCCGTCGGGCCGGTGCGCATCGAGATCGTCGAGCCGCTCCGGACGCTGCGGCTGGTCGTGGACGGCCACGAGGGGATCGCCGCCGACCTGACGTTCACCGGGCACCACTTCCCGATCGAGGAGCCGCGCTTCATCCACCGCTTCGGCCCGCGGACGTTCATGGACTACACGCGCCTGTCGCAGGCCACCGCGGTGAGCGGCACCGTGACGCTCGACGGCGAGGCGATCGACCTCGCGGGCGCCATGGGCCTGCGGGACCGCTCGTGGGGGATCCGCCCGACCGGCATGCCCGACCCGCAGCCGCACCAACCGCCGGTCGAGCCGCAGTTCCACTGGCTGTGGACACCGACCCGCCTGGCCGACCGGACGCTGTTCTGGCACGTCAACGCCGACGCCGGCGGCCGCCCGTGGAACACGCGCGCGACGATCTGCCCCGACGGCGGGGGCGCAGAAGATCACGTCCACGCCCACGGCACGATGGAGCTCGACCTGGAGCCCGGCACACGCTGGGTACGCGGCGCGCAACTGCGGGTGGAGGCCGACGACGGCACCAACCTCACCCTCACCTACACCCCGCATGCGCACCTGGAGATGCAGGGCATCGGCTACCGCCACCCGACGTGGTCGCACGGCCTGCCCCACGGCGAGCTCGAGGTGGCCCGCGAGGCGATCGCCCTGGACACCGCCGACCCCGGGGACCTGCACCGCTGGCACCGCCAGCTGGCCTGCGAGGTCGCCGTCGAGGCCCTCGGCGCCCCGCAGGCCGCGGTCGGGGTGCTGGAGCACCTCATCATCGGGCCGTACCGGCCACTCGGGCTGACGTGACCCGGGGGTCGACCGGTTTCGGGTGCCGGTCGACTGGGGTACGCCGACCAGTCGGTCGTAAGGGCCCGTCCCGGCGTCAGCCCGTGCCGCCAGCCGTGACCGTGACCCTCCGGGCGGTCCCAGCCGGCGGGCCCGTCACCCGGCGGCGGGCTGGACCGCGCCCGCCCGCGCGGCAGGGCGGCGCCAGACCTTATAGGCCACGACGACCAGCGCGATCTCGTAGGCCTCGACGCCGCCGTGCACCAGCGGGATCGGCGCGCCGTAGTACATGCCGAACATGAGCGGCCACTGCACCAGGAACAGGCCGGCGACGACGGAGCGCATGGCGAGCTTGGGCGCGGCGGCCAGGATCAGCACCTCGAAGACGAAGAGCTTGAGGTAGCAGTTGATGCCGTTCTGCGGCCCGATGCCGGTGAGCGCGGCGGCGAGCTGGTCCTGTCCCTGGTTGTCGTGCGCCCAGTAGACAAGGCTCGGGAAGTAGATCGCCACGGCGGCGACCAGCACCAGGGCGCAGCTCAGCCGCTCGGAGCGGTTGCCGCGCTGGAAGTAGCCCTTCGCGCGCGCCGGGAAGGCGCCCAGCTCGCGCCGCCACGGGCCGGAGGCCTTGATCAGCCAGCCGGCGTGGAGCATCCGGGCGACCGACAGCGCGCAGCGCAGCACGGTCAGCACGAGGAGGTCGCCGTCGAGGCCCTGCACGGCGAGCGACACGGTCAGCACCAGGTAGGAGAGGCCGCTGGTCAGCCGGAACACGTTGAACCAGTGGCCTGCGGCCGCCGGGAGGAAGAGCACGCCGAGGTCGCTGATGGCGACGAAGCTGATGTAGTGCGCCACCAGCATCTGCCCGTGGTCGGATCAGTCGCGGATGAACAGGCTCGCGTAAAGCAGCGCGTCGAGCGCGAGCATGTGGACGAAGACGCGCTGCGTGATCGGTGCGGACGCGGGGATGCCGGCGGCCTCCACGGGTCAGGTCACCCCGTGCATGCGAAGGATCGACGCGGCGATCTCCGGGCCCTTGTACTCCTCGACGAAGTGCCCGACGTCAGCGAAACGCCGCGTGTCGCCGGTCATCTGCGGGAGGGCGTCGTGCCACTGCGCGATCACGGAGTCCTTGCCACAGGCGTCCCACTGCCCGAAGTAGCCGCACACCGGGATGTTCCGGCCCGAGGGGCCCCACGCGGAACCGATGTTCTCGTGGATGCGGGCGTAGAACGCATGGTTGTCCTGCACGCCGTGGCGCTTGTCGGTGTAGCGGTAGCCGCGGCCCCAGACCGGCGTCTGCAGGACGTTGCGCTTGGAGCTCCGGGCGTTGGCGCGGCCGCGCAGCGTCTGCGAGAACACGTGCTCGGGACTCCCCGGGGCGACGCTGCCGCGAAGGTGCCGCACGACCCAGGTGACGACGGCGCGCAGGAACGGCGCGGTCCGCTGTGGGTGCGCGTGGCAGACGACGGCGGCGGCGACACCACCCCAGGCGGCGTCCGGGATCAGCCGTGGCGTGAGGAACCACGGCAGCCACGGGAAGGGGTAGTTGGTGTACGTGTGGCCGTCGGCCGGCATGGGAAACACCGTCGAGTTCATGACGACGAGCCCGCTGACGCGCTCGGGGTCCTCGATCAACGCGCCGATGCCGATCGGGCCGCCCCAGTCGTGGACGGCGAGCGTGACGTGGTGCAGGTCGAGGTG
>JBBSUL010000010.1:0-42731 GCA_038234375.1 Solirubrobacterales bacterium | reverse complement strand
GCGGAGTTGACCAGCAGCCCGAGCAGGCGCTTGGTCTCCGGCCAGCGCTGCACCGCGTACTCCTCGTGGACGTCGCGGGTCATGTCCGCGAGGTCCCAGATCCACTGTGACGCCTGGTCGCGGCGACCGATGCGCTTCTCGGCCAGCGCCTGCAGCAGCACCTTGACCCCCTCGCGCCGCTCGTCGCGCGGCCAGGCGCCGACGATGTCCACGGCTTGCACGAACGTCTCGGGCTCCATGACCTGGGCGATCTCCTGCAGCGCCCGGATCCGCAGCTGCGTGTTGCGGTTGCGCTCCAGCGCCGTGACGAGGAAGCGGGCCTTCAGGTCGCCGGAGCGGTCGAACTGCAGCATCGCCCGGGCCCGACGCCAGCCGCTGGGGGCCACGCGCGCCCCGGCCAGCGCCGCCCACATGTGCTGCTCGCTCCAGTCCAGATACTCCACGGCGATACGCCACAGCTCGCGCTCGAAGACCTCGTGCCGGCGTTCTTCCTCGAAGCACACGGGGACGACGCGGCGCTCGACCCGCAGGCGCCGGCCGCGCCCACGACGCACCGGCCCCACGACGATCGCGCCGCCGCGGTACACGTCACGGTCCAGCAGAGAGTGCAGGGTGACGACCGGATCGTCGTTCTTGGTCGCCGGGTGCACGAAGTCGATGACGACGCCCGCCTCCTTGCCCGGATGCGTCCGCGTCACGCGGCCCACCCGCTGCTGGTAGATGCGCTTGGACGCCGTCGGCGCCAGATGCATGCAGACGGTGGCGCGCGGCGAGTTCCAGCCCTCGGCGAGCAGCTGGGCGTTGACGAGCACGTCGATCTCACCGGACTCGTAGTCGGCGAGGATCTGCGCCAGCTCACGCTTGGGCGTCTCCCCGGAGACGGCCTGCGCCTTGATGTCCAGCGCGCGGAAGGACTCGGCGACGTTGTAGGCGTGGCGCACACCGGCGGCGTAGACGACGCCGGGGACGCCGTTGAAGCGCGTCTTGTACAGGTCGGCGATCGCCATGTTGAACGGCAGCTGGTCCAGGAGCTCGGCGAGCATCTCCTGGTCGAACTCGACGTCGACGTCGCCGCGGCGCAGCGGGACGTTGGCGATCGTCTTGACGTTGACCCCCGGCGGGATGCGGATGTCGCGCAGCGGCGCGATCACCCCACGCCGGGCGGCCTGCGCGAGGTCGAAGCGCGAGGTCTGCGTCGGGAACAGGTCGGTGACGTGACGCGCGATGAGCGCGCCGGTCGCCGTCATGCCGATGAAGATCGGACCCGTCCACTCGCGGATCGCCGCGGACGTCTTCTCGCCCAGCGCGGTGTGCGCCTCGTCGCAGATGACGATCGTGTACGCGGGCGAGATATTGCCCGCGTTGCGCACGAACCACTGGTAGGTCTCGACGGTGACCGGCCCGTTGGCCAGCTCCACGCCGTCGCCGCCGAGCAGCGCGGGCGTGATGCGGTCCTCGTACCCGCGGGTCTTCAGCTCGCCGTGGAACTGGTCGACGAGGTTGCGGCGGTGGGTGAGGATGAGGATCCCGCCGGTGTGCGAGGCCTCGACGAAACCCATCGCGGCGACCGTCTTGCCCGCGCCCGTCGCGTGCTCGAACCAGAAGCGCTTGGCCGCGTGCGGGTCGTCGGCGGCGCCGAGGGCGATGTCGTCGTCGAGGTCGTCGAGATCGTCGTCGGCGTCGTCCTCGTAGGAGGCCGCCTCGTCGTCGAGGTCGTCCTCGGGGAGATCCTCGATCTCGTAGACGTCGCCGTCGTCCTCGTCGTCCTCGTCATCGTCGGGGGCGGCGGGAGCCAGCGGCTCGTCGTCGTCGTCCTCCGCGTAGGCGTCGTCGGTGTCGTCGTCCTCGTCTTCATCGAAGTCATCGTCCTCCTCGTCGGCGAAGGTCGGGGCCGACGGCTCATCCTCGTCGGCGGCCGGGGTCTCCTCGACGGCGAGGACCGGTGCCGCCGAGGACGCCGGCGCGGACTCCGGCGACGCGCCGGAACCCTGTGCCGCAGTGATCAGCGCCGTCAGGGTGCCGGACAGCGCGTCGACCTGGTGCGGGTTCAGCAGCGTGCCGTCGGCCAGGCGCGCCTCGTCGGCCGAGAGCACGCGCTCCAGGCCCAGCAGCAGCGAGTAGCGCCGGCGCCACTTCGTCGACGGCACCCTGAGGCCGTCCTCCAGCTCTCGGAGGGCGCGGTCGAACGCGCGGCGTCGCGCGGTCCGCGGGCGCAGCGCCGTCTCCAGGGTCTCACCGTCGTGAACGAAGCGCTCACGGGTGAAGCGCTCGACCGCGCGCAGCTGCGCGGCATCGGGAAGCGTTGTGACCTGATCGGCCACGGAAGTGGACTCAGCCATGCGGCTCGGGTTTCCTTTGGTGGCCGCGACGGCAGGTCGACGGCCGGGACAGGGGGCCGGGAACGGTTCCCGGCCACGCCGTGAGGTCCTCCCAGCGGGCCTCTCCAGCGGTTGCCGCCAGAATACCGCACGAGCGGCGAACCCGGCGCCGCCGCCGCGCGTCCGTGTGGGCCTGCGCCGCGAACTACTGTGTATGACCATGCGCCCGGCTCGCATCATCGCCACCGTCGTGACCGCCGTCGCCATCGTCGTGCTCGTGGCGGTCGGCCTCTCCCAGGCCCCGACGACCGACACGAGCCCTGAGACGACCAGGTTCACCCTGGCCCAGGCACGCAAGGACCTCGCGGGCTCCCCGGCTCCGCTCGCGCGACTGCACGCCCAGGGCGCACAGCTGCTCGACGGCGGCACCTCCGCCGTCACCGCACGCCTGACCGCCCTGGAGGGCGTCCCGGTCGTCGTCAACAAATGGGCGTCGTGGTGCGGGCCATGCCGGGCCGAGTTCCCGTTCTTCCAGCACGCCGGCGTGAGCTTCGGCAAGCGGATCGCGTTCCTCGGCCTGAACTCCGGGGACAACCGTGACAACGCCACGAACTTCCTCGAGATGTTCCCGGTCCCCTACCCGAGCTACGAGGACCCCAAGGAGCGCGTCGCGGAGAAGCTCAAGGCCAGCGCCGCCTACCCGATCACCATCTTCTACGACGCCTCCGGCAAGCAGGTCTACCTGCACCAGGGCGGCTACCCGAACCAGGCCAAGCTGGACGCCGACATCACGCGCTACCTGAAGGTCACGCCGGGATGAATCCGGGCGGCGTACCGGCGGGTGCGGTCACCGACCGCGACGGCGCCGACGACCACACGCCGCACGAGGTCCGGGTCGACCCGCTCACGGGGCTGCGGACGATCATCGCCCCCGTCCGGGCCGACCGTCCCGGCGCTGAGGCCACCGTCGTCGCCGCCGGCCCCGTCCCCGCGGACACCGACCCGTTCGCACCCGGCCACGAAGACCGCACACCGCCGGCGCTGCTGGAGATGCCGCACGCCGACGGCGCGCCGGGCTGGACCGTGCGCGTCGTCCCCAACCTGCACCCGGCGCTGACCGCGGACGCCCCGGAGCCCGCGCCGAGCCACCGCGCCGATCTGTTCACCGCCACCGCGGCCACCGGCGCCAGCGAGGTCATCGTCAACGCGCCGGACCCCGTCCAGAGCCTGGCCGACCTGACCGGACGCCAGGTCGCCGACGCCGTCGCGGTCTGGCGGGCGCGTATGCGCACGCACGCTGACGCCGCCTACGTCCACCTGCACGTCAACGAGCAGGCGGCGGGCGGCGCCACCCAGCCCCACACCCACGCGCAACTGCACGCCCTGGACTTCGTCCCCGCGCTCGTCGCCCGCGAGCGCGAGCGGGCCGGCGCCTACGCGGTGGCGACGATGGGCGGCGACCTGCTCAGCGACCTGCTGCAGGAGGAGGTGCGCCTGCGCGAGCGCGTCGTCGCCGTCGACGACGAGGCCGTCCTGCTCGCCCCCTACGCGTCGGCGTCGCCCTACCGGCTGATGGTCGTCCCCCGTCGCCCGGGCAAGCGCTTCGAGGACGCCGAGGGCGGCGCCGCGCTGCTGCACGACGCCCTGCTCCGGCTGGCTCGCCGCTTCGGCGCCTCCCCGCCGCTGACGCTGTGGGTGCGCACGGCCCCTCAGGGCGCCGAGCACTTCTGCTGGCACGTGGACATCGTCCCCCGGTTGACGGCGCTCGCCGGCCTGGAGCTCGGGACCGGGGTGCACCTGAACTGCGTCCCGCCCGAGCGGGCCGCGGCGGAGCTGCGCGGCCTCACGTGATCCGTCCCGGCGCAGCAACTCGATAGTGCTCGTCGTCGTGGCCGCCATCGTCGCCTCCGCGGCGGCCGGCGGCGCGTTCGCGCACCGCCAACCGGTCCGTGCCCTGGCCGTCACCGGGCGAGCAATGAACCTGCTGCTCTACGGGCTGCTGCCGTTCATCACCTTCTTCGTCCTCGCGCGCCTGGACCTGCACGCCGGGGTCGGGGCAGGACTCGCGCTCGCGTGGATCGAGATCGTCGCGGTCGGAGCGCTCGCGTGGGTCCTGGCGACCCGGGTCCTGGCACTGGACCGCGTGCAGGCCGGCACCGTGGTGATCTGCGTGATGCTGGCGAACACCGGATTCCTGGGCATCCCGCTGAACGCAACCCTCCTGGGCCGCGACGCGGTGGCCCCGGCGGTCGCCTGGGACGTCGCGGTCAGTGCCCCGATGCTCTTCACGTTCGGGTTCGGCGTCTCGGCTGCCTGCGGCACCCGAGCGGGGGACACGCCCGCCGAGCGCACGCGGGCCTTCTTCATCCGCAATCCACCGCTGCTGGCGCTCGTCGCCGGGATCGCCGCCCCCGATGCCCTGGCGCCCGACGTCCTCGTCGATATCGCGCGGCACTCGGCCATCGCCCTGCTGCCGGTGGGCTTCTTCGTGCTCGGCGTGCACCTCGCGCGCGAGCAGGACGCGGGCGTCGTCCGCTTCCCGCCGGCGTTGACGGCGCCGGTGCTGACCGTGGTCGGCCTCCGTCTGATCGCCGCGCCGGCGTTGTTCACGCTCCTGGCCCTGTCGCTGGACCGCGTCCCCGACGCCTACCGCCTGCAGGCCGCCATGCCGTGCGGGATCAACGCGTTGATCGCCGCCCACACCTACGGGCTGGACCTCCGCCTGGCCGCCTCCGCGGTGGCCTGGTCGACGGGGGTCGCGGTGGCCGGCGCCGCCGTCCTCGGGGTCGTGCTCTGATGCGGGCCCTCGTCCAGCGGGTCAGCGAGGCGCGCGTCACCGTCGACGGCGTGGTCGTCGGCGCCATCGGACCGGGCCTGCTCGTGCTGCTCGGCGTCACCCACGACGACGGCGCGGCCGTGGCCGACCGCATGGCCGCGAAGCTGCGCGCGCTGCGGATCTTCCCCGACGCCGACGGGCGCATGAACGAACCGCTCGGCACGGACCGCGAGGTATTGTGCGTCAGCCAGTTCACCCTCTACGGCGACCCGCGCCGAGGCAATCGCCCGTCGTACGTGGCGGCCGCCCCGCCCGCGGTGGCCGAGCCGCTGTACGAGCGGGTGTGCGACGCGCTCGGCGCCGCCCGCGGGGTCTTCGGCGCCGACATGCAGGTGGGCTTGGTCAACGACGGGCCGGTGACCCTCGTCGTCGACCTGTGAGGGCCGCGGGTCGGAGGGCCGCCCGCCCGCACGCGAACGTAGACTGCGCGCCATGCCGCCGACCGAACGCTTCGTCTGCACCTTCGCCGCCGAGCCCCCGCAGGAGGGCCTGCCCTACGGCCGCTGGGCCGACCGCCTGCGCGTCGAGTACCTCGGCGCCTGCCTGGCCGTCGACGACGAGGGCGAGGACCTCGGCGAGGCCGGCGAGATCATGTGGTACCCGGACCGCACCTACCACGGGCGCACCTACGTCCCCGCCTCCACCCGCACGAGCACCGGGTACGAGATCTACGGCTACGTGTCCTTCCTGCCCGGCAACGGCGAGGAGGACCCCTCCGACCTGCACGCCACCGCCGACTTCACCGCCGAGACCGCCGAGGCCAACCCAGACTGGACGCTGGACCTGTGCGAGGACGTCATCGGCTCCTGGCGCGGCGAGGACGGCAACGTCGCGGCCATGACGCTTGTCTGGGGCCGCGCGCTCATCGAAGGCGGCGTCGTCGCGACCGCCGAGCTCGCCGACCTGAACGTGGACCAGTGCACCCTCAAGGAGGACCGCTTCACCCTCGTGGCCCCGGACAACTACCGCCACGACATCCTCGACATCAAGCTCTTCTCGGACAAGGGCAAGGAGCTGGCGAGCGAGTCTTTGTACGCGGACGACGCCGAAGATGAGGAGGAGCTCGCCTAGGCTCGCCCCTCCTCATCTTCGGTCGCGACTTCCTCGCCCGACGAGCGCACGCGTCGCACCGGAGCCCTGGCGGGCAAGCAAGTCGCACCTGGAACACCATCGCTCCCCGAGGGCGGAAACTCGCACCTGGAACTCCATCAAGCTGGGGCGGTCAACTCGCGCACCGAGCAGGATCGACCGCCGGCCACTGTGGTCCGCGACGCTACGTTGACGGCATGGAGCTTGAGGCAGCGGTGCGTGGACGGCGGACCCACAAGGCCTTCGGGCCCGAGCCGGTCGGCCCCGCTGTCCTGCGCGAACTGCTCGCGCTGGCGACCTGGGCGCCGAACCACCACCTGACCAACCCGTGGCGCTTCAGCGCGCTCGGCCCGCGGTCGCTGGCGGCGCTGAAGGCGGCGGCCGAAGGGCAGGCCGCGGGCAGCGGCGCCAAGCTCGACCGGGCGCCGACCCTGGTCGTCGTCTCCACCGTGGTCGACGCCGACCCCGTCGTCGCCGTGGAGGACCTGTGCGCGACGGCGGTCGCCGCCTACCTTGTGCTGCTCGGCGCCCACGACCGCGGGCTGGCCGGCTACTGGCGCACCCCCGCAGTCCTGCGCGACGACGCGGGCCGCGCCGCCGCCGGCCTCGATGCCGACGAGCGCGCGCTCGGCCTGCTGCACCTCGGCACGGCAGGAGCAGCGCACGCCGCAGCGCAGGGGCGTCGACACGGTCACGACCTGGCTTGACTGACGGCTCGGACAGGCCGAATGACGGCCTCACGGATGTTGACCGCCGCCTCCTCGATCGTGTCGCCGTGCGAGTCCACCCCAGGGAGGTCCGGAGAGTCCGCGCCGGCGTCCCGGCCGGGCTACTCCTTCAACGAGGTGAAGCTGTAGTCCAGCGTCAGGTAGTAGCCGTTGACCGCGCCGACCACGTCCTTGGACCAGACGATCGTCGTCTTGTCCCACATGAAGGGGACCGCGGGGGCCTGGTCGACGATCATCTGATCGACCTTGCCCCATGCCGCGTAGCGCTCGTCCCCGGACAGGCGCCCGGCGCGGTCCATCGCGGCGTCGATCGCCGGCACGTCGAGCTGGGCGAGGTTGTTGTTGCCGCCGCCGCGCTGGATGTTCGCGCCCTTGAAGGTGGGCTCGAGCATCGACTGGGGGTCGTTGAAGTCCTTGCCCCACGCCGCGGTCCCGCAGATCGCCACCTTCCGGGCCGGGACCTGGCAGTACTCGTTGTAGACGGCGTCCTGGGGCACCTGCCGCAGCCGGACCTTGAAGCCGAGCTTCTGCATCTGCGCGCGGGCGACCTGCGCCTGTGCGCGACCGGGGTCGGCGTTCGCGGTGATCATGAGCAGCTCGTCCTTGCCGGTGTACTTCCCGGACGGGTAGCCCGCCTTCTTCAGGTATGCCGCGGCGAGGTCCACGTTGCCGCGGGGCTGGGCCAGGAAGTCCTGCCCGCCGCCCTGCTCGCCGCCGGCCTGCTCGAACCCGGGGATCCCCGGCGGGATGAAGTGCGTGGCCACGGTGCTGACGAAGTCGCCGCCGCGCGACTTCAGCGCCGCGGCGCGGTCGAAGCCCGCGATGATCGCCTTACGGACGTTGATGTCGTCCAGCGGCTTGACCGTCGTGTTCATCGGGAACCAACGGAACTGGCCCGACGGCACCTGAGCGTACTGGTCCTCGAACTTGGTGACGGCGAGCTTGAGCTCGGCGGCGGGCGGGTTGGTGTCGATCGCCATCTTCGATCCGCGCAGGATCTGGCGGGCGGCGACGGACATGTCCGACTCGTTCGTCGTGAGCTTGATCGCGTCCAGGTACGCCGGTCGGTAATCGGTGGACTCGTCCCAGTTGGGGTTGCGGATCAGCTCGATCGACTTGCGCGGCTTGTAGCCGATGGTGTTGCCCTTGGCGTCGTTGCGGACCATGTACGGGCCGCTGGCCACCACGTGCGTGTTGTAGGTCGACGGCGACTTGGCGTCGAACTTGCGCGCGTACTCGGGAGGCACGGGCGCCGTGATCGGCATGACCAGCGCGGCCGCGACCGACGCGGCGACCGGCCGGGTGAGCTTGAGCACGAGCGTGCGGTCGTCCGGGGCCTGGATGCCGCTGATGGGCTGCACGCCGTCGGTCGGCTGCTCGGGCACGCCCTCGATGGCGTCGAAGTAGAACGTGTACTGGCCGTCGACGTTCTTGGAGAACGCGCGCTCGAAGGCGTACTTGACGTCCTTGGCGGTGATGGTGCGGTTGACCGGGGGGCCGAAGCGCACCTTGTCCTTGAGCTTGACCGTGATCGTCTGCTTGTCGGGGGAGATCTCCGGCTCGCCCTCGGCCATGTCCGGGACGGCCTCCTCGTCGCCGGGCTTGTAGGAGTAGAGCATCCGGTTGGTCGCGTACGCCACCTGGTAGCCGCCGGTGAAGTACGTCTTCCCGGGGTCCAGGAAGTCCACGTCGGAGGCGCCGAGCTGGGTCAGCACGCCGCCCTTCTTACCGTCCTTGGGTACCTGCGCACCGGTGCCGACCCTGCCGGCCGACGGCTGCTCGTCGTCGCCGCAGGCCGCCAGCGCCGACGCCACGGCCAGAGACAGCGCGACGAGCACGGAGGGGAGGGTGGGGCGGGTCAGCGACATGATCGATGCATGCCGCCGACAGGCTGACAGGCCCGCCCGACGGTACCGCCTCCGAGGCCGCCCGACGCCACCGTGAGGAGATACCCCCGCCAGGAGTCGAACCTGGATCCACCGCTTAGGAGGCGGTTGTCTTATCCATTGGACTACGAGGGCGCCGGGCGGGCCGCGGCCGGCGCCCCAGAGTCTGGCATCCCGCCGCGCGTATAGCGTTGCTGCCATGGACGACCCCTGTGACCGGCTGATCGCCGCCCTCCGCGCCCACGCTCTGGTCATCGGGGAGGTCGTCCTGTCCAGCGGCGCGACCGCGCAGTACTACGTGGACGCCAAGCGCGCGACCTTGCGCCCCGAGGGGTTCGCGGCGATGGGCCAGCTGGTCGCCGCCCGCGCCGCCGAGTGGGACGCGACCGCCGTCGGCGGGCTCACGATGGGAGCTGACCCTGTCGCCTGCTCCGCGCTGGCCGCGGGCGCGGACGTGAAGGTCTTCCTCATCCGCAAGGAGTCCAAAGCCCACGGCCTGCAGCGGCGCGTGGAGGGCCCGTTCCTGGACCACGACGACCGTTGCCTCGTCGTCGAGGACGTGGTCACCAGCGGCGGATCGACCCTGCAGGCCATCGACGCGCTCCGGGCCGAGGGCCGCACGATCGTCGGCGTCGTCAGCGTCCTGGACCGTCTGGCCGGCGGCGCCGAGGCGATCCGCGCAGCGATCGGCGGCGCGCCCTACGTCGCACTGACGACGATCGACGACGTCTACCCCGACCGTGCGACATGACGTCGGGCGTGCCCATCCGCCGAGATCTGCCCCCGGCGCCTCATGCCCGCGCCACAGAAGGTCGTTGAGGACCCATGCTGTCCGGTCCGCTGCGCCTCTTCTCGATCCTCGCCTCGCTCGTGGTGCTGCTGTCCTTCGCGGCCTTCGCGGTCGACGAGGCCCGCTCGGGGTCGGAGTCCAGCCAGGCCGGCATCGCCCGGCAGGACACCGCGGTCCAGACCGAGACCGCCGGCTACGCCAAGCCGACCCCGGCCCAGGAGCAGCTGCGCGAGGCCGACCACGGCACCGCCCGCGAGCTGCTCGACGACGCCGACGACCTGCTCATGGCGCCGTTCGCGTTCATCACCGAGGACAGCTCCAGCTCGTGGGTGCGCCGCGGCCCCCCGGCGCTGATCGCGCTGTTCGTGTACGGCTTCGGCCTCGGGTTCCTTTCGCGTTTCGCGGCGGGTCGCGCCTGACCGGGGCGGGACGTTCGCCGGCCGGTCAGCGGCTGAGCGCCGCGGCGGCCTTCGGCGGCAGGCCGTCGGACCCGAGGTCCGCGCGCTGCTCGCCGACCCAGTCGTCCAGGATCTGCCAGTGCTCGTACAGCCAGGCGGTGCGCTCGTCCTCGCCGGCGGGGATGCTCGCCGCCGGCTGGCGCCAGAGCTTCACCCGGACCGTCGTGCCGATGAGCCCGCCGGACCAGATGTCGCTGATGTACTCGAAGCCGTCGAGGCCGACGTGTCCGCAGAACACGGCGTCGGCCGTCCCGTCGAGCTCGTCCAGGAGGGCGAGCGGACCGCCCAGCCGGGGCGGCAGGACGTGGCGCAGGCGGGCGGCCAGCGGGCCGATGTGCGGCTGGCGCGCGGCGATCGTCGCCTGCGCTTTGGCCAGCTTGGCCGCGGTGTGGCGGGTGCCCTCGGGATAGACGAGGATGCCCTCGTCCGGGCCGAGGGCGACGCCCAGGCGCCGCAGCGTGGCCAGTTCCGCCTCGGGGTCCTTGGAGGCGCGGCGCACGAAGTTCGTCGGCACCATCCGCCCGCCGATGTCGATCGTCGGGATCATCTCCAGCTCACGTTTGAGCACGAAGCGCAGGCCGATGCTGTGCGTCCGGCCGATGACCGCGTCGGGCATGGCGTTGTCGATGATCGAGGCGTGGCGGATGAAGATGACCACCGGTCCGGGCGCCGCCAGGTCCAGGCCGTCGACCTCGAGCCTGAGGCCGAAGAGGACGCGGACGCCGCCGAAATGGCCGGTCGCCCAGCGGATCCGGGTCCGGTAGACCCACCGTCGACGGCGGGCGGAGTCCGCGCGCAGCGGTCCGCCGGTCGACAGCCACGACACCAGCAACGACGCCATGCCCACGAGCTCACCCGCGAGGAACCACCAGGCGTAGAGGACGAGGCGGGTGGCCATCCACGGCTTGCGCGACCGCAGCCACAGCACGAGGTCGCAGGCCGCGGCGGCGAGCAGGAGCACCGGGGACAGCGCGGTGAGGACGGCGAAGGCCACCACCTCCGCGGTGATCCCACGGGTGCGCCGCACGTAGCGGCGGCGGGCAGGACCGTCGTCGGGCAGCAGCGGTCCCACGGTGCGGCGAGCGTACTACGCCGGGCGCACGCGGGCGGCGGTCACAGCCGCCGTACGGTGGCAGCGGGGTTCCGGCGTCGAGCAGGCCGGGTGGCGCATGCCGCACACGGGTTCGTTCGTGCGTGACCCCGGGCCGGCCGTCCGGCGCCGCACGTCTCCCGACGCCTGGCCCGGGAACGTACGCAACCAGGCTCGGCGCACGGACCCCGCGGATCGGCGCCGCACGTTCGCTGACGCCAGGCCCCAGATGGTGCGCCACCATCCGCCCGCCTCCTTGGTCCACACGACCGGTGCGTATACGGGAAAGACTCACCGGCCATGCGGGTGACGACCGACTCGACCGGGCGCCGGGCGGACTGGCGTGGCCCACGAAGGCACCCCGCAGCGGTCCGTTCGTGCGCTACCCCCGGGCCGAGCGTCACGCAAACCCCGACCCTCGGCCGATCTCAGCGGTAGTACACGTCCACGATCGTCCGGTGGCGCACCCAGTTGGAGATCGAGCGCGCGTCCGGCACCGGCACCCGGAGGCAGCCGTGGCTGGCCGCGTAGGTCGGGACCGAGTGGTAGCCGTGGATCGCGTACCCGCCGATGAAGTAGCTGGCGTCGACCATGCCCTTCGCGTTGGTCCCGTGGTCCTTGCGGTACACGCGGAACGTGCCCAGCACGGTCGGGGTAGACGGCTTGCCCGAGGACAACGGGTAGATCCGCTCGACGTTCCCGCCGGCGCCGATGAGCGCCAGGGTCTGGTGCGTGAGGTCAGCCTCGACGTGGCGGCCGTGCTTGGCGTAGCGGACCTTGAACGAGCCCTGCCCGCGCGCCATCGCCGAGAAGAACGGCCGGTCGGCGCTGGCGATCCGACTCATGCCCGCCTGCTTGCGGAAGGCGACGACGGCGCGGGCCGTCCGCGCGTCGTAGCTCCCCGACTTGCCGGTCACGTAGCCGAGCGACTTCAGGCCGGCCTGCATGGCCCGCACGGAGCCGCCGCTCGTGCCGCGGGTCACGCGGCGCGGCAGCACGCCGACCGTGACCGTCTTGGAGCGTGCGGAGGCCTGCTGGGGCGTGGTCAGATGGGATGCGGTGATGCGCATCGCCCCGGCGTGCTTGGGCTTGTAGCCGAGCAGGAACGCCCCCGACGAGCCGCTCTCGGCGACGGCGACCTTCTTGCCGTAGACGCTACGGCCTCCCTGCTTGACGCGGACGACGACGCTCTGGCCGGCGACGTAGGGGCGCATCGTGCCGCGGAGGCGCACCCGGGACCCGCTGAGGACGGTCGTGTTCGACCCCACGCGCTCGGCGACCAGGGTGATCGAGGCCGTGGCCCGCTCCGGGGCCGGGGCCGGGGTCGGCTGCTCCGGTGCGACGAGCGACGGCGACTGTGCCCCCGCGGCCACGGGGGCCAGCAGGAGGAGGCCGGCCAGGGCGGCGGAGAACGCGCGGATGATCATGGGCGCGATCGTACCGGCGGAGGGCCGCAGGCGGGGGCATTCGCGGTCCGGGGTTGGCGCATGAGCATCCGCTCATCCGGCTCCGTCCGAACGTCTGTCAGACTGCGGACAGGCCCACGGGGGCTGGACCCCAGACCCGGCGGACCGCGAGCGCGAGCGCGCCGAGCACGGCGAGGGCGCCGGCGGCCAGCGGGAGGATCTGCCAGTCCCACCCGACCTCCGGCGCCCCGCCGAAGGCGATGCAGTTGTTGAGGCTGTGCAGCACGATGCACGGGTACAGCGACCGCGTCCGCAGGTAGAGCAGGCACAGGAGGGCCCCGAAGACCGCGAGCGGCAGCAGTGCGTAGGCCGGTGAGGAGGCGACGTGCAGGAGGCCGAAAAGCACGCCCGTGATGAGGACCGCCGGCCACGTCCCCTTCCAGTTGCGCAGCGCCGGGAAGACGTAGGCGCGGAACAGCAGCTCCTCGGCGATCGGGGCGACGATGGTCACCAGCACCGCCGTCGCCACCAGGGCGGCCGTGCTCTGGTCGACCCCGAGCGACTCGGGCAGGTTCTCCGACTGGGTGCGGTCCAGGAGCGCCGCCCAGCCCGCGCTGACCGCTACCAGGGCGCCGAACACGAGCAGCGTCCAGCCCACCGCCGGGAGGACCCGGGTGCGCCGCAGGCCCAGCTGCCAGGGCAACACGGGCCCGCGCATCCGGGCGAAGAAGATGACCGCCCCGATGAAGCACGCGTCCTGGAGGACCGTCGAGGCGATGGCGATCGACGGCGGCGGGTCCTCCGGGTCGGCGCCGAAGGCCGCACCGACGATAACGATGATCAGGCCCCCGGCCAGGGCGGCGCCGAGCCCGGCGACGATGACCGCCAGGGCGCTCCACGCCGGCCACGCGGGCCGGCCGCTGGTCGGCACGACGCCGTCCGGCAGCTCCGGGGGGTCCGGTGGGGCGGGCCAGGCCGGAGGGGCGGGCAGGGGCGGCGGGATGCTCATCGACTCCCACGAGGGTAGAGGACGAGGTCGCGCAACTCTCCCAGGTCGCCGATGATGTGGCCGCCCGGTGCCAGCTCACGGTCGGGGTCCTCCGAGCGGACCTCATGCCCCGACCGGCGCACGAGCACGGCGCGGATCCCCGCTGCTCGCGCCCCCCGGACGTCGGCGGCCATCGAGTCGCCGACGTGCACGGCGGCGGCAGGATCCACGTCGCCGGCCACGCGCAGCGCCCGCCGCATCAGCTCAGGGTCCGGTTTGGCCACGCCCTCCACCGCGGAGACGACCACCCCGTCGACGAGGCCGGCGAGGCCCGTCGCCGCGAGGACCTCGGGCAGCGACAGGTCCCAGTTGCTGCACACCACGAGCCGCAGGCCGGCGGCGCGTAGGGAGGTGAGGACCCCCGGGACCTCCGGGTAGGCGAAGAAGCGCAGCGACGCGAGCAGGACCTCCAGCCGCGCGCCGGCATCAAGCCCCACGGCCGGCGCGCCGAGCCCGTCGCCCAGGACCTGCGCGCACTGGGCCCGGACGGCGGCCAGGCCGTCGGGCGTCCCGGCGCGGTGGTGCTGAGCGCGGTAGTGCGCCATCTCGGCCGCCATGGCGGCGTGCGCACGGCGCTCGGACACGGCGATGCCCCGCGCCGCCAGTGCCGCGACGAGGTGCGGCGCCGGGGGCTGAAGGCCGACGAGCGTGCCCAGCGCGTCCAGGAGCACCGCGCGCACCGGCACGGGACCGATTCGCGGGCCTGCTCGGGTACCGTCCGCTTCCATGGGCTCGGCCATCCTCGCGCAGGACGACCTGCACAACCGCGGCCCGGCGACGGCTACCATCATTCCTACGGCGGGCGCCTCGCCGCCCGCCGTGCCCGCCCGCAGGGTCGCCGACCGGTGGCCGCGGGTCCCTGACCATGTCCGCTCGCCGCGACCGACACCGCCGACGCCGCCGCAGCCAGAGCGGCCCTGGGCTGTTCGTGCTGCTCGGCTTCAGCGTGCTCACCGCGACGGTGGCGATCGTCGGCCTGTCGCTGATCGGCTACGTCGTCTCGATCGCCAACTCGGCGCCGAGCATCTCCCAGCTCAAGCCGCTGGACCAGGGCCAGAACTCGGTCGTATACGCGTCCGACGGCACCCGCATCGGCGTTATCCAGGCGGATGTCCTGCGCACCGAGATCCCGTCGACGTCGATCCCGCAGGTCATGAAGGACGCGACGGTCGCAATCGAGGACCAGCGCTTCTACCAGCACAAAGGCGTGGACTTCGAGGGCGTCGTCCGGGCCGCGATGAAGAACTTCCAGAGCAAGGGCGAGAAGGTGCAGGGCGGCTCCACGCTGACCATGCAGCTGATCAAGAACCTGTACTCCCGCGACGCCAAGCGCGACTACAAGCGCAAGATCCGCGAGGCCAAGCTCGCCGAGGAGCTCGAGAACGTGCACCCGGGGCGCATCGGGAAGACGTGGATACTCACCAAGTACCTGAACTCCGTGCCCTACGGCACCGTGGGCAACCAGAACGCCGTCGGCGTGCAGTCGGCCGCCCGCGTGTACTTCAACAAGCGCGCCCGTGAGCTGACCCTGCCCGAGGCCGCCCTGCTCGCCGGGCTCCCGCAGGCCCCGACCTCCTACGCGCCCTACCAGAACCCCGAGGCGGCGCTGCAGCGGCGCAACGAGGTCCTCAGGAAGATGCTCGAGCTCGGGTACATCACGGTCTCGCAGTACAGCGACGCCGTGGACTCCAAGCTCGAGCTGCAGAAATCCTCGTACTACCGGCAGCGGCGCGAGAGCTACTTCTTCGACTACGTGAAAAACGCGCTCGTCAAGGAGTACGGCAAGGACGAGGTCCGGCGCGGCGGGCTGAAGGTGACCACGACGCTGGACTTCGACATGCAGAAGAAGGCGCGGGCGGCGATCGCCAAGAACCTCAAGGCCCCCGGGTCACCGTCCTCGGCGCTCGTCTCGATCGACCCCAAGAACGGGCACATCCGGGCGATGGCGTCCTCCGGGGCCTACGGCAGCTCCAAGTTCAACCTCGCCACTCAGGCCAAGCGCCAGCCCGGCTCCACGTTCAAGATGATCGTCCTGATGGCCGCGATCGCCCGCGGCGTGGACATCAACAAGACCAGCTACGTCTCCAAGCGCCTGCAGTTCACCGATCCCACGTACGGCAAGATCGACGTCAACACCGACGACGGGCGCCCGTCCGGCGCGCCGAAGTCGCTGTTCCAGGCCGTTGTCACCTCGGACAACACCGTCTTCCAGCAACTGGACCTGGACGTAGGCCCACCGGCCGTCACCGCCACCGCGCGGAAGATGGGCATCACCAGCCGCATGGAGTCGGTCCCCGCCGAGGCGCTCGGGGGGCTGGCGCGCTGCTGCACCCCGCTGGAGATGGCGCGGGCGTTCGTGACGATCAACAGCGGCGGATCCCGCCTCCGGCCGGTGTCCATCACCAAGGTCGTCAAACCCGACGGCAAGGTCGACAGGTCCCTCGGCGAGCCCGACCGCGTCAAGGTCTTCACCGACGGGGAGACCCACGAGGCGATTCTCGCCATGGAGGCCAACGTCAAGGGGGGCACCGGCACCGCCGCCGCGCTGCCGTTCTGCACCGCCGCGGGCAAGACGGGGACGACGTCCGGGTTCAAGGACGCGTGGTTCAACGGCATGACCCCGAACCTCAACACGGCCGTATGGGTGGGCTATCCGAAGCAGAACACCCCGATGACCAACGTTCCCGGGTGGGGCACGATGTTCGGCGGCAAGGCCCCCGCGTCGATCTGGCACGACTTCATGGCCAGCGCGGTGGACCGTGCGGGCTGCAAGAACGGCTTCCCCCTGCCCAAGACGCCGTTCGTGGCCCGCCCGTTCACGGGGAAGTACGCGACCGGTGGCGGCAGCCGCCTCACCGGCCCGGGTGGCTCCGGCTACACCGGCAACGGCACCCAGGGCGGAGGGACCACTCCGCCGGCCGACCCGCAACCGGTGCCCGCACCCACCGGCCAGGGCGACCCAGCCCCGTCGGCCCCGTCGGCCCCCACCGGGAACGGGAACCCCGGTGGCAACGACAAAGGCAACCAGGGCTTCCCGCCCGGCCAGTACGAGTCGCCGCCGGCCGGTGGTGGCGGCGCGAGCCCGACCGGCTGACCGGGCTGCCACCCACCCTGGGCGCAGCGCCTGTGCGGAGGGCACCCGCTACCCTCATTCTCAATGGCGAAGGAAGACAAGGTCGAGTTCGAGGGCGAAGTCGTCGAGGCACTGCCGAACGCGATGTTCAAGGTCAAGCTCGACAACGACCACGAGGTCCTCGGCCACGTGGCCGGCAAGATGCGGCGCTTCCGCATCCGCATCCTCCCTGGTGACCGGGTCCGCGTCGAGGTCTCTCCCTACGACCTCAGCCGTGCCCGTATCGTCTACCGCCACCGCTAGCACCCGCCCCGCCCCGGGGCCCGTCCGGTGTCAGAGCGCTCCCTGATCACCGCGCTGAAGGGCCTGTTCGGGGACGACCGCGGTCGCGACGGGCGCCTGCTGCGCGGCATCGGTGACGACGCCGCCGTCGTGCGGGCCGGGGCCTACGCGGTCACCTCGGTCGACGCCATGGTCGACGGGGTGCACTTTCGCACCGGGCAGCACGGCACCACCCTCGCCGACATCGGCCACCGCGCGCTCGCGGGCGCCCTCTCGGATCTCGCCGCGATGGGCGCGCGGCCCGGTGAGGTCTACGTCGCGCTCGGCGCGCCCCCCGGGTTCACCGTCGACGACGGCCTGCAGGTCATGGGCGGGATGCGCGACCTCTGCGAGCAGGTCGGGGACGTCGTCGTCGCCGGGGGCGACGTCACCCGGGCGCCGGCCCTCCTGCTCTGCGTGACCGTCGTCGGCTGGGCCGACGATCAGGACGCCCTGCTGACGCGGGACCGTGCCCGCCCGGGGGACCGCATCGGCGTCACCGGGCCGCTCGGCGCCGCCGCCGCCGGCCTCGCGCTGCTGGAGGACCGGGTCGACGCGGACGCGTGCGGACTGCCGGAGGCGGTCGCCGACGCGCTGCGCCTCGCACACCGGCGCCCCCGCCCGCGGGTGGAGGCCGGGAGGGCGCTGGCCTCAGCGGAGATCCGGGCCGGCATCGACCTGTCCGACGGCCTGGCCACCGACGCCGCGCATCTGGCCCGGGCCAGCGGCGTACGCCTGCACATCGACCCGGGCGCCCTCCCGGTGGCCGGCGGGGTCGCCGAGGTCGCTGCCGCGCTCGAGGTGCCCGCCCACGAGCTCGCCGCGACCGGCGGCGAGGACTACGAGCTGTGCGTCTGCGTCGCGCCCGGGCGCGTGCGCGAAGCCGAGCGCGCCGGCGTGGCAGCGTGGATCGGGCGGGTCGGCCCGGCGGACCCGGAGGCCGGCGTGACGTTCACCGGGGCTCGGAGCCACCTGACCGGCTTCGAGCACCGGCTCGGTGACTGACCTCGCCCGCACCGGCGGCGCGCAATCGCGCCAGCAGTGCCTCGGCGACGAGGCGAGGGTCGATGCAGTAGTCCTGCGCCAGGACGAGTGCCCGGAGTCGCTGTACGCGCATGGAGGATCCTTCGCTCTGAGGTGGGGTGGGTGGCATCCTGCCGTGGTGTCCGAGTCCTGCGGGCGTCCCTGCCGGCCGTCGGCAGGGTCCGTGTACGCCGTTCGCCCGACTCATCGGACTTCCACGCCGGGAACCTGAACGCTGCCGCGAAACGCTTGGACGCCCGTCCAGCAGCCGGTCACGACCGGGCCAGCAGCCCCGCCGGGCGCACGTCGACCAGCCGGGCGAACACGACCATGCGCTGGGCCGCGCTGAACAGGGGATGGCACGCGGTGAGCACGAGCTGGTCGTAGCGGACCCGCCGGATCACCGAGACCTGCCGCGGCGAGACGATCCGGCGCCGGTCCACCCGGTAGACGAACCGCGCGTACGGCATGTCCACCGTGATCCGGTCCCCCGCCTCCAGGCGGTCGATGTGGCGGAACGGGGACAGATAGGTCGTCCGGTGCCCGGCGATCGCGACGGTGCCGCTGGAGCCCGGCAGCGGGCTTGAGTCGTAGACCCCCGGTCCCCGGCGCAGGTCCCCGGGATCCGAGCCCTTGACGAGGACGAAGTCGGCGTCGGCCTTCGGGATCCGGATGCGGCCGAGCGCCTGTCCGTGGTCGCTGCGCCGGCGCAGGTTCTCCGACAGGTAGGCGATCCGGGCCTGCTCGGTGTCCAGGCGCGCCAGTGCCTGGCGCTGCGCCGACGTGGACGGGGCGGTGGTGATCTCGCGCAGGTCGCTGCGCAGGGCACGCTGGCGCTGGGCCGTCCACAGCGAGCTGACCGGCTCCTCCCAGACGAGGGTGAGCCCCGCGTCCGCCATCAGCAGCGTCCCGGCGAAGATGAGCACCGCCGACACGGCCCGGAGCACCCGGCGCAGCGGACGCTCGTCGGGGTGGACGTCGGTCCGCCGGGGCGGGCGGGGGCGGCCGTCCCGTCCGACCGGAGCAGGCGACGGGGCCTGCGTGCCCATCGCCCCCGACCCGGCCAACCTTGCCTGACGCTCCACTAGCGCCGGCTCCCCGAGGAGACGGCACCCAGCGATCCGGGGCCGACGTATCCACCCGGCCCGCGCACGCTCCCGGTCGGCTTCGGGACGCCGCGGGTCCGCTCGACGGGCGACTGGCCGGGGTGCAGGGCGACGATCGCCGCGGCGACCCCGCAGCCCGCCAGGAGGCTCCACTGCAGCCACAGCACCAGCCCGTACTGGCCGCCGGCGACGAGCAGCGCCGCCTGCCAGGCCCCCTCGACGAGCCCGTAGTCCAACGTCGCCAGATCGGACCGGGCGACCAGGACGAACGGGATCAGGCCCGCCAGCACGAGCGCGAGCCGGACCGCGCGCGGCCAGTGCCAGTCGGGTGTCACGGCACCGAGGCACAGGTGCAGCGCCGGGGCCAGCAGCACGGCGGCGAACGGGTTGCGGATCCACACCCCGACGGCGAGGACGCTGGCCGCCAGCAGCACCGCGACCGCCGGCGCGGCCTCACCGTCGCTCACTGGTCCACGCACACCGGCCACGCGCAGCACGAGCGGGCGCAGGCCGACCCAGCCCAGGACGAAGACGAGGGCCAGCGCCGCTGCCCCGGCCGCCACCGCCCCGTCGAGCACGAGGTTCTGCGCCGGCACGGCCATCGCGGGGGCCGGGTCGATCAGGCCGACGAGCACGAGCAGCAGTGCCGCCGCGGCCGTCAGGACGAAGGGCAGCGCCGTGGCCAGCACCCAGACGAGGCGGTGGCCGACGGCCTCGCGCCGCCTTCGCGCGCGCGCGAAGGCGTCCACGGCGACGAGCAGCACGGGGAAGATCAACGCCCCGCCGAGCAGCCGGATCGCCCGCGCGGACAGCATCTTGCGCTCGGTGTGCAGCACGGCCCGGGGTCCCTGAGCGATCGTGGGCCCCTCGTCGAGGGCGAAGACCGTCCTCAGCGCGGCGCGCCCGAAGGCCTGCAGGCGTGCCGGGGAGACCCGCGCGCCGGGCGTGGGGCCCCGTTCACCGCTGGCCGAGAGCAGGACCGCCGGCAGCCCGGCCCGCCCCAGTGCGCCCTGCTCGGACACGGTCACGGGGAAGGCCTGGCGCGCCCATTGGGTGCCGAAGCCGAAGCCGCCGGGATCCTCGCCGCCCTCGACGCGGGTCGCCGCCTGGACCGTACGCTCGAGCTGCAGCGGCGCGACCCCCTCGCCGGTCGAGAACCCGACCACGTACGGCTTGGTGGTCCGCGCGGAGCCCAGGTCGCCGAGCACCAGCACCGCGTCCGGGCGCTCGGGCAGCCGGTCGACGACGGCGCGCGCGCCGGCGGCCCCGCCGCTGCCCCCGGAGGTGGAGACGAAGGTGACCGTCCGCCGCAGCCGTCCGCTGCCGACGATCTGCGCGAGCGTGATGAGCGCCGCCGTCCCCGACAGCTGCGCTTTGGACCCTGGCGCGGCGGCGTCACGGTGGGCCAGCACGACGATCCCCGGCCCGGAACGGCCCGGGCGGGTGGCGATCACGTTCGTCAGGTCCCGGGTCCCGTCGATGGTCGCGCCCGTCAGCCGCTGGGTCTGCACGACCGAGCCGGCCCGCACCTCGCCGCGCGGCTGCAGCGCCCGCCGCAGCTCGGTGGCCACCCGGCGGGCCAAGGCCTCGTCGTCGGCGCCGCCCGGACGCCGGTCCGGGTAGGTGGCGGCCAGGTCGTCCAGGCGCGTCGCCGCGCTGCGCCCGACGAAGGCATCCGGGGCCAGGGTGGTGCCGATCGGGCGCGGCCGGTCCCCGAGCGCGAACGCCACCACGAGCAGCGCCAGCAGCACGGGCACCAGTGACACCCGGTAGAGACGAGGATCGATCATGCCGAAGGCCCGAGGGTAGTTCGTCCGGCCCGCGGGTGGCGAACATGCACCGCCGCCATCATCGGCGCTGCCGCCTGCAGACGGCTGTCACCATGTCCCGGTGGCGCCGGCGGCGCCGGCCCCCAAGGTCCGAACGCCCACCCCGCATCCTGCTGGCCGACGACGAGCAGTCGATCCAGACCCTGCTCAGCTACCCGCTGCAGAAGGACGGCTACGAGGTCGTGCGGGCGTCCGACGGCCGTGAAGCGCTCGCCCGCTTTGAAGAGCAGGCCTTCGACCTCGTCGTCCTGGACGTGATGATGCCCCGCATGGACGGACTGGAGGTCTGCCGGCGCCTGCGCGCCTCCAGCTCGGTGCCGATCATCATGCTCACCGCCAAGGCCGAGGAGATCGACAAGGTGCTGGGGCTGGAGCTCGGGGCCGACGACTACATCACCAAGCCGTTCTCGATGCGCGAGTTCCGCTCACGGGTCAAGGCCACGCTGCGCCGGGCGGAGATGACGCCGGCCTCCGAGACCGGGGAGGCGACCGAGCCGGTCACCGCCCACGAGCTCGTCGTCGACCTGGACAGGCGCAGCGTCCGCATCCGCGACGCGGAGGTCCCCACCACCTTCGTCGAGTTCGAGATTCTCGCCGCCCTGGCCCAGGCGCCGGGGCGCGTGTTCTCGCGTGACCTGCTGCTCACGCGCATCTGGGGCGACAGCGCCTACCGCGACCCGCGGACCATCGACGTCCACATCCGCCATCTGCGCGAGAAGCTCGAGCACGACGCGAAGGACCCGGAGTACATCTTCACGGTGCGAGGCGTCGGGTACCGCTTCCGGGACCGCTCCGAGCGCTGACCGGCACGGCCGGTCTGTCTGACATGGACTCCCTGCGCTTCCGCCTGACGCTGCTGTTCAGCGCGGTCACCATCGCCGCCCTGGGGTTCGTGTACATCGCGGTCGTCCCCGGGCTGAAGACCCGACTCATCGAGGACAAGCTCAACGACCTGGAGTCCATCGGTCGCCAGTACGTGCCCCAGCTGCGCGGTGCGCTGGGCAGCAGCCTGCCGGCCCTGCAGGTCAACCGCACGGTCTCCCAGATCGCCGACCGCTCCAACGCACGGGTCACCGTGCTGCTCGTCGTCTCGGGGGACCGCCTGCAGGTCACGCCGCAGTACGACTCCTTCGCCGAGACGAAGGTCCGCGAGCTGAACTTCGACCTGGGCCTCCTGGCGGCCGGGCGCGCGCGCGCCACCCGGGGCACCGAGCCCACCTCCACCGGGCGGATCGGCGAGGTCGCGATTCCGCTGAGCTTCCGCAGCGGCGCCCAACGGCGAGTGGGCTACGTCGTCGTCTTCTCCGCCACCCTGCGCGACACTGACCGCGCGGTGGCGGTGGTTCGCCGGCGCGTCCTGGCGGCGGCGGGCTTCGCGCTCGCGCTGGCCGTGCTGTTCGGCGTGGTGGTCGCCCAGGCCCTGAGCGCCCGGGTCGCGCGCATGGAGACGGTCGCGCTGCGCGTGGCCGACGGGGACTTCTCCGCGCCCTTCCCCGTCGACCGCGACGACGAGCTCGGGCGCCTGGCCGGGACCCTGGACGCCATGCGCGGGCAGCTTGCCGAGCTCGACGGCGCGCGCAAGCGCTTCATCGCCACCGCGTCCCACGAGCTGCGCACCCCGATCTTCTCGCTCGGGGGCTTCCTGGAGCTCATCCAGGACGAGGACCTGGACCCGGAGACCCGCGACCGCTTCCTCAGCCAGGTCCGCGACCAGGTCGACCGCCTGGGCAAGCTGGCCACCGACCTGCTGGACCTGTCCAAGCTTGAGGCCGGCTCGCTGGAGCTGCGTCCAGTGTCCGTCGACCTCACGCTCGTGGCCCGGGCGGTGGCCAGCGAGTTCGAGCCGCGCCTGCACACCCACGACTCCAACCTGGAGCTGCGCCTTCCTGCGGGTCGCCTGTCGGCCGTGTGCGACCCCGAACGGGTGGCGCAGGTGATGCGTATCCTCATAGACAACGCGCTCACCCACACGCCGTCGGGCACCGACATGGTCGTCAGCGCGGGCCGTCGCGACGGCCGCCTGCGCCTCGGGGTCGGCGACCTCGGCCCCGGCATCCCCCGCACCATGCTGTCCAGCATCTTCGAGCCCTTCATCACCTCCGACGACGCCCGCGGCTCCGGCCTGGGTCTGGCGATCGCCCACGAGCTCGCCGAGCGCATGGACGGGGACCTCGTCGTCGACAGCCGACCCGGCCACACAACGTTCACGTTGGAGCTTCCGGCGTGACCCCCGCAGACCCTCTCTCCTGGAGCTTTTCCGCATGACCTCACCCGCCCCCCGTATCGCGTCCGTCACCCTGACGGCCGTCGCCCTGCTCGCCGCCGGCTGCGGCAGCGGCGATAACACCGGCAAGACGGCGTCCTCGGTCGGAGCGGCCGACGTCCCGGCCAAGACGGCCACGATCGAGAAGCTCCAGGCTGTCAGCGGCGACGGCGACTTCGACCCCGAGGGGATCTACAAGCGTGAGTCTCCGGGCGTGGTCACGATCATCAGCGCGGGCCTGAAGAGCGACTCCGCCGTCGGCACCAAGCGCGCCCCCGGCGCCCCCAGTGCCGGCCTGGGCTCGGGGTTCGTCATCTCCGACGACGGCGAGATCGCCACGAACGCGCACGTGGTGACCAGCGGCGAGGGAGCCTCGATCTCGGAGGCCAAGCGCGTCTACGTCCGCTTCCCGGACGGCAACCAGGTCTCGGCGCAGATCAAGGGCTTCGATCCCTACGCCGACGTCGCCCTGCTGAAGGTCGACCCGAAGGGCCTGACCCTGCGGCCGCTGCCGCTGGGTTCGACCAAGAACCTGAAGGTGGGCGCCCCGGTGGCGGCGATCGGCTCGCCGTTCGGCGAGGAGCAGTCACTGTCCATCGGCGTCATCTCCGCCACCAACCGCTCGATCCAGTCGCTGACGGGCTTCTCGACGTCCGGCGCGGTGCAGACCGACGCGGCCATCAACCACGGCAACTCCGGCGGGCCGCTGCTGGACGCCGACGGCGAAGTGCTGGGCATCAACTCCCAGATCCGCACCGAGAGCGGTGACGGCACGGGCGTCGGCTTCGCGGTTCCCGTCGACGCGGTGAAGCAGTCGATCGACCAGCTGCGCACCTCGGGCAAGGTGCAGTACGCCTACCTCGGGGTCTCCAGCCGCGCGCTGTACCCGCAGGTCGCCCAGCACTTCAAGCTGCCGGTCGACGAGGGCGTCTGGGTGCAGGAGGTCCCGAAGGGCGGTCCGGCCGCCAAGGCGGGAATCCGCGAGGGGTCCAAGGAGGTCACCTTCCAAGAGACCAAGTGGGTCGTCGGCGGGGACATCATCGTCGGAGTCAACGACACCGAGGTCAAGGAGGACGACGACCTCGCCCAGGCCCTCACCCCGTTCAAGCCCGGCCAGAAGGTGAACCTCAAGCTCTACCGCGACGGCAAGCTGACCTCCGTCCCGGTGACGCTCGGCCAGCGTCCGCTGAGCGCTCCACGCGGCTAGCGGACCTGAAGCTCCAGGGTACCCTGGACCGATGACCGACTCCGGGGCGCGCGCGCCCCTCGTGCTCGTCTCCAACCGCGGGCCCGTCACCTTCCAGGACGACGGGACCGTGGTCCGCGGCACCGGCGGGCTGGTGACCGCGCTGACCGGCCTGGCCTCCCACCGGCCGGTCACGTGGATCGCTTCGGCAATGACGTCCATGGACGCGATCCGCGCCCGCGAGGCCGACGGGCCCATCACCGTCCACTCGCCGGCGGGCGGGGAGTACCAGGTGCGGTACGTCACCTCCGATCCCGACGCCTACGAGGGCTTCTACAACGTCTTCGCCAACCCGATGCTGTGGTTCATCCAGCACTACCTGTGGGACCTCAGCAACGCCCCGGACGTGCGCAGCAACGAGATCTCGGCGTTCGAGGACGGCTACCAGGTCGTCAACGCCGACATGGCCCGTGCCGTGATCGAGGAGATCGAGGGCGTCACCGATCCGGTCGTGATGGTCCACGACTACCACCTCTACACCCTCCCCGGCCTGGTGCGCGCAGCCCGACCGGACGTGTTCCTCAGCCACTTCGTCCACATTCCGTGGACCCAGCCGGACGCGTGGCGCGTGCTGCCCAAGCCCACGCGCGACGCGCTCTTCGAGGGCATCCTGGCCAACGACATCATCGGCTTCCACACCGCCGCCTACAAGAACAACTTCCTGCAGTGCTGCCGGGACCTGATGGACCTGGAGATCGACTTCCCGGCCGGGATCGTGCACTTCGCCGGCCGCGAGGTGTGGGTCCGCGAGTATCCGCTGCCGATCGACGCCGGCGCCACCCGCCAGGCCGCCGCCGGCGAGCGCGTGGCCGAGTTCGAGGCTGAGCTGCACCGCCGCCGTCGCGAGCACCTGATCCTTCGGGTGGACCGCGCCGACCTGTCCAAGAACGTCCTGCGGGGCTTCAGCGCCTTCGACCTCTTCCTCGACCAGCACCCCGAGTTCCGCGAGCGCGTCACGTTCATCGCCCAGCTCATGCCCTCGCGGACCGACGTCCCCGAGTACGCCGAGTACCTGGAGAAGATCGAGGCGCTCGTGGCCGTCGTCAACCACCGCCACGGCACCCCGGACTGGATGCCGATCCAGCTCAAGCTGCGCGACGACCTCGACGAGGCGCTCGCCGCCTACAAGAACTACGACGTGCTGCTGGTCAACGCGATGTTCGACGGCATGAACCTCGTCGCCAAGGAGGGCCCGCTGGTCAACGAGCGCGCCGGGGTGTCGATCCTGTCGGAGAACACGGGCGCGCACGAGGAGCTCGGTGAGTTCGCGCTGAGCGTCAACCCGTTCGACATCCAGGAGCTCGCGACCGCCATCCACAGCGCGCTGACGATGGGCGACGCGCGGCGCCGGTGGCGCATCGACGGCCTCAAGCGGATCGTCACCGCGCGAGACCCCGGCGACTGGATCGACGAGCAACTGGCGGACATCCGCACCAAGGCCGCTGCGCAGTAGACCCGCCGACGCCGACGCGGACGTCACCCTCCGTCGAACTCGCCGCCGGACGGGACGAACTCGTGCACCGCCGGCGGGACGGGCGGCCGGCGAGATGCCGGCGCCGGCTTGGCGGCGGGGCGCGGGATGGGCCGGGCAGGCGGCCTCGGTGCGGGCGCCGGGACCCGGACGGGCACGGGCCGCCGGCCGGTTGACGGCGACGACGCGCGGCGCGGGGCGCGGCGCCGGCGCGTACGCCGGGGCGCCGCCTTGGGGGTGCGCGTCCGGGTGGTGCGGCGCGAACGGCGGGCGGGCGCCGGCTCCGGCGAGCGGGTCCCCGCGGGAGCGGCCGCGGGATCCGCGGCGGTCGGCGAGGGCACCGTGGTCGGCGCCGGCGGGGTGGTCTGAGGCGGTGGCGGCGCGGACCCGGCAAGCACCGGGACCGGGATCGCGGGTGGCAGCACCGGCGGCTGCCGGCGCAGCGACGGCCCGGCGACCGCGAGCGTCGCCACGGCCAGGAGGGCGCCGACGCCGGCGACGTTGGGCCAGCGCACGCGCTGCAGCAGGTCGCCGAGACGCGTGGTGGCCGGCGGGGGCGGTGGGGTGGTGGGATCCATGTGTCCCCTATAGGCCCGTGACGCGGGATCTCGCCCCCCTTTGCTACCGTCGCCGGTCCTTATGGCCAAGCACAAGCCCGTCTACGACCTGATGCTCCTCCTCGACACCGCGATCGAGCCGGACGCGCGCACCAAGGTCCTCGCCGACGTCAAGGCGCTCATCGAGCAGCACGGCGAGATCGTCGGCACCCACGACTGGGGTACCCGCCTGACCACCTACGAGGTGGGCAAGGACAACAAGGACGCCGAGTACCACCTCGTCCAGTTCCACGCGACGGCGGACCTGCTGGCCAAGCTGAACCGCACGCTGCGGATCACCGACGGCGTCAACCGCTTCCGCGTCATCAAGCTGGCGCCCGGGGTCGGCACGCCGCCGGACCTGCAGGCGACCCCGCCCGTCGTGCCGAGCGCCGCGCCCGAGGACGAGCGCCCGGTCGCCCTGTAGCACCGCCGCCCGCTCACGCCCCCGTCGACGGCCGCCCTGTGCGGTCGTTTCTCGTTCCGGGCGCCGCCGGTCGGTCAGAAACGCGCAGACGGCGCCGACCCTGCAACAAAACGCCGGAAGAAGCGGGCCTTCGGGCGCTCGGAGCCCCCGGGACGCCCGGCGCGGACCCTAGACTCGTCGCCAACGCTTGATTCACCGGCTCACCCTCCCGAAAGGAGCGACGGCACATGGCCGCATCGAACATCAACCGGGTCGTCCTCACCGGCAACCTCACCTCCGACCCCGACCTGCGCTCGCTGAGCAGCGGCACCACCGTGTGCAAGCTGCGCCTGGCGGTCAACGGCCGGCGCAAGGACGGCGCCACCGGCGAATGGGTCGACAAGCCCAACTTCTTCGACGTCACCGTCTGGGGCGCCCAGGGCGACAACTGCGCCAAGTACCTGTCCAAAGGCCGGCCCGTCGCCGTCGACGGCCGCCTGGAGTGGCGTGAGTGGCAGGACAAGGAAGGGAACAAGCGCCAGTCCGTGGACATCATCGCCGACACCGTCCAGTTCCTCGGCTCCCCGCGCGACGACCAGGGCTCGGGCTCCGGTGGTGGCGGGTTCACCTCGAGCACCGACGTGTCGGCGGACGTCAGCGACTTCGCCCCGGCTCCGACCCCGGTCGGCGGCGGCGCCCCCACGTCCGACGACGACATCCCGTTCTGACCGGCCGCCCCGTCCGGCGTGCGTGCTAGCCCGGGCCTCCCGCCCGGGCCCGACGTGTCACAATGATCGTTCGCGCGCGCCTCGGCGCGCGCTGATTCTGTACTGAGCACCTTTTCAGAGGACGTCACGACGTGGCCAAGCAGCGCAACGGGGGCAAGACCGCCCGCCGCAAGGACAAGAAGGACGGACCCGGCGGCGGCGGACGCCGCAAGCCGTGCCCGTTCTGCAAGGACAAGATCGAGCAGGTCGACTACAAGGACATCGGCGTCCTGAGCAAGTTCGTGTCCGATCGCGGCAAGATCCGCTCGCGCCGCCTGACCGGTGCCTGCCGCCGGCACCAGAGCCAGATCGCCGTCGCCGTCAAGCGGGCGCGCGAGCTCGCGCTGCTGCCCTACGTCAACGACTCGGGCAAGGACGACCGCGAGACCACCGGGCGCGGCCGCCGCGAGGACCGGGGCCGCTAGCCATGCCCGAAGCCATCCTCCTGCACGATGTCGACGGGGTGGGCGCCAAGGGCACCGTCGTCGACGTGTCCAAGGGCTACCTGCGCAACTTCCTCATCCCCCGTAAGCTGGCGGCCCCCGCCACCAAGAGCCTGCTCACCCAGGCCCAGTCGCGCTCGGACTCCGAGGACCGCACCCGCCGCGAGGCCTTCCAGCGCGCCGGCGCCTTCGCCGAGCAGCTCAACAAGACCGTGCTCACGCTCTCGGAGAAGGCCGGCGAGGACGGCCGCCTGTTCGGGTCGATCACCAACCAGGACATCGCCGACGCGATCAAGCAGGCCCGGGGCATCGAGGTCGACAAGCGCAAGGTCCATCTCGAGGAGCCGATCAAGAACGTCGGCACCTATACGGTCGTCGTCGAGCTCTCGGGCGGCGTCACCGCCACGGTCAAGACGATGGTCACCGAGGCATAGGGGAGGTTCCCCACCGCCGTCGCCCACGGGACCCTGCGGGGTCGCGTCGTCGTTCGGGCCCGGCTGACGTACGCGAACCGCCAGCGGGGTGGTGGTGCTCAGGCGCGCGGTCAGCGGCCGGCGCGCACTAATTCGCGCCCCGGTCGTCGCCGTCGCCGGAGCCGACGATGTGCCCGGGGTCGGGCCGTCGCTCGGTTGGGGCCTGCCCATAGTCGCCGAAGCGCCCGTCGCGCTCGGCGACGACCGCGCCCACGCCATCGCGCTGCGCGCGCTCGATGAAGCTCAGGGCCTCGGGGGTGTTGCGCATCAGCCCGTCGAGGATCGGCCCCAGCGTCTGGGTCGAGGCCAGGCCCATGTTCTCGTACGCCTGGTTGACCACGAGCTTCATCGCCGCCAGCTGCGACGATGGGATGGAGGCCAGGTCGGCCGCCAGCGCCGCCACGGTGGCCTCCAGGTCGGCGAAGGGCACCGCCCGGTTGACCAGGCCCGCCTCCACCGCCTCGGCCCCGACGAACGGCCGGCCGGTGAGCGCGACCTCCTTGGCCTTGGTCAGCCCGAGGCGGTACAGCCACATCCCTGACAGGTAGCTGCCCCACATGCGGCTGTACGGCGTCCCGATGACGGCGTCGTCGCTGATCACCACGAGGTCGGCGCAGAGCGCGAAGTCGCTGCCGCCGCCCACGCACCACCCGTGGACCTGGGCGATCACCGGCTTGGGGGACCGCCACACGCTCATGAACTTCTGGGTCGGCGCGATCGCGGGCGCGGTGGCGAAGGCGAAGTCCTTGCCCGGGTCCCACGCCCCGCCGGTGGTGATGAGGTCGTCCCAGTGCTCGAAGCCGCCGCCGAAGTCATACCCGGCGCAGAACGCGCGTCCCGCTCCGCGCACGACGATGACCTTGACCGCCTCGTCCCGGACGGCGCGGGCGACGGCGGCCTCCATCTCGTCGGGCATCGGCGGGACGATGGTGTTCAGGCGGTCGGGCCGGTTCAGGGTGATCGTCGCGACCGCGTCGGCGACCGCATACAGCAGCGTCTCGTAGGCGGGGTCGGGCTCGGAAGGGGTCATCCGGCGGACCATGCCCACACCGACGCGCGCCTGTCAACCGTGCAGGGCGACGCACAGTTCCAGCCGTCGCCACGCACTGCCCGCAACGTGCGGCAACATCCTCGCCGGGCCGCCTGCGTCGCCGCTAGCGTCTGGTGGTCGTGAGCAGTTATCCCTCAGGCGACCGGCGACCGGCGCCCAGCAACGTCGTGCAGGGCATGGCCCCACCGCACTCGATCGAGGCCGAGCAGTCGGTCCTCGGGGCGATCCTGCTGTCGGACAAGCCGATGTACCAGTTCGTCGTGGCCGACAACCTCAAGCCCGTCGACTTCTACCGCGAGCGCCACCGGCACATCTTTGAGACGATGCTCGAGCTGTGGAGCCAGAGCGAGCCGATCGACGTGCTCACCGTCAAGGAGCACCTGCGCTCCCGCGGCAAGCTGGAGGAGGCTGGGGGCGAGGCCGAGATCGACGGCCTCACCGGGGCCGTCCCCGCCGTCGGGGCGCTGCGCCGCTACGCGCAGATCGTCAAGGAGCACGCGCTGCTGCGCAACGTCCTCACCACGACCTACGAGATCCAGGCCGCCGTGCACAGCCACGAGCTCGCACCCCGCGAGCTCGTGGAGATGGCCGAGCGCACGATCCTCGAGGTCGCGCACGACGATCACGCCAAGGACTTCCGCGCCATCGGCGACGTGCTGGTCACCGAGGTCCAGAAGCTCGAGGAGCTCTCCCGCTCGGGCACCGCGCTGACCGGCACCCCGTCGGGGTTCCCCGACCTGGACGCCATCACCGGCGGCTTCCAGCCGGGCAGCCTCACCGTCATCGCCGCGCGGCCCGGCATGGGCAAGAGCTGCCTGGTCACGAACATGGCCGAGAACGCGGCGATCGACCACGGCCAGCCCGTGCTCCTGTTCAGCCTGGAGATGAGCGAGTCCGAGCTCGCCGGCCGCTTCCTCGCCTCCCAGGCGCGCGTGCGCGGCGACGATCTGCGCAAGGGGCGGGTCAAGGACGCGGCGTGGAAGAAGATCTTCGACGCCGCCGGCAGGCTCTCCAAGGCACCGCTGTTCGTCGACGACTCCAGCGACATCTCCATGCTGGAGATCCGGGCCAAGGCGCGGCGCATGCACAGCCAGCACGGGTCGCTGGGCCTGGTCATCATCGACTACCTGCAGCTGCTGCGGCCCGACGGACGGACCGACAACCGCGTCGAGCAGATCGGCCAGATGTCGCGGGGAATGAAGATCCTCGCCGGCGAGCTGCAGTGCCCCGTCATCGCCCTGTCGCAGCTGAACCGCGGGGTCGAGCAGCGGGCCGACCGCCGCCCGATGCTTTCGGACCTGCGCGAGTCCGGGTCGATCGAGCAGGACGCCGACATGGTGACCTTCATCTACCGCGACGAGTACTACAACGACGACTCCGAGGACCAAGGCATGGCCGAGCTCATCATCGGCAAGAACCGCGCCGGCAGCCTGGACACCGTCAAGCTCAGCTTCCAGGGCGAGTACCCGAAGTTCATGTCCTGGGTGCACGAGGAGGCGTACGCCTAGCCATGTTCTGGGAGTGCCCGTACGGCCTGTGCGACGGCTCCGGCGTCCGCGTGCACGCGACGCGCAACGTGGCCACGAGCTGCCGCTGCCGCGAGGCCCGCACCCGGGCCCTGCGGACGCAGTCGCTGCGCAGCGCGATCCCGCGCAAGTACCGCGAGGTGTCCTTCGACCGCGCACCGATGCCGTCGATCGCCGCCGCCGCCCCCGCCCAGGTCCGGGCGGTCCGCGCGTACATCCGCGACCTCGACGGGCACCTGCGCGCCGGCCGCGGCCTGTGGCTGTACGGCACCGTGGGCACGGGCAAGACGACGCTGGCCATGCTCGTCTCCAAGGCGGCGCTGGACGCCGGGCACGGCGTGGCGATCTACTCGCTGCCCCGGCTGCTGGCCGAGATCCGCACCACATACGACGACAGCTCGGACCGGACGTACACGGCGCTGCTGGATCGCCTGGCCGAGGTCGACCTGCTGCACGTCGACGACGTCGGCACCGAGAAGACGTCCGACTGGGTGCTGGAGCAGCTGTACTCGATCATCAACGCCCGCTACGAGGAGCAGCGCTCGGTGCTCATCACCACCAATCTCGAGCGGGACGCGCTGGCCGACCAGATCCACGAGCGCACGGTCTCCCGGCTGGAGGAGATGTGCGAGGTGCTGCCGCTGTACGGGGCCGACCAGCGCCAGCAGCGCTACGACGGCCCGCAGCGCGACATCGCCTAGCCAGCGCCTAGACTCCGGCCCGATGCCGGGAATCGTGATCGTCGGGGCCCAGTGGGGCGATGAGGGCAAGGGCAAGGTCGTCGATCTGCTCGCCGGGCAGGCGGACGCCATCGTCCGCTTCCAGGGCGGCAACAACGCCGGGCACACGATCGTGCGGGACGGCGAGACGTGGAAGTTCCACCTCATCCCCAGCGGCATCCTCTATCCGGGCCTGACGTGCATCATCGGCAACGGCGTCGTCGTGGACCCCGCGGTGCTGCTCACCGAGATCGAGGGGCTGCGGCGGGGCGGCATCGACGTCGACGGCCTGAAGATCTCGGCCAACGCGCACGTGATCATGCCCTACCACATCGCCCTGGACCACTCGGGCGAGGCGAAGCTCGGCAAGCTGGAGATCGGCACCACCAAGCGCGGCATCGGGCCCTGCTACGCCGACAAGGCCGCCCGCCTGGGCATCCGCGTCCAGGACATGCTGGACGAGAAGATCCTCAAACAGAAGGTCATGGCCGCGCTCGTGCCCAAGCAACTCATGCTGCGACCCTACGAGCGCGACCCCGAGTGGGCGCCGCGCCTGGACCTGCAGCAGATGACCGAGGACCTGCTGGCCTACGGCCACCGCCTGGAGCAGCACATCGCCGACACCGGCACGCTGGCCTGGAACTCCCTGCAGGAGGGCAAGCTCGTCGTCTTCGAGGGCGCCCAGGCCGCGCTGCTGGACATCGACCATGGCACCTACCCGTTCGTCACCTCGTCCAATCCGACGGCGGGCGCGGCGTGCACCGGCTCGGGCGTGGGGCCCAAGGCCATCGACGAGGTGTGGGGCATCGCCAAGGCCTACTGCACCCGCGTCGGGGCCGGGCCGTTCCCCACCGAGCTGCACGACGAGGCCGGCGACGCGATGCGCGCCGCCGGGCACGAGTTCGGGACGACCACCGGCCGGCCGCGGCGCTGCGGCTGGTTCGACGCCGTAGCCGTCCGCTACGCCGCGCGGATCAACACGATGACGTCGATGGCGATCACGAAGCTGGATGTCCTCACCGGGCTGGACCGGATCGCGGTGGCCACGCGCTACCGCAGCGCCGACGAGGAGGACGCGACGACCTTCGACACCTTCCCCTACCACCAGACCGTGCTGCACCACGCGCTCGGCGAGTACGAGGAGCTGCCCGGCTGGACCGAGGACCTCACCGAGTGCCGGACGTGGTCGGACCTGCCGGTCAACGCGCGTGACTACCTCGCCTACCTGGGCGAGACCTGCGGCGTCCCGGTGGTGCTCGCCGGGGTCGGCCCGGGCCGTGAGCAGATCGTGTGGAACGACACCGCCGCGCAGCACACCGCCTTCGCGCCGCCGGTCGCCGCGACCTGAGCAGCGCCTACCTCGCGCCGCGTGACCACGCCTGCGCTACGGGCGCAGGCGCAGCAGCTCCTCCTCCGGGACCTCCCGGACCCGGCGAGCCGGCACGCCCATGACCACCGACCGCGGCGGCACGTCGTTCGTCACGACCGCCCCGGCGGCGACGAACGCCTCCGAGCCCACCTCGACGCCGGGGACGAGCACCGCGCCGCCGCCGATCCGGCAGCCGCGGCGCAGCGTCGGGCCGCGCAGCTCGTGGTCGACGCCCGGCCGCCCGATCGTGTCGTCGTTGGTCGTCATCGCGCACGGACCGATGAACACGTCGTCCTCGACCACGCTGAACGAGGTCAGGTAGACCTGGGACTGGATGCGCACGTGCGCGCCGATCACGACGTCGTTGTCGACCCCGGTGCCGCGACCGACGACGGTGTCGGCGCCGATGACCGCGCGCTCGCGGATGTAGGCCTGGTCGCCGATGATCGTGCGCTCCCCGACGGTGGCGCCGGCGAAGAGCACGGCCTGGGCGCAGATCCGAGCGGCGCGCTCGATGCGCAGCGGCTCGAACGGCGCGCCGGCGTCCCTGGCGGCGGCGGCGCTGCGAGGGTGCAGGGCGGGCGACTTGCCGAGGATCGCCCCGTCCTGCACCACGACGTCGTCCCCGATCACCGTGCCCTCGTGGACCACGACGTGGGCACCGAAGACGACGCCCTCGCCAACCACGGCGGTCGGGTGCAGAACGAGTCCGGGCGCATCGGCGGTCATCCGGCGTAGAGTATTGCCCCACGTGACGAGCCTGGGCCCACACCCTCCGCTGCGAGGCGCGGTGCTCGGCCTCGGGATGATCGGACGCCACCATGCGCGACTGCTGCAGGCCTCCCCGCGGGTGGCGTTCGCGGGCGCCGTGGACCCGGCCGGCGACCGCTTCGGCGTGCTGCCCGACCCGTCCGTGGTCCATGCGTCGATCGCCGGACTGCTCGCCGCCGGTCCGCTGGACTTCGCGGTGGTCGCCGTCCCGACCGAGGAGCACCTGCCCGCGGTGCGCGAGCTGTGCGCCGCGGGCGTGCACGTCCTCGTGGAGAAGCCGCTGGCGGCGACGGAGGCGGACGTGCTGGCCGTCATCGAGGCCGTGTCGGACGCGGGCCTGCACGGCGCGGTGGGCCACGTCGAGCGCTGCAACCCGGCGCTGCTGGAGCTGCGGCGGCGCCTGAACGCCGGGGAGATCGGCCGCCCGTTCCTCATCGCCACCGAGCGGATCGGACCCTTCCCCGACCGGGTGCGGGACGTCGGCGTGGTCAAGGACCTGGCCACGCACGACCTGGACCTCGTGCGTTGGCTCGGCGGCGCGCCCGTCACCCAGGTCGCCGCCCAGACCCAGCACCGCATGGGTCGCGCCCACGAGGACCTCGTGCTGGCGACCGGTCGCCTGGCCTCCGACGTGGCCTTCAACTGCGTGGTCGACTGGCTGTCGCCGACGAAGGTCCGCCGCACACGCGTGCTCGGCGAGCGCGGCATGTTCGTCGCCGACACGCTGAGCGCGGACCTGACGTTCTTCGCCAACGGGACGGTGGGCAGCGAGTGGGGGGCCGCCGAGCAGGCCCGCGGCGTCACCGAGGGCGACATGACGCGCTTCGCCCTGTCCCGCCGTGAGCCGCTGCTCGTCGAGCTCGAGGCGTTCTGCGACCTGCTGCAGTCCGTCGACGGGCCCGGGGTCGCCGTCACCCTGCAGGAGGGCCTGGAGACCGTGCGCTGCGCCGAGGCCGTCCTGCGCAGCTCTGAGACGGGCACCGTCCAGACCCTCGGGGCCTGACCGGCGATGCGCGCCGTCGTCGTCGCCCTGGGCAAGATCGGCCTTCCGCTGGCCGCCCAGCTCGCGCGCACCGGCCACGAGGTGATCGGCTGCGACATCGACCCTCGGACCGTCGAGGCCGTCAACGCCGGACGCGAGCCGTTCGCCGGCGAGGCCGGCTTGGGCGATGCGCTGGCCGAGACGGTGGCCGACGGCCGGCTGCGGGCGACGGACGACACCGCGGCGGCCGTCGCGAGCGGCCCGGACCTCATCATCGCCGTGCCCCCGCTGATCGTCGACTCCGAAGGCAGCCCGGACTGGGCCATCCTGGACGCCGTCACCGCCGACATCGCGCACGGGCTGCCGGCCGGGCGCGCCGTCCGCGGGCCCGGCGCCGCGCCGATCTGCGTGGCGATCGAGACGACGGTCCCCGTCGGCACGACCCGCGGCCGGATCGCTCCCGCCCTCGGCGAGGAAACGCACGTCGTCTTCAGCCCCGAGCGCGTGTTCTCGGGCCGGATCTTCGCCGACCTGGCGACCTACCCGAAGCTCGTCGGCGGCGTGACGCCGGCCGCCGAGGCCCGTGGGGTCGAGCTCTACGGCGCCTTCCTGCCCGACGCGGAGATCCGCGGCATGGGCTCCGCGGAGGCCGCCGAGCTGACCAAGCTCGTGGAGACCACCTACCGCGACGTGAACATCGCCCTGGCCAACGAGTTCGCCCGGCACGCCGACGCGGTGGGGGTCGACGTGCAGGCGATCATCGAGGCGGCCAACTCCCAGCCCTTCAGCCACGTGCACCGGCCCGGCATCGCGGTCGGCGGGCACTGTATCCCCGTGTACCCGCGCTTCTACCTGACCGGGGATCCGGGCGCGGCGCTGCCGGCAGCCGCGCGGGAGGTGAACCTGGGGATGCCGGAGTACGCGGTGTCGCTGCTCGGCGACGCGGCATCTGCCGGTGCGCGCGTGGTCATCCTCGGGGTCGCCTACCGCGGCGGGGTCAAGGAGACGGCGTTCTCGGGCGCCTTCGCCGTCCGTGATGCGCTGATCGCGCGCGGGCTGCAGCCGCTCGCCGCCGACCCCCTGTACACCGCTGACGAGCTCGCGGCGCTGGGGTTCGCGCCGTGGGACGGCACCTCGCCGGTGGACGCGGCCGTCGTGCAGGCCGATCACGCCGCGTATGCGGCCCTCGCCCCGGACGACCTCCCCGGCGTCAGGGTCATCGTCGACGGCCGCGGGGTGCTCGCCGTCGAGTCGTTCGCCGCGGCCGGCGTCACCGTCCGGCGCATCGGCCGCCCGTAGCCGGCTCGCGCCACCGTCGACGTCGTTGAGCGCAGTGGGGATCGTCTTCGCGGGGACCCCGTCGACGAGGGTCCGGCGCAGCCACTGCGTGGAGCCTGAGTGTCGTCACACCGCAGCCACCCTCCCCGCACACCGGCCCACGCGCCCGTCAAACCCCGCGTGGAGACTCGGTGTCGTCATACCGCAGCCATCCTCCGCGCACCCGTGACCGGCTGGGTGGACGCGTCCGGCCGTCACACCGATCGCGCTCGGAGCCACTGAACCGCAGCGGCGAGCACCGGGCCGGGCCGCTCGCCGCGCCGGCGTGCGAAGCCCGCCTCCCAGACCGCCGCCTGCAGCACCCGGGCGTCCACGAGCACGCCGAGCAGTTCGGGGTCGACGTCGTCGGTGCCGTAGCCGGCCAGGAACGCGTCGGCCTGCTCGCGGTCGCGTCCGAAGACCCGGGCGTTGGCCTGCGAGCACGCCAGGTCCCATTCCCGCGGGGCCAGGCAGGTGTCCTCCCAGTCGTTCCACAGTGGGCCGCGGGCGGTGTGGATGAGGTTGCCCAGGTGCGCGTCGCCGTGGACCGGCTGCCGGGGGGTGTCGTACGCGGCCACCGTGTCGGGCAGGCGCTGGGCCCAGGCGCGCAGCACGTCGGCATCCTCGCCGGCGATCGGTCCGTCGTCCCCGGTCAATGAGGGCACCAGCGCGCAGGCCTCGTCGATCACGCCGTGCTCGGGCATGGACAGCGCCGGGGCGGCGCCACGGAGCAGCGTGTGGCAGGCCCGCAGGGCAGCGGCCGCCGGGCGCAGGTCCCCCGGGGGAGCGACCTCGTGCTCGTGGCGCCAGAAGCTCAGCGTCAGGCCGTCCTGCCGGTGCGGTCCCGGCGGCAGTTGCACCGACGGCGCCAGGACCGGCGCCCCGGCCGTGGCCAACGTGCCGGCCACCGCGAGCTCCCGGGTCAGCCAGGCGTCGCCCTGCCGGACGGCGCCGGACCCCGTGGCCACCCGGGCGACGACCGGCGCCGGGCGCAGGTGTACGAGCGTGTTGCTGCCGTCGTGCAGCACCTCCGGACCGGTGCTCGTCAGGCCGTGCGCGGCGGCGACGGCGACCGCCGCGTCCACCGCGCGGTGGGCGCCGCCCCCCGTCACGATGCGCGAGACGGGTCCAGGACCGCCAGCGCCGCCACCACCCGCTCGGCCGCGTGCCCGTCGCCGTACAGCTCGGGCCGCGACGTCGGAGGTGTCCGGTCCAGCGCCGCCAGCGCGGCGTCGCGGTCGAGGTCCACGAGCACGTTCCAGCCGGCGTCGACGGTCTCCGTCCATTCGGTGGTGTCCCGCAGGGTCACGCAGGGCACGCCCGCCAGGTAGGCCTCCTTCTGCACGCCACCGCTGTCGGTGAGCATCGCGCGCGCCCGGACGAGCAGCGCCGTGAAGGCCAGGTAGCCCAGCGGCGGCGTCAGGCGGATGTGGTCGGCGGCCTGGAGCGTGTCAAGGAGGCCCGCCGCGTCCAGCCGCGCGCCGGTCCGCGGGTGCAGCGGGAGGACCGCGGGCAGCGGGAGGGCGAGCAGGAGGTCGACGAGCGCGCGCAGGCGGACGGGGTCGTCGACGTTGCCGGCCCGGTGCGCGGTGACCAGCACGTAGGCCCCGGGCTCGACGCCGGCGTCCCGCAGCGGACCGGCGTCGGCGCCGGCGCGCGGCTGGAAGGTGTGCGCCACGTCGACCATCACGTCGCCGACGAGGGCGCGCTCGCCGGCCGCGTGCTCGCGGGCCAGGTTGTCCACGGCGGCCGGCGAGGAGCACAGCAGCAGCTGGGACATGTGGTCGGTGAGGACCCGGTTGAGCTCCTCGGGCATGCGGCGGTCGAAGGACCGCATCCCCGCCTCCACGTGCGCGACCGGCACGCCCGCCTGCGCCGCGCACAGTGCCCCCGCGAGCGTCGAGTTCGTGTCGCCGTACACGAGCACCGCGTCGGGCTCGGCGGCGGTGAGGATCGGCTCCAGCTGCGCGAGCATCCGGGCGGTCTGTGCCGTGTTCGTCCCGCGGCCCAGGCGCAGCTCGTGCTCGGGCGGAGGCACCCCGAGCTCGTGGACGAACACGGTGGACAGCTCGTCGTCGTAGTGCTGTCCGGTGTTCACGAGGATCTCCTCGTGCTCGGCGCGCAGGACGCGGGAGACCGCGGCGGCCTTGACGAACTGGGGCCGGTTGCCGATGACGGTGACGAGCCTCACCGCTCGCGCAGGCTCTCCGCCAGGTGCGCCGCGTAGGCGACGGCGGCGCCCTGGGTCTGCGAACCCGGGGCAGCCGGCAGCGCGCGCCCGTCGATCGAGGCGACCGCCTGCACCTCACGCGTGGTGGACGCCAGGAACGCCTCGGTCATGGCCGGCACGTCGTCGCGGATGGTGATCCGCTCCTGGGCGCCGCTCTGCACGATCACGTCGCGGCGAGTGATCGAGGCGAGGATGTGGTCGTCCAGCGGCGGCGTGTACAGGTGGTCGTCCAGGACGTAGAAGAAGGCCGAGGTCGGGGCCTCGAGGATCCGTCCGTGCGGGGTGCACAGGAGCGCCTCCTCCGCGTCGGCCTGCTGGGCCACGCGCGTGGCCAGCATGTTCGCCGCGTACGAGAGCGACTTGACGCCGTCCATGATCCGCGTCGGGGCGTAGATGACGGTGGCCAGCGCGATGGTGGACCCGTGAGCCTTTAACTCCTCCAGCAGCGCCAGCCGCCGACCGCCCCGGGTGCAGAGGACCCGCAACTGACCGTCGAAGCCGTCCGCGTGCGCGAGGAGCGCGTCGACCTCGGATCGGACGGCACCGAGGTCGATGGGGAGCTGCAGGCGGTCCGCGGAGGACTGCAGGCGCTCCAGGTGCGCGTCCCAGGCGTAGGGCCGTCCTCGGTACAGACGCGCGACCTCGAACGCGCCGTCACCGCGCAGCAGCCCGTCGTCGGTGACGGGGATCGTCGCGTTTGCCAGCGGCGTGATGACACCGTCGATCGAGGCCAGAAGCTCCACGCCCCGGACTGTAACGGCGCGACCGTCCCCGCTCCTGGCAGGATGGCGCCATGCTCGAGCGCCTCGGTCCCGCCGCCGCCCGCATCCTCCCGGTGGCCCTCGCCGTCGTGCTCCCCCTGGCCGGGGTGGTGCTGTGTCTCGTCGCGTTCCAGCAACAGCGCCGCACGGATGCCCTGCGCTTCCTGGCCGCGACCGTGCTGGGCGCCTGCCTGTACGCCCTGTTCGTCTTCTGAGAGGTGCCCCCGGGAGGAATCGAACCTCCAACCTTCGGATTAAGAGTCCGCTGCTCTGCCAATTGAGCTACAAGGGCGAGCCAAGCAGTGTAGCCGAGGTCAGCCGGCGGGGACCGTCTGGACCGGGGCGCTCTGCTGCCCGCCCCCGGCGCCGCCCTGGGCGGCAGCCTGCGCCGCCTGGGTCTTCACGGACTCCAGCGCCGCGCGGACCTGCTCGCGGTCGGACTTCGGCGACAGGGAGACGGCCTTGTCGATCGCCAGGTCTCCCTTGCGCGTCTGGCCGGCGGTGAAGGCGAGGATCGCGTACTGCTTGTAGAGGTCGGCCTCGGGAGGCTTGGTCTGGTCGATCAGCAGGTCCATCACCCCGACGGCCGCGTCGGGCTGGTTGAGGCCGGAGACGCCGTAGACGTTGATCATCTGGCGGGCGACCGAGGCGTCCACGCGCTTGGGGGAGAGCTTGACGTAGCGCTTCCAGGCCGTCGAGGCCTGGCGGAAGTCCTTGACCCCGTCCTCGGCCCCTTCGAAGCCGCCCTTGGCGCCGCCCTCGGCCAGGTTGAGCGACGCGAGCTTGGCCCAGGCCGCCGCGTTGCGGGGGTTCGTGTCGATCCGGGTCTGGGTGTTCTTGATCTGCTCGGAGTAGCTGGTGGGTGACCCACCTCCGCCGTCACCGGAGATGGCGTCGACGAGGCCGCCGCTGGTGTTCCCGCCGATCCCGAAGAGGACCAGGCCGCCGCCCATGACGACCGCGAGACCGAGGTAGATGACTTGGACGACGCGACGACGACCGCGGCCCCGCAGATCAAACAGCATGGACTGAGGTTAGCCGTCCCCGTCCCGGGAAGGCGTCAGCACCGTCCGGTCCGGATCCTCGTCGTCACCGTCGGTGGGACGCTGGTTGGGCCACGGCCGGCGCCCCTGCGCGGCCTCCAGCAGCCAGTCCTCGTCCTCGCCCTCGCCAGCGTCGTCGTCGTCCGGGTCGTCCTCGGGGTCGGGCTGGATGCCCGAGCCGCCGGGGCCGAGGTCGTCGTCGTCCAGGTCGTCCTCGTCGTCCTCGTCTTCGTCATCGTCGCGGTCGTCCCGCCACTGGCTGAACCGGGACACCCGCTCGGGCTGGCCGCGGTCCATGATCGCCGACATGATCAGGCTGAACTCGAACAGGGCGTAGAGGATCAGGAACTCGAGGATCATCGAGACCGGGTCGGTGCCCGGCAGCACCATCGCGATGACCGAGGTGGTGACGATCGCGTAGCGGCGGTAGCCGCGGAGCTGCTTGGCGGTGACGATCCCTGTACGCGTCAGGGCGAGGATGAACACGGGCAGCTGGAAGACCAGGCCGATCGACGCGAGCGTGAGGACCGCGAACTTGTAGTAGTCCTTGGCCTGCACGAGCACGTTGAACTGGTCCGCGTTGAAGTTCTGCAGAAACGCGGTGGCCGCCGGGAGGACGACGACGTACGCGAACGCCACGCCGGCGGCGAACAGGAACGGCACCATTGCCATAAGCGGCAGCGCCACGCGTCTCTCGTCCGGGCTGAACGCCGGTAAGACGAACGCGTAGAGCTGGAACAGGAGGAACGGCAGCGAGAACAGCAGCGCGAAGTACGCGGCCACCGTGATCGTCTGGGTGAACGGCTCGCCGATGCCGATAGTGACCGGCTTGTTCGGCGGCGCCCCCTTCGGCAGGGCGGCGAGGTTGCGTTTGGCGGTGGCCAGCTGGCGGGCGAAGGCGCGGCGGCTGGACGGCGCCAGCGTCCGGTCCTGGCGGAGGGTGGTCAGGTCGGCGACCTGCTGCTGCTGGACGGCGCGGATGCCCTTGTAGGCCGTGTAGATCTGGCCCGGCAGCCCCTTGCCGTCCTCGGTGCGCTGCTCGGTCTGGGTGGCCAGCGGCTTGCCGATGAAGTCCAGCAGTGCCTTGTTCTGCCACGCGCAGATCGAGAAGGCGACGACGATCGTCAGCCCCATGATCATGAGGCGCGTGCGCAGCTCGTCCAGGTGCTCGAACAGGCTCAGGCGGTCCTCATGGCTGATGGAGCGCACGGCTTTGCGGACGGCGGGCATGACGTAGGTGCGGTGCGGGTCCCCGGGTGCGGCTCAGGCGTCCTGGCCGGTGCGCTCGGCGGAGCCGGTCCGCGTCGCGTCGCCCGTGGCCGTCGGCGTCGACTGCGTCAGGGCCGGACGGCCCGCGGCCGCGTCATCGTCGCCGCCCTCATCGTCGTCGTCCTTGTCGTGGTTCTCGGTCAGCGCGTCCTTGAAATCGCGCATGCCGTCGCCGAGCTGCTTCCCGAGACCGGGGAGGCGCTTGGGACCGAGTACGACGAGCGCGATCACCAAGACGATGACGAGCTCCAGGGGACCGATGTTGGGCATGGTTCGCCTTCCGGGAGGGAGTTGCTTGAGGGTACTGGCCCGGTGGACTCAAGGCGCGACGCGTACCGACCGATGAGGAGTGTGTCCCCTCTCCCGTTCCTTTCGCTATGAGCCGCCCAGCAGATCACTCGCACTCCGTCCGCAGCGTCCAGCTCCCCTCCGGCAAGACGATCGAGGTCGTGTACTTCCCGGACACGATCGTCCCGGAGGTCACCCCGGAGCACTCCCAGGACGGGGGGGATCTGCACCGCTGCTGCGCCTGCGACGGCGGTCTCGTCCATCCGACCGAGTGGGCCGCGGTCGGCAGCTCCTGGGAGATCACGCTGCGCTGCCCGAGCTGCGAGCACGTCCGCACCGGCGTGTTCGCCGGGCCGGCCGTCGCGCGCTTCGACGACGAGCTCGACCGGGGCGTGAAGTCGCTGATCGACGACCTCCGCCGGCTGATGCACGCAAACATGGAGAACGCCGTCGAGCGCTTCGCCATCGCGCTGCACGCCGACGCCGTCCTCCCCGAGGACTTCTAGGCCGCCAGGCTCGAAGGCGACACCCGCGCAGACCAGCAACCACGGCACGCGTATCGGGCTCGCGAACGCGCAGGCAACTGCCGCCCAGGCCAGCAACCACGGCTACGCGTATCGGGCTCGCGAACGCGCAGGCAACTGCCGCGGAGACCAGCAACCACGGCTACGCGTATCGGGCTCGCGAACGCGCAGGCAACTGCCGCGGAGACCAGCAACCACGGCTACGCGTATCGGGC
>JBBSUL010000009.1:0-45958 GCA_038234375.1 Solirubrobacterales bacterium | reverse complement strand
CCACGTGCCGCTCGCCCGCCCGCCACACGGCTGGTGCGTCGGCACGTACACGATCACCGTCTACCTGCAGCGCGGCCCCTACTGCCGCAAACCCGACCCCGGTCAGCCGCCCACGCCCTGCCCCGAGTTCGCAAGCCAAGAGCTTGGGGTCGGCCACACCCAGCTGATCGTCCGCGCCCCCGCTCACCGCTGAACGCCGTGGTTCAGGGTGCTCGCCGACGCTCCCGCACCCGAGCGCCGGCCCTCGCGCCTGGCCCGAGGGTCAGCCGTCGACCGCGAGGGATTGCAATGGGCCGAGGAGCCGCTTCGCGCGGCGTGAGGCGGTGGGAAGCTCGATCAGCTTGTGGGTCACCGGTTCGCCGCGACCACGCCGCTCGCGCTGTTCGACGGCGATCGGGCGCCACAGCTCGTCGACGATGGTGCTCGGGTCCCCCGCGACGTCGCTGATGTCGCACTGCAGGTGCGAGGCCCAGAGCCGAAGCCGTGTCTGGCGTGCAAGGACGGGGTCGCAGGTGACGACGTTGACCTCGGTGTCGTTGTAGAAGGAGTGGGCGTTGAGGTTGGCCGACCCGAGCGTGAGCCAGCGGTCATCAACGATGCCGACCTTCGCGTGGATGTACACGCGGTCGCTGGAGCGCCCCGAAAGGGCGCGGAGCGTCGTGGCCAGAAACCGCCCGTGTCCGTCGTCGGCGTCGGCGAGAAGCGCGAGCTGGCCCCGGGTGTCGTCCTCACCGATGTTCGGTTTGCCCGGCAGCATCAGGACCACGCGAAACGCGTCTGTCGGTGGCTGCCGAAGCTTGCCGGCGAGGATGCTGACGATCTCCGGCGACCACAGAAACTGATTCTCGAGGTACACCAGGTGCTGCGCCGAGCGCAGGGCTCGGACGTAGGACTCGATGATGCGAAAGTCGCCGCGCGGTGCGAAGTCGTAGACCTTCTCCGGGACGGTCCGCACGATCTGGAGCTCGACCTCACCAGCCTGCCGCGGGGCAGACGGGTGCGTCTGGAGGCGCTCTTCGGTGACCGCCTGCCAGCGTTGAGCGAAATGGCTGCCCACGTCACCGACGGCCGGACCCTCGAGCCGCGAGGCGACGTCGTGCCAGCCCATGCGCCCGCGCGCCGGGTGCTCGGGCGTGTCGTACCGGTCGCCGCTCAGATCGGTCAGATCGATCCCCCCGACGAACGCGATCTCCTCGTCGATGATCACGACCTTCTCATGGTGACAATGCAGCGGCCGCTCGTGTGCGTCGAGGCCTGACTTGATGCGCGTGCCTTGGACCAGCTCGTCGCGCAGCTGCCGCACCGACGACCGTCGCAGCGCTCCAACCGGAATGGGAGCGCCGGCCCACAGCAAGACCCGCACCTCGACCGACTCGGCTGCCTCCGCGAGCAGTTCGCGCAGCAGCACAGGCGGCTCGTCACGGATCAGCGCGAACCCAGGCGACAGCGACCACCCCGCGATATGCACGCTGCGACGCGCCTCGCGGATCGCGCGCTCCAACGCGACGAAGTACGCCGCCCCGTCGATCAGCACCTCAAGCGACCCGCCGCCTCTCGACGGCGGGTCCCCGGCCGCCCATCGACCCCCATCCTCGAGCGGGCTGCGCTGCCGCTGGCGCCCCACCCCGGCCAGGCGACGCGCATGATGCGCGCTGGTCAAGCGCTCGATCGCGGCCCCCGCGAGACGGTCAAAGGCATCAATGGGGTCCGCCGGCATCGTCGTGCACCCTACGTGGTCGACACACCACAGCTGCCGAGACGCGCCAGCACAGGCATGCTGGTCGCCGTCCGCAGCGCCTTGACGGTCTCCGAGGTGCGGCGACGGCCAAGCCGGGCCGCCGTCGAGGCGATCCCGGTCTCACGCGGTGGGGCATGAGCGCTCAGCCGCCGCTGTCGCCGCCTGAGCTGCCGGTGAGTCAGCGGGGGGTCAGGCCGAGGGCGCGGACGATGCCAGCGTCGATCTGGGCGACGAGCCAGTCCGGGAAGGTGCCGAGGTGCTCCTCGGGAGCGAGGCGGTCGACCGTGGCGATCTGGGTGACGTTGACGACGGAGTCGGCTGAGACGCCCGGGGTGTCGGCCGGCACGGCGACGTTGCCGGGGAGCCCGACAAGCTGGCGGGTGGTGGTGAGGGCGACCACGGTCACCGTGTGCAGCTGCGATCGGTTGTAGGCGTCGCCGCTGATGATTACCAAGCCGCGCACCGTCCTCTTCTTCGCCGGCGGGGCGCCGCTGTACCGCGTGATCTGCGCGGAGGTCGCGGCAACCGGCTACGGCGGCTTCGCCGTCGACGGCCAGGCCACCCCCATCCCGAACACGGTGACACTCGATCCGGGCGTGGCGATCGTCCTCGGCGCGATGCTGACCCAGGGCGCCCGCCCGCTCGAGGAGCTGACGATCGAGGAGGCGCGCGAGGCGCTCGAGGGCTTCCGCATGCTGCAGCTGCCGCCACGCGACGCGGTGAAGGTCACCACCACGACGTACCCCTCCGCCGGCGGCGAGCGCGAGGCGCGCATCTACGTCCCGGCGGCGAGAGACGACAGCCCGCTGCCGGTGCTCGTCTTCTTCCACCCCGGCGGCTGGGTCGGCGGGTCGCTGGACTTGTCGCACGAGCCGTGCACCGCGCTCGCGGAGGACCTGGGCGCGATCGTCGTCGCGCCGAGCTACCGCCTCGCCCCGGAGGACCCGTTCCCCGCGGCGACGGACGACACCTTCGCCGCGCTGCGCTGGGTGGCTGACACGATCTCCGGCCACGGCGGCGACCCTTCCCGCATCGCCGTGGCCGGCGAGAGCTCGGGCGGCAACCTCGCCGCGGTCGCCGCCCAGCGCGCCCGCGACGAGAACGGGCCGGCGCTCGTCGCCCAAGTGCTGATCTACCCGCCGATCGACCCCGACGCGGACACCCCCTCGCGCCGGCAGTACGCCGCCGGGCCGATCCTCAGCGCGGCGGCGGTCGACAACCTCTGGGCCGCCTACCTCGGCGACCCGGCCAACGGCAGCTCGCCGCTGGCCGCGCCAAACCGGGCCACGTCCCTCGCCGGGCTCCCGCCCGCCCTCGTCCTCACCGTCGAGGCCGACCTCACGCGCGACGAAACGGAGGCCTACGGCGCCGCACTCGCGGAGGCCGGCGTCCCGACGCAACTGGTCCGCGTCGACGGGCTCGTCCACGCCTCGCTGAACATGTCGGTCTACGTCCCGAAGAGCCGCGACCTGTACGAGGCGATCAGCGCCTTCCTGGCCCCCGTCTTCGGCACGGTGCCCTCGGAGTCCGGCGGCGTGGGCCGGATCGCCGTGGGGTCCGACGCCGGCTGACGCGTACCGCGCTACCTGGTCATGATGTCGGTCGCCGCCCGGTACTCGGTTGGGCTGCGACCGAATGCGCTGTGAAACGATCGGGAGAAGTGAGAGACGCTCGAAAAGCCCCACCGACAAGCGATGGTGGTGACCGGAAGTTCGGGTCGGGCGCGGAGCTCGTCACGTGTGTGCTCGAGCCGGCGACGGCGGACGAACGCACCGAGGGTCTCCCCCGTTGGCTCGAAGAGCGAGTGCAGGGTGCGGACCGAGACGGCGTTGGCGCGGGCGATCACCGTGGGCGTCAGGTTCGGGTCCTGCAGCCGCGCTTCGATCCAGCGGCAGACCTCCGGGAGCATCAGCGCGCGGAGGTCGCGCGGGTCGGTCGGTGCGATCGCCGCCCGAACGAGCTCAAGAGCAGCGTTGGCGGCGGCCGCTGACGCGGCCGCGTCGAGGCCGTCGAGCTCGGCGGCAAGCATGTCGAGGTAGCCGGCAAGCAGGCGGCTGTGCGCGGAGACGGGTGGGATGTGCGCGGGGATGCGCCCGCCGAGCCCGAGCACGCGGTCGCGCGGCAAGAGCAACGTGCGCTTGCGGAGCGGCTCGAGTACGTCAAAGTCGACGGGGACGTCGCCGTCCCACACGATGCAGTCGCCCGGGCCGAGCAGGACCTCTCGTCCGCCCTGCGTGACGCGTTCGCGCCCCGCGATGACAACGAGCACGCCGGCCCATCCGGGATCGATGGCCACTTCGCGTGGCCCGCGGTGCCCCGAGCATGGGTCGACCGCGCAGTCGACGAGCGCGAGCTCGCCAAACTTCCGCCGCGTCGTTACCGCGCTGAAGCCACCGGCGGCCGGATGCGGGACCGAGACGTCGAAGTGCACGTGCGACGTGTTGAGCGCGTGCTCCCAGCATTCGATCTGCTCCGACTTCGGGAGCTTGGTGGTGTCCCAGGTGTCGCGCGTGCAGCTCTGCCGGCGGGGAGACTGGGACGGGAGCCGTGGCCGGCTCGGGCGTGGCGGCTCACGGTCCATGTCTCGCGAGCGTAGACGTTTTCACCACCGCGGATGACCATGTCCTTGGACCGGCCAACCATGTTCAGGTACCTCTCGGTGTTCATCTCGTCGACCACGCGCTCCGTGCCCTGCTCCGGACACGTTGAGCGGGGCACGGTCCCTGGCCGCAGGCTGCCGAGATCGTGCTCGCCGAACGTCGGGTCGCAGAGGGGCCGTGAGCGTAGGACAGCTGCGTCAGGCGGGGTCAGGCCCCCGCGGTCGCCGCGACAGCGGGCTGGGACGCCTCGGATCCCGAGTGCAACAGATGCTGGACGAACCAGTCGCGCGCGGCCGTCGATGACTGCTCGAACCCCTCGCCGGTGTAGGCGTCGAAGTGCCCCCCCGGCAGCAGCACGAGCTTCTTGGGGTGCGCCGCCGTCTCGTACGCGGCACACGCCCACTCGCCCGGGGCCAGGCGATCGTTCGGCGCGACGACCATCAACAGCGGGGTCGGCGAGATCCGCTTGAGGTACTCGCCGGGCTCGTAACCCTGGAACAGTTCCAGCGTCCGCAGCGTCACCTCGTTGCGCCACGACGGCGCGCGCTCGGCGGCGGTCCGGGTGAACCACTCGTACGAGTCGGCGGTCGGCAGCGCCGACTGCTCGAGCGGGTTCTCGTGCACGCACGGCAGCATGATCGGGTCCTCATCGCGGGCACGCGCCTGACGGTCGGCGGCCAGCAGCTCCCACGTCGCCGCCCAGAAGTCGCAGCGGACCAGCGTCTCGAAGTTCCGCCGTCCCGAGATCAGGGGGACCTGGCCGCAGACCGCCTTCACACGGCGATCGATCGCGGCGACGACATACGCGTGCGCGCCGCCGTAGCTTGAGCCCCAAACGCCGATCCGGGACGCGTCGACCTCCGGCCGGTTCTGCGCGTAGCTGATCGCGTCCTGGAAGCCGCGGATCTGCTCCCACGGGTCGATCTCCTGGCGCGGCTTGGCTGGATGCACGTCGCTCGCGCCGAACCCGGGATGGTCATAGGCGACGCACGCCAGGCCCGCCGCGCGAAAGACCTCCGCGTAGTCGTCCAGGTGCATCTCCTTAACGGCGGCGAACCCGTGAGCGAGGACGACGCACGGCACCTCACCCTCGGCGTTGTCCGGGGTGAAGAACCAGCCTCGCAAGGCGACGCCGGCCGACTCGAACTCGATGTCTTCTCTCATGACTCAAGGCTACGGCGCGAGTTCGCGCGACGTTTGCCCCACAGAGTGAGGTTGTTGCACCACAGCGCACGCCGGGCGGCGGTTCGCGTCGGGATGGAGGCGCCACCAAGGCAGCCCTCCTGCGCCTGGCCGAGCCTCCGGCCAGCCACACCCCCGTCTACGCCAGGACCGCGTCCCCCGTCGCGATGACGAAGCGCGCGGCGATGCGGATGAGCTCGTCGCGCGGGACGGCCCCGTCGCTGCTCAGCCAGTCGGTGATGATCTGAAGGACACCCCCGACCGTCAGAGAACTGGCGAGCGTGACGCGCTCCGGGTACCCGATCGCCTGCGGCCACATGATCGCCGCGTGCTCGGCGAAGGACGCCGTCAGCCGTCCAGCGATCTCGGCGCGCATGCGCAGGACGACCTCGTCGCCGCCCCGCTCACGGCTGATGCGGGTTGCGCGGTGGTCCTTCTCCAACGCGTCGAGCAGGGCGCGGACCGCCGCCTCACCGCGGGCCTGCGGATCAGGTGCGGCGCCGAGCGCGGCCGTGAGGCCAAGCGTGATGATGCGGTCGGCCTCGGCCTCCGTCAAGGCGCTCAACAGCACGTCGCGGCTGGCGAAGTGCTCGTAAAAGTAACGCGCGGTGAGCCGGGCCTCCTTGCAGACGCCGGTGACGGTGATCGCGGCCGGGCCACCCTCGGCCAGCAGCGTGTACGCCGCGTCGACGAGGCGCTGGCGCCGCTCGGCGAGGCGGTCGTCGAAGGCGATGCCGCCGTATGCCCTGGGAGTCGCCACGTCCTCATCCTTGCAGACCCCTTGCAATGTGACAAGGCTCTTGTCAGACTCGCGGAATGGCCGTCGCCACCCCCGACCGCCGGTCCCCGTCGACCGGGTCCTCCGCCGCCTCACCGCGCCGCCCGCCGGGCCCGCGCGGCCTGCCGCTGCTCGGCGTCGCGCCCGCGATCGCCCGCGATCCCTACCGCTCGTTCGAGCGGATGGCGCGCCGGTACGGCGACGTCGTAAACGTGCCCTTGCCCGGCATGGACCTCGTGCTCGTCAGCCACCCCGACCACGTCAAGCACATCACCAACACTCAGCACACGGCCTACCCCAAGCCCGAGCTGCTCCGGGACATCCTCTTCCGCGAGGCGCCGCGCTTCCACGGGATGGCCAACGGCGAGGAGTGGCGCCGCGTCCGCCGCATGCTGAACCCGAAGTTCACCGGTCGCGGGTTGGCGCCCCTGGTTGACCTGATCATCGCGACGGTCGCGGAGACCGTCGAGAGCTGGGAGATCCACGCGGCCTCCGGCGCCGCCGTCGACATGCAGGAGGAGTTCAGCGTCCTGACGCTGACGGTGATGCTGCGCTCGATGTTCACGGTGCCGACGCGGCGGGACGAGGTCGAGCGGCTCGCGCACAGCTTCGCGGACCTGATGCGCGGCATGGCTGTCGCGATGTTCACGACGCCGCTGCCGGCCCGCGTGCCGCGTCCTTACGGTCGGAGCTTCGCGGCCGCCAAGGCGGACATCTTCGGCTACATCGACGCGATGGTCACCGAGCGTCGGCGGGCGGGTGCAGCATCCGAAGCCGACGGCGACCTGCTGAGCATGGTCCTCGACGGCCAGTTCGAGGACGGCACGAAGATGGACGACGAGCACGTCCGGCGCGAGCTGCTCGGCCTGATCATCGGCGGCTACGAGACGACCGCGGCGGTGATGGCGTGGGTCCTCGCGCAGCTTCCGTTCGCTCCCGCGGCGCGGGACCACGCGTACGCGGAGGTTGAGGGACTCGGCGGCGCGCGGGTGACCGCCGGCGACCTGGACAGGCTCCCGTGGCTCAAGGCCTGCTTCGATGAGGCGCAGCGGCTGCAGGGTTTCGTCCTCAACGCGCGCGAGGCGACCGTCGACGACGAGATCGGCGGCTACGCCATACCGGCCGGGACGACCGTCGCCTTCTCTGGCTGGACGCTTCACCGTGACCCGCGCTTCTGGCGGGACGCGGCGCGCTACGACCCGGCCCGCTTCCTGGACGACGAAATCAACACCTACGCCTTCCTCCCCTTCGGCGTCGGCCCGCGGCGCTGCCTCGGCGCGCGGATGGGCTACATGGTGGGTCTCGCCACGCTCGCGACCGCGTTCCAGCGCTACACGTTCACCCCGCCGCCGGGCTGGGCACCCGAGCCACGCTTTGCCTTCGCGAGCATCGTCAAGGGCGGCGTTCCGATGACGATCGGCCGGAGGGCGGGCGCATGACCGGGGGCACCGCGTCCGGGTCGGCCTTCCTGTCTCCGGACGGGCCGCTGACGGGAGCCAGCACGACGGTCTTCTGGATCTTCGCGTCGGCGACCTTCCTGATGGTCGCCGCGTCCCTCGGCCTCGCGGGGCGCGAGGCGCTCCGCCTGGGGTCGACGCTGCCGCTCGTCGTCTTCGCCAGCGCGGCGCTGTGGCTGCCGAACGAGCCGTTCATCGACGCCGCGCTCGGCTTCCAGTACGCCGTTGACGCCCCGGCGACGGTGTTCACGCTCGCCGGACGCGTCATCCCCGTAAGCGTCCTCGGCGTGGGCGCGATGTTCTTCTTGTTCACGTGGTTCGTCTACCGGATGATCCTGAGCGGGACGCCGACGCGGCGGATCGTCACGGTCGCCGTCGTCGCCGGCGTCATCGACTGGCCGCTGGAGTGGCTGGCGATCCATTACAACGTCTTCGAATACTACGGGGACAACCCGTCGCGCATCCTCGGCCTGCCGCTGACGAGCATGGTCCAGAACTGCTTCGTCTACGTCGCGATGGGCTCCGTGCTCGCGCTCTGCGCGCCGTACATGAGGGGCTGGCGCACGCTGCTGTTCCTCCCGGTGATCCCCGGCTGCTACTACACCGTCGCCCTGATGTGCACGTGGCCGGCGTACCTCGCGTTCCACGCGGAGTGGCCGACCGGCGTCTTCGTTCCGCTCGCGCTCATCGCGGGTGCGATGAACGCCTACATCCCGCTCATGCTGCTACGCATCGCGACCGACCGACAGCGGGCCGGGGCCGCCGCAGGGCCGGGGCCGGCCCCGGGTGCGACCGCGCCCTCTCCCGCACCGCCCGCGCTGCCCGTGGGGGCCTGAGCCGTTGCTCGCCACCATCGCCCTGGCCGTCGTGGAGCGCGGCGCCGATCTGCCCGGGCAGGGCCAGCTGCCGCTCGCGCCGGTCCTGGACTCCGACCACGCCGCCGCGCTCGTCATGGTGGTCGCCATGTACGCGGGCTTCGCCGCGGCCGTCGTGTGGGCGCTGGTCAAGTACGCCCGCGGACGCGAGGTGCTGCCGCTCGTCCTGATCGTGGCCGGGCTCATCGCCTGCAACGCGGAGCCGCTCGGCGACCACGTCGGCCAGATCGTCTACGCGCCCGATATCCCCTGGTTTGACTACCGCGTCCTCGGCCGCGAGATGCCGTCCTTCATCCTCGTGGGCCTCGCGTCGTACGTCGCGTGCGGGGGCTACTACGCCTACCGCTTTCTCGCCGACGGCCGGTCGATCCGCGACATCGCCTTCGTCTGCGTCGTGCTCGTCGGCGTCCCCGAGATCGCCATGGAGATGCTCTGGCACCACTGGAGCATCATCGCCTACTACGGCGACAACCCCACCCGCATCCTCGGCATCCCGCTGTACACCATCGTTCAGAACTCGACCCTGCTCCCGGTGTACGGCGTCGTCGTCTTCCTCGGGGCGACGTACCTCAGAGGGTGGCGCCTGCTCTGGATGATCGTCGCGATGCCGACGGTGACGATCGGCTACATCGTCGGCGTGAGCTGGCCGGTCTACCAGGCGATCGGATCCTCGGCCTCCGCCCCGGTCGTCTGGTTTGCCGCCGCGTGGACGATCGCCGCGTCGATCGCGGTGAGCTACGCCGCGCTGCAGCTGCCGGTGCTGCGGGAGCTCCGGGAGGGGCGCGCGCAGCGGGAGCAGGACGCAGACGCCGCCCCTGCGGCGACCGGCGATCTCGCGGAGGCCACAGCCTGATGTCCAGCGCCGCCGACCCGGCCGCGTCACCGACCGCGCCACTGCGCCCACGCGCCCCCCTCCCGCCCGGTCCGCGAGGCGCCGCCGCCCTCCGCGTCGCGGCCAATCTCGTCCGGGACCCGTGGCTCGCGCCGGCGCGAGTCCGCGCGCGATACGGCGACGTGGCGCGCCTGCCGATGCCGTTCGCCGAGCTCATCCTGCTTAGCCATCCGGAGCACATCGCGCACGTGAACCTGAAGGCGGCCGACCGCTACGAGCGCTCCCCGATGGTCACCGACACGATGCGCGTCCAGGGCTCGCCGCACCACGCCTCGTGGTTCGACGACGACGACGCCGAATGGGCGCGCGGCCGGAAGCTGCTTCAGCCGCACTTCACCCAGAAGGCGCTCGTCGAGCTCGGCGAGCTGTTCACGGCGGCGATCGTCGACGAGGTCAAGTCGTGGTCCTCGCCCGCGCGCGGCCTCGCGCCCGGTGCGCCGCTCGACCTCGTCGACCCGCTGAAGGAACTGGCGCTCGCCGTCCTCTACAACGCGATGTTCTCGCGGCGCATCGACCCGCGGGAGATGCCGGTGCTGCTCGAGCGGCTGGACGAGCGGATGCTCGCCACGACCGTCCGCACCGCCCTGTTCTCGCTCCCCGCGCGGGTGCCCCGCCCGCTGACGAGCAAGGGCGCTCAGGCCGACGCGTGGCTCGACGCCCACCTGGCCGCCATCGTCGCCGACCGCCGTGCGCACCCGATCGCCACCACCGATCTGCTGAACGTCCTGCTGGATGCGACGTACGACGACGGGACACCGCTCGAGGACCACAAGATCCGCACCGAGATGCTGTTCCTCGTCATCGGCGGACACGAGACGACGGCGGCGGCGCTGGCGTGGGCCTTCGCGTTCCTGGCGATCGAGCCGGCCCGCGCCGCGCGCGTGCACGCCGAGGTCGACGCGTTGGGGGACCGCCCGATCACGCCCGCCGACCTGCCCGAGCTGCCGTTCGTCCTCGCCTGCTTCGACGAGGCCCAGCGCCTGCAGGGCGGCCTCGTCTTCAACCCCAAGCGCGCCGTCGTTGACGACGAGATCGGCGGGTACCGAATTCCAGTGGGCGCGACGGTCCTGCACTCCAACATCACCCTCCAGCGCGACGCGAGGTTCTGGGGGCCCGACGCGGCGGCCTTCCGCCCCGAGCGCTGGCTGGACGGCGGCGTCGACAACGCGGCGTTCCAGAACTTCGGGCGTGGCCGCCGCATGTGCCTCGGCAAGCGCATGGCCTACATCGAGGCCGTGCTCACGATCGCGACGGCCTTCCAGCGCTACCGGTTCGCCGCCCCGCCGGGCTGGCGGCCGCAGCACCACTACCGCATGTCGATGAGCGTCAAGGGCGGCGTCCCGGTGACGCTCACCCGCCGCTGACTACCACAGGGGCTGCGCTCCTCGGCCGGGGGCGGTCACATCGGTCATGCTGGCCGTCATGAGCAGCATCAGTGGGCACGCCGACCCCCGGTTCGCGAGGGTTCGGGAGGCGTTCGAGCGTAACTTCGCCGAGCGGGACGAACTGGGCGCCGCGTGCTGCGTCACGGTGGATGGCGAACCGGTCGTCGACCTGTGGGGCGGCATCGCCGACGCCCGCACCGGGCGGGCATGGGAGGCGGACACGATGAACGTGATCATGTCCTGCTCGAAGGGCGTGACCGCGCTCTGTGCCCACATCCTCGTCGACCGCGGCCTCCTGGACCTCGATGCGCCGATCGCGCAGTATTGGCCCGAATTCGCCCAGCAGGGCAAGCAGGACATCACGGTCCGGATGGGCTTCAACCATCAGTCCGGCGTCGCGCACGTGAGCGGAGTCGTGCCGGACGGGCGCCTCGCCGACTTCGACCACATGGTCCGCCTGACGGCGGAGACCGCGCCGTTCTGGGCGCCCGGAACGCGGACCGGCTACCACGGTCTCAGCATCGGCTGGATCCTCGGTGAGCTCATCCGCCGCGTGAGCGGCAAGACCCCGGGCCAGTTCCTCCGGGACGAGGTGACCGGGCCGCTCGGCGACCTCGACGTCTGGATCGGCCTCCCGGAGGAGCACGAGCACCGCGTGTCCCGCACGGTGATGTTCGACGTCGCCAAGGAGGCCGGCATGTCGCCGCGCGTCTGGGCCGCGCTCAACGACCGCACGTCCGTCGGCTACAAGGCGATCACCGCGCTTCTGAGGGTTCGCTCGCTCCGCGCGCCGATGGCCCGCAACGCCATCCGCCAGGCCGAGAAGCGGCGCCCGGGCAGCGGCCTACCGCTGGCGTTCATGGAGTCGCTGCTCGATCCTTCGTCGGCCACCTTCAGCTTTCTCACGAACACCGGCAACTACTTTGACCAGGTCGACACGCGGTTCTCCCACGCCGGGGAGCTGCCCGCGGCGGGAGCGTGCGCGACCGCACGCGGGCTGGCGGGGGTCTACGCCCCGCTCGCGCTCGGCGGGGCGGTGTGCGGAGTCCGCCTGGTCAGCGAGGAGGCGATCGATCGGATGCGGATCGTGCAGTCGGCGACCGAGCTCGACGCCGTGCTCGGCGGGCCGACGACGTACACGCTCGGCTTCAGCAAGTCGTGGCCGAGCACCCGCGAGGGCAGCGCGGTGATCATCGGCGAAGAGGCGTTCGGGACGCCGGGTGCCGGCGGACAGCTCGGTTTCGCCGACCCGTCCTACCGCGTCTCCTTCGCGTACGTCATGAACCGGCACGGCGTCGGCACCGGCATCAACAAGCGCGGCCAGTCACTGGTCGACGCGACGTACGCGAGCCTGGGCTCGCCCGGGAGGACGCCTGGGTACTGGCGGCGGCCGGCCGCCTAGCCTGCAGGCGCTGCGGCCCGAAGCGCGACGTCACCCGCCCGCCAGCGATCGACGATCGTCGTTGCCGCGAGCACCACCAGGAAGCACAGCGCGAGCGTCGCCACGCCGGCCGCGTACTGCACCGGTCGACCGACGTCCGCGTGAAGGGCGACGTACATCGGCATCCCCGCCGCCGCGTACACGGCGGGCAGCGAGAAGACCGGCACGAGGCCGATCAGCCACCGTGACGGGCCCTTGAGGCGTGTGCCCAGCATGAAGATCAGGGCCCCGCACACGATCGGGACCGGCGCCATCATCGGGGAGACGCCCAGGTACTTCAGCGGGGGCTCGCCGTAATAGCTCCAGGATCCGAGCGACGTGCCGACGAGTTCCACGCAGGTCACCGAGACGAACGAGCCGAACGCGATCGCCTGCAGGCGTCGTGCGGTCGCGCCGCGTGCGATCAGCGTCGCGATCACGACCGAGAGGCCCGCGACCCAAGGCACGTATCCGACGACGAGGAACAGCGGGATGTCCCGGCCGAACGCGGTGTAGGCCGTGACAGCGTTCTCCGCGTAGACGATCTTGCCGAGCTCGTCGAAGATCGGCTCGTTCAGCGCGCAGACGAGCGCGCCGAGGCAGGCCGCCACCGGGACCACGTCCCGCGTGCGGCGACCGTGCACGATCGCCGCGACGAACGTCGCGCACGCCAGGCCCCCGAAGACGACGAGGAAGACCGTGGTGTCCACGTCCGAGGTGGTGACCGGCGGCGAGCTCAGCAACGCCCTCCGCCAACGCCGAGCCGTGCCCAGGAGTACGTGTGCTTGTAGGTCCCGCAGGCCTCGTAGAGCTCGACCTCGGCGATCGCTCGGTCGCCGGCCAGGTCGTTCATGATGAGGCTGAGCAGGCGCTCGCGGGACGCACCGGCCGCGAAGGCGACGAAGTCCGCGCTGCCGAGCGTCCGACCGACGAACCCGAGCTCAGCCGCGGCGAGCAGGGCGTCCGCCGCCTCGCCCATCCGGCCCGGCGCGGCACGGACCGTGGCGAAGCCGTGCGCGGCAATGCCGAAGCTCTCGACGTCGCAGATCGCCTGGATCCGCACGCAGCCCTTGTCCTCCAGGCGCCGCAGGCGGCTGCGGACCGTCGCCTCGCTCACGCCGAGATCAGCGGCGATCCGCCGGTTGGACACCCGCGCATCACGCTGCAGGGTGGTGACCAGCGCGACGTCGACCGAGTCGTACACACCGCCGCACACCGGCACCGGGAGCGCGTCCGCCTGATCGAGGTCCGAGCCTCCGGACCAGCGAGAGTCGAACCGCAGCGTGTCGACGACGATCTCGCAGCGCACCCCGGCGACGCCGGGCACCGACGTCACGTCGTCCGCGATGACGGCCGCCAGCGCCCGGGTGTCGGTGGTCATCACGTTGGCGACGACGGCGTAGCGGCCCGAGCAGACCACGACGCCGGTCACGTCCGGCAGCCGGGCCACGGCTTCGGCGACCTCGTGCGGAGTGCGGTCGCCGACGCGGATCAACACCATGGTCAGGCAGCCGAGACCGAAGGCGTGCGTGTCCGCGACCGCGACCACGCGCATCACGCCGTCCGCCGCCAACCGTCGCAGCCGCGCGGCGATCGTCGCCTCGTTGACGCCGAGCGCCGCGGCGAGGGACCGGTTGCTCTCGCGCCCGTCGACCCGCAGCCGGTTAACGAGTTCGTGGTCCAGCTCGTCGACGGCGCGGACTGCGGTGGCCATCAGGGTGCCGCCGGCGTCAGGTTGGGGTAGAACGCCGTCGTGCCCTGGAACGGCCACGCGCCCTGGACGTGGCATGGCGGTGCACCGCTGCCGGTCGCCGGGAGGTAGAGCGGGTTGCCGAGGTGCCGGCAGTCGTACGCCTCGATGTAGCCCTTGTCGGCCAGCGTCCGCAGGCCCTGGGGCTTGAGGTAGGGGTTCGCCCGGTTTGTCGGCAGCTTGCGGATCCACCCGCCGATGACCTCGTTCCACACCGTCGGGATGCCGGTGCCGTAGTTGACGAGCTTGTCCCCCGGGCCGTAGGCCTCGGCGTTCAGGAGCGCACCGACGTTGCCGAGCACCGCGGTGATCTCCTCGCGGTTGGCGTTCAGCAGCTGCACGAACGGGATGATCTCCCGCAGCGACGGGTAGACCTTTGCGAGTGCCGGCCTCGCCGCCCGCGTGATCCGGCCGACCTCGCGGAGGTTGCGGCGACCGCTGTCGAGGACCGGCGGCAACTCTCGGAACAGGGCCTCGAAGCGTGGGGCGTTTGCCTTGACCGACCGCAGCAGCGGCGCGACCTGCGGCGCCACGGGCTCGAGCGCCACGGCTGCTCGCTGAAGCTCGCCGCTTGCCGCGTCGATTGTCCCGGACGCGGCCCTCAGCCGCGTCAGGAACGGCGGCAGCGCGCGGACCGTCGCTCGCAGCGCACGATCCCGCGACGCGGTCACGGCGAGCACCCGGTCGCCGGCGTCGATCGCGGTCGTCAGCGCGGCCTGCCGCTCCCCGATGGTGTCGAAGACGTCCGCCGCGGAGCCGATCAGCTGCTGCAGCGCGCTGCGCTGGCCGTCGAGGATCCGGAAGAGCGACGCGAAGTTCGCGGTCGCCGGCTCGGCCCACCCGAGCGTCTCGTTGACGTCCGTGCCGCGGCCGTCCAGCCCCGTGGCCAGGCCGGCGAAGAGCGCCTGCGCGTCGCGGCGCGTCTGTGGGCTGAAGGTCGACAGGACATCGCTGAGCTGCTGGCTCTCGCGGACCTGGGACGCCGCGAGCGTCTCGCCGTCGCGGAGCGCGGGCGCCGAGACAGGCCCGGGAGCGACCTCCAGGTACGCCTCACCGAGGAGGCTCTTCGTCCGGGCGATCACCGTCGCCCGTGTGCGCAGCGGGACGTAGCGTGGCTTCAGCTGGGAGGTGACGCGCGCGCGGGTGCCGTCGCGCTGCACCTTGGTGATGCGGCCGACGACGACGCCGGCCATCCGGACGTCCGCCCCGGGAACCAGTCCGGCGGCCGAGGGGAGCTGTGCGCTGAACTCGTACCTCGCGGCCTGCAGCGGCGTGCTCCCGTCGAACGCCCGCCAGGCCGCGACCGACAGCACGAAGCAGCCGAGCACGAAGGCGACCGGAAGGACGAGCAGCCGCCAGCCGGGGGTTTCGGTCTCCACCTCAGCCCTTCCCGGTGCAGGCGTTCGCGCCGCCGGTGAGTAGCCCGACGAGGACGCCGGGCGCCGACGCGGCCACCTGTGAGCAGTTGACGACGACCATCGCCGAGCCGATCGTCCCGTGCGCGTCGCTGAGCGAGAACGCGGACCCGAAGTTGTGGAAGAAGTAGGCGAGCCAGAACAGGTTGCCCTCGTCGTTGCCGGGCGGGTTGTAGGCGAGCTCGTTGAGCACGTAGTTCGTGGTCCGGACCACGGTGCTCAGCGGGCGGGTCAGGTCGCTGAGGCCCGTCGTCGCCGGGCCGAGGTCTTTGCCGAGCGGCTGTGCCTCCCGGATCAAGGGACGGATCTGCTGCGCCAGCGCCGTGCCCGTGAGGTTCGCGAACGGCGTGACGTCGCGGAACGTCTTCGGCAGCCGCTGCACGCCGGGCGTGATCGCGGCGAGCGCCGGGGTCAGGCGCGTCGCGAAGGTCGCCGCGCTGTCCAGCGTCGAGCGTGTGACCTTGAGGGTGGACGGCAGCTTGTCAAGCGACCGCCGCAGCGCGGTGTCCTGGCTCGCCACCGCCTGCAGCGTGGCGTTCCCCGCCTGCACGACGCTCGCGAGCTGCTGGTCGTCGCTCGCCGCCCGGGTGACCGCGGCGACGTTCGTGACCAGGCGCGCCATGCGCCGGCGCCGGTCGGCGACGGCGTCGGCGACCTTGCGGGCCTGCCGCGTCGTCGGGCCGAGGGCGCGGAACAGCAGGCGCAGGTTCAGCGCGCGGCCCTTCGTGCCGACCTGCATCGACCGCGTCAGCGACTGGAAGTACGCGCGGGTGTCGCCGTCAAGGGCGGAGAGCAGGTTGGCGAGCTCGGTCGGCGGCAGCGTCTGTGACTCCGGGATGACCTGCCCGAGCCGCAGGGCGGGTGCGCTCTTCGTCCCCGGATCCAGCTCGATCTGCATGTCCTTCAGTGGCGTTATGGGCTCGAGCGTTGCGCGAGCGTCGGTACGGACGTCCTTGAGCTCGCCGCGCTCGATCTCCATGGTCACCACGGCGTTGCCGGCGGCGTCCAGCTTCGTGTCGACGACCGCGCCGACCTTCACGCCCGCCACGTTGACCGGTTGCCCGAGGCCGCCGACCACGCCGTTGGCGTCGGTGAACTGGGCCGCGATCCGGTAGGTGTCGCGGAGCGGAACCGGTCCGCGCTGCATCACGAAGAGGTAGGCGACCGCCGCGACACCGGCCGCCGCGAGCAGGACCAGGCGCAGCAGGAACGTCGCGCGCTGGCGGCTGGAGATGCCCATCAGCGCCCCGCCGCCTGACGGAGCAGCAATTTGGGGTCCTGAATCTGCTTGAGGAGCCGGCGGATCTCCGTCGCGCTCGCCGGCTTCGGCTCCACCTTGCCGAGGCTGCGGAACGCCTTGGGCGTGCCCGGCCGCTTGCGCGCGTTGTAGTCGGGGAGCTGCTGCTCGGCGCACGGCTGATCGGGACGGGCGACCGGGTAGATGTTGTAGCCCAGCCACGTCGGGTTCAGGCCGACGTCGCCGTCCGGGGCCAGGCCGGAGAGCCGGCCGAGCGGGCCGCTGCCGGTGTTGATGCCGATCGCCTGCTCGCTCTCGGTGACGCCGAGCCGCAGCGTGCCGCCGTTGGCGTCAAAGCCCGACGCGGCACCGGCCAGCGAGGCCGCCATGTGCAGCGCCTCCTGCCAGACCGGCCGGTCGGTCGACAGGGCTCCGTCGTCGATCTTCATGTTCAGCGCGGGGACGACGGTCCGGTGGAGGCACTGCCCGATCGCCGTGACCTGCGGGAGGACCGCGCCCAGCCGCCGCTCGAGCACGGGGAGCGCCGAAGTGACCGGCTTCAGCCGCGTCATGAGCCGCGGCAGCTCGGTGGGCCGGGAGACCAGGCGCACCTGACGTGCCGTCGTGGTCAGCGCGCGGAGCGCCGGCGGTGCGCTGCGTAGCGCGGGCTCCAGGACGTCCGCGAAACGCTCGAGGGCCGGCAGCGCGGCGTCGATCCGGCGCAGCTGCCCCGGGGCGCGTGTCACGGTCGTCGCGAGCCCGCGGAGGCTTGCCTCCAGCTCACCGTCACGCGAGGCCAGCGCTCGGCCGACGGTGGCGTAGCTCGTCACCAGGCCGGCGAGCGCGTCCGGGTCCTGCGCAAGCTGCGCGGTGACCTTCCCCGTCCCCTGCCCGGCCGCGCGCAGGTCGCCGGGTTTCTGCCCGCGGACCGCACCGGCTGCGGTGGCGATGGTGGGCAGCGACCGCGCGAGCTCGTCGGCCGCGCCGCGAAGCTCCTCGTAGCCCGGGCGCGGGGTGCGCGGGGACGGTGGCTCGCTACCGAGGCCCCGGCCGAACGTGTCGATGATGTCGGCGAACCCCTGCCGTGTGGGTGCGTCGAACATCGTGATCGCCTGGTCGATCTGCACCGCGACGCTCGTCCGCCCCAGCGGGATGGTGCCGTCGCGCGGCAGGACCGGGGCGGCCGCGCTGCCCGGCTGCACGCGGATGTAGCCGTTGCCCTCGAGCGCGAGCCGCGGCTGCAGCGACAGGCGGGCGTCGACGCGGATCTCGGGCTGCCGCTCGTCGATCCGCATCGTGACCCGCGACGTCCGCGGCACCGGACCCCGGTCGATGGCCGTGACCTTGCCGACGCGCAGGCCGCCGATCCGCACCTCCGAGCCGGGGTGCAGCGTCGCGACCGTCGAGAAGATGCCGCGCACCTCGTACGGGCTGGCGAACGGGTTGCTCTTGGTGAACACGAATAGCGTCCCGGTAACGATCAGGGCGGCGGCGATCAGCGCGGCGCCCAGCTCGGCGGTCCGTCCTGAGCGTCGTGCCGGGGCGGACGTCATCAGCCGGGCTCTCCGTCGAGGAGGCCGGCGGACTTCGCGTGGCTCAGCGCGCCGGTGGGCGGTGCGGTGTCGAGCGTCTTCTTTGGCTGCAGGCCGGGCGGGTTCGTGCGCTGCTGCGCCCCGGTGAAGGGCTCGTTCCCCGACTCGCACTCCTGGTCGTTGTTGTGCGCGTACTGGTTGTTGGCGAGGTCCGGGGCGGGCTCGGCGCTCTGCAGCGTCTCGCCCGACGCGCCGAGGGTCGTGACCTGAACGTGCGCGACCGCGGGCCCGTCGCCGGTGCCGATGTCGCCGAAGACGCTGGAGAAGCCCTTCGCCCAGATGGCCAGCGAGTTGCACGTCGCCTGCATGGCCTGGAGCGCGTCGAAGAGCGGGGCGTTCGACGTGAACAGCTCGGTCGCTTTGCGCACGGCGCCCCCGGTGCTCGTGGCGGCGGTGAGCTTTCGTGTGTCGCGCAGCGCACCCTGGAGTGGACGGGCGAACGCGGGCAGGGCGCGTAGTGCGGTAGTGCCGGTGGTCAGCGCACGGTCGGCGGTCCGCAGCGTGCTGGAGAGCAGCGGCGCGGCCGGACGCAGGTCCTCCAAGACCCGCGCGGTGGCGTCGAGCCCGGGCTGAACGTGCAGCAGCGCGGTGGTCGCCGCCGCCTCCGCCCGGGGTGTTGCGGTGATGGTCGCGCCGAGCGCGCGCCGCTCGTCGGCCAGGGCCGTGAACGTCCGTGCGCCGTTCGTCACCAGGGACGCCAGCTGCGGGCTGGATATCGTCAAGGCGGCGCTCGCGCGGTCGACGGCGTCCATGAGGTCACCGAGCCGCGTGTCCGGGGCGGTCAGCGTCCGCGCGACGCGGCCGAACGGCACGAGCAGGTCGGCGAATGAGCCGATCGCTGCGTTCAGCGCCGGGCCACGGCCGGCGAGCCCGGTGCTCGCCTCGCGGAGCGTCCCCTGGACGTGGCGCGCCGTGGCGCGATCGAACACGTCGAGCAGGTCGGTCAGCTGCGTCGTGCTCCCCGCCCGATCGAGCGGCAGCAGCCCGCCGTCGGGGATGTCTCGCCCGCGGCTGCCGAGCTTTAGCTCGACGAAGCTGGCCCCGAGCACCGACCCGGTCTGGACGCTGGCCCGGTCCGTGGCCGTGAGCGGGGCCACGTCCTTGTCGAGCTGGAGCTTCACGTGGGCATACGGGAGCTTTCCGTCCGGGGTGACGGCGTCGACTGACCCGACCTGGCCGACGCGAAGCCCCGCTATGCGGACCTCGTCGGCGCGGTTCAGGTGCGACGCGTTCGGAACGTCCACAAAGACCGTGTAGCGCGACTGGCCGGGCAGGCCCTGCATCGCGTGGTAGGCGACGTAGAAGACGACGGCGGCAAGCAGCAGCGCGATCACGCCGACGAGCCCGGCCGTGCGCCGCGGATCACGCTGGTTGTGGTTGCGAGCCTGGCTCATCCGAGGAGGAAGTCGAGGAGGTCGGAAGCGGTGCTCTTCCCGGGCTTCGGCGGCTTGAGGGCCTCGCCGAGGTCGTCGAGCAGCCCCTGGACCTTGCCGGTGACCTTGGGGACGACGGGGGCCGTCCCGGCGGCCGATGGGCCGGCCGGCGGCGCGTCCGCACCCGGGCGTCGGACGATCGACTTCGGCGCCTTCTGCTGCGGCGTCGTCTTCTTGCCGGCGGGGTCGCTGCGCCGCGCCAGCAGGTCGTTCAGGAGCGTGCGGGTCTTGGCCGCATTCCCGGGCGCGTTCAGCGGCACGCGCGGGCCGTTGTACGTCTGGTCGCAGCCCGGCGCGGAGGTCCCGGGGACGAGGCACTGCACCTGGACGCCGACGAACAGGGTGAGGACGTGCGAGGCGCCGTTGTAGAGCGAGGCGAGGTTGCCGAGCGCGTACGGCACGCGCAGCAGGTACTCGATCGCGCCCTTGTCCCGCGACGCGGTCATGAAGTCGCGCAGCGTCGTCACGATCGGCGTCGTGGCGGCCAAGGCCTTCAGGCTGCGGACCACGCCTCGGGTGGGCACCACGGCCTTCCGCCCCTCGACGGCCGCCGCGGTGACGCTGCGCACCGCTGGCTCACCGGCCTTCGCGAACGCGGGCAGGCTCTGCGTGACGGCGGTCAGCTGCGGGCCGGCCTGCTCGAGCCCCGCCAGCAGCGGCGTGCCCGCCGCCGTCGCGCGGTCGATCGCGTGGAGTCCGGACTTCGTCGCGTCAAGCAGCCCCGGCAGCCGCGCGACCGTCTGAGACAGCGCCACGCGATGTTCGGCGGTGGTGCGGGCGGTGGCGGCCGCCGACGCCACGAAGCGCTTGACGTCCGTGCGGCGCCGACCGAGGTCCGCGAGCACGGTGTCGGTCTGGTCGATCGCCCGGCCGAGGGCGTTCCGGTGCTCGTTCACGACGGCGAGCAGCGACTGCGCCCGACGCAGCGTCGGGTTGGCCCGGCGCAGGATCGCGTTGATGTCATCGCCGCGCCCGGACGTCCCGATACTGAGCTCGTTGACCAGGATCCGCAGCCGGGACTGCGTCGGGGCGGCGAAGACGTTCAGCAGGTCCTGGATCGACACCGGCGCCGTGGTCTGGCCGACGGGAACGGTGGGGACGCCGCGCGCCGACGCGAGCGGCCGCTCCTGCCGCACCCCGGGCGCACACTCGACGTAGTTCTCGCTGATCGGCCCCTCGGGGAGGATCCGGCAGCTCGCGTCCGCGTGGAACGGAAGAAACCGGTCCTCGATCCGCAGCTCCATCCGCGCCCGGTGATCGGTGGTCAGATGCACCGCATCGACGTGGCCCGCCCGCGCGCCGGCGATCTTGACGAGCTGCCCCGGGACCATGCCCTTGGCGGTGTCGAAGACGACGTCCACGCGCCCGGTCGACGCGTCGCGGTGCTCGCGCACGCCGACGACGGCCGCCACCGCCACCGCCACGACGACCAGGCCCAGGACGGCCATCACGCGCTTCATCGGCCCCCCTTGGACGCGGCGCCGGGCGGCCGGTTCACGAGCGCCGGCGTGTCATCGGCGGGGTCGCACAGGCCTTCGACGTGGATCGGGCTCGAGCCGTCCGCGGACGGCGGCGCGTCGGCGCCGGGGCACCGATCGGTGAGACCGGTTCGCACGTCCGTGATCCCCGGGATCAGCGGCCCGCCCGTCAGCAGCTTCGCCAGCGCACCGCCGAGCGTCGTCTGGAGGTTCTGAATGAACTCGAGGCGGGCGTAATGCCCGAAGCGCCCGTAGTTGCTGGCCGACACGCCGGCCAGCCCGTTGATGATCCCGAGCGCGAAGTCGGGGGCGTAGATCCGCAGCCCGCGGAAGATCGGCTCAAGGTCGGCCATCCCCTCGCCGGCGGCGTTCAGCGCCGGGACGGCCTGCTCCGCCAGGGGCGTCAGGCCGTCGATCGACCGCCGCAGATCCGGGAGCTGCGCGCGGACCTGGTCCGCGACGGCGCCGCCGTCGCGGAGGGCCGGGCGCGCCTGGCCGATGAACCGGTCGAGCGGCCGGGCTGCGCCCGGTCCGGCGCGCAGGGCCGGGCGCAGCTTGTACACCGTCTGCTGGGCACGAGCCAGCGTGCGTCCACCGGCGGCCAGCGCGGCCGGCGCGTGCTCCAGCGTGGACTCCAGCGCCTCGCGCCGGCGGGCGACCGCGCCGAGCCACACGCCCGACGTGTCGATCGCGTCGCGCAGGTCCGGCCGACGGGACGCGACGGTGGACGCCGCGGTGCGCGCGGTGCGGATCAGCCGCACGAGCTGCGTCTGGTCCGCCTCCAGGTCCCCGGCGACGAGGCCGAGGTCGCGCGCGGCCGGGGAAAAGCGCGCGAGCATCCGGTTGAAGCTGGCGGCGCCGGAGCCGGTGAAGATCTTCGACGAGTTCGCCAGCAGCGACTGCAGGTTCGATCGCGTCCGCGGGTCGAAGGTGTCGAGCAACGCGTCGAGGTTGACGATCCCCGCGGTCTGCGTCGTCGGGAGCACACCGCCGTCCGGCAGGGCCTTCGCCGACGGCGAGCCCGGCGCCAGGTCGACGTACCGGTTCGTGATCGTCGCGGGACCGAGCGAGCGGATCGTGGCGCGCGTCCCGGTGTGCAGGGGGACGACCTCATCGCCGTGGAGCGAGAGCGTGATGTCGGCTACACCGCGAGGCCCGATGTCGATCGCCTCGATCTTCCCGACGCTGCGGCCAGCGACCTTCACCAGGCCGCCCTTGACCAGCAGGCCCGCGTCGATGAACCGCGCGTGAATCCGGTAATCATCCGGGCGGGATTGGAGGACCACGCCGACGAGGACGGCGACGGCCGCGAGCAGTCCGGCGGCGATGGCGCGGGTCCGCACGCTCAGCCACCGATCGGGAGTCGCGGGGCCCCGCCCCAGAAGAGCTGGCTGCCGAGGATCCCGATCGCATGGATGCCGATCAGGTTCACGACCATCGCCCGCGCGGTGGCGCGCCCGACCTCGACGGGCCCGCCGCGGACGGTGTAGCCGAAGTAGCAGCCGACGAGCACGACGTAGGTCGCCATCGCCATGCCCTTGACCCCGCTGAACAGCAGGTCGCCAGGGTTCTGGAACTTCCAGAACAGCTCGAGGTAGCCGCCCGCCGACGTCTGCCCGATCTGCAGGACGACCGAGATGTAGGAGGCGAGGAACGCCACGATGACGGCCAGCGCGTAGAGGAACGGCAGGATCAGCCAGCTGGCCAGCAGGCGCGTCGACGCGAGGTAGGCGACGGAGTCCAGGCCCATCACGTCGAGGGCGTCGATCTCGTCCGCGATGCGCATCGTCCCGAGCTCGGCGACGATGCCGGTCGAGACCTTCGCGGCCATGATGTAGCCGAAGGCGTACGGGATGATCTCGCGCAGGTCGCCGATCGCCGTGAAGGCCCCCGCGGCCGACGGCGCGCCGACCAGGCGTGCGCCGTACGAGGCCTCGATCCCGATGACCAGACCGAAAGAGAAGACCATCGTGAGGATGATCGCCATCGAGCCCGTCATCAGCACGTTCGCCTGGCGGAGCACCTCACCGGAGTAGCGCGACAGGCGCCGGCTCACGGTCAGACGGAGGACGCGCCAGAAGAAGGCCGCGGCCCGTCCGAACTCGCGGACACTGCTCTCCAGCCGCGAGCGCGGCGCCTCTGACGGGGCGACGCTCACCCGCGCACCTGCGACAGGATCGGGTTGGTCGCCAGCAGCAACTGCGTGAAGACGTAGTCGATGAAGCCGATTGACACGAAGCACAGGACGACCGCGCGGTTGACGGCGCGGCCGACGCCCTGCGAGCCACCCGAGGTCGTGATGCCCCGGTAGCAGCAGACGGTGGCGATGACCCCGCCGTAGATCGCCGCCTTCAGGAACGACGCGCCGAGCTCGAGGGTCGTCGCATTGGAGAAGAACGTCGACAGGAACGGCGCGATCGGCGCGTCGTGCTGGATCAGCACGAGCACCGCGCCGAGCATCCCGGCGGCGATCGCGAAGATGTCGAAGAGCATCGCCGTGATCACGAGCGCGAGCAGTCGCGGGACGACGAGCTGCTTGATCGGGTCGACGCCGAGCACGCGCAGGGCGTCGGTCTCTTCACGCACCTCGCGCGCGCCAAGGTCGGCGCAGATCGCCGTCCCCGCCGCCCCGGCCAGCGTGATCGCGACGACAAGCGGACCGAACAGTCGCACCACGATGATCTGGTAGGCCCCGCCCATCCGGTCAAGCGCCCCGAAGAGCTCGAAGAAGTTCGACGCCTGGATGCCGGCCGGACCGAACGAGAGCGCGAACGACGTGAGGATCAGCGGGAAGAAGCAGACCTTCAGGGTGAACCGGAGCTGCGTGATGAACTCGGGCCCGTAGTCGAGCGGGGCGCGAACGGAGCGACGCAGCGCCGTGGCCCCCATGACGAGCATCGCGCCGACGTCAACGACCGGTGCCGGCAGTTCACGGCGCGGGCGCGCCGGGCGACCCTGCGCCTCACCCGGGGTAGGCGCGTGCGTGGCGGGCCGCGGAAGGCGTCCGGCCTCCATCAGCCCCAGCCCTTCGATCCTGTCGCGTCGCCTCTCACCATGACCCCGCGGCGACCATAGTGCTCGCAGCCTGCAGATTGCAACCGCGCTTAATACCGACATCGCGCAGCACCTGAGCCATTACCCGCGCATAGCTGACGGACACGTGCTGGTGATGGCCAGAGTGCGTTGCACCGTTCCGCGTCGACGAGCGTTGGGAGGCGTGATGGTGCTGGTCCTGCTCCGCTATCTGCATGGCCGCAGCCAGGCATGGCTGATCCTCGTCCCACCGATCGTACTCAGCGCGTCGTCCGGCATCGTCGGGTGGCCTGTCTCGACGGCGATCAACTCAAGCTGGTCGATGCCCGCCAAGTACGCCTGCGCGGGCGCGTCGATCGCCCTGAGGCTCGCGCGGCACCGCCACCGCTGCACTCGTCGGTCGACCCGGCCGTGATGCTCTCGATCTGGGCGGTGATGGCGGCCGCCGCCGTCGTGGTCGCCGCCCGGCTTGCGGTCCGCGACCGCGACGCGCTGCCGGTCGTCGCCTGCGTGGGCGCGCTGATCTGCGCCCTCAACGAGCCGATCTACGACATCCTCGCCAACCTCCGGTACGCGGAGACGCCGCACGTGGCCTACCACGCGTTCGGACGCGACATCCCGTGGACGCTCCCGATCGGCTACGTCCCGTGGGTCGGGCTGATGCCGTACGTGCTCTACCGGATGATGGCCGCTGGTACGCCGCGCCGCACGCTGCACCGGATCGCCGCGGGCCTGATCATGTCCGTCCTCGCGCTCGAGCTCGTCAACGCGGTCTGGTGGCACAACTGGGGGTACTACGGCGAGTCGCCGACCCGCAGCACGCTCGGTGGCGGCGTCGTGCAGATGGCGGCGATGCCGCTGCTCTGCGCGCTGCTCTACCTGATGCTTGCCGACCGTCTGCAGGGGTGGCGCAGGGCCGCGCTTGGCCTCGTCCTCCCCGGGCTGGCGCTGCCGATGGTGTTCGCCTCAACGACCTGGCCGCTCTACTTCTCAAACCACGCCACGCTGCCCGCGACGGTGGACTGGTTCGCGGCGGCGGTCGCCGTCGTCCTGTCCCTCGGCGCCGTACCGGTGATCACCAGCGTGGCGGCGCGCTGGCACGCGGGTGAACTGGTCCTGGTCAGGCCGACTCCCGCAGCCGCAGGCACAGCCGATCCTCACCGGCTCCCCGATCACGCAGCAGCGGCTCCGCCGCCAGCTTCCCCCTGAGGGCTGAGACCCCGGCGGGCGGGTGGGTGTCGACACCGGTGAGGCAGCGTCCGTCAACGGCCCGGGTGCCAGCCCAGTCAGCCCGTCCGCGTCAAGCTTCGTCCCGAGCGGTAGTGAGATCCTGGAGGGAACACGGCATCCGTATGCCATGCGCCCCGGCGACACGCCGGGTACTGCGCCGGTGGCTGCACGATGCCCTTCTCATGCGTGAGAGCAGCGGCAGTGCGCGGGCTCGGGTTCTTCTATCACTGCGTGGCTCGCAGCGGGGCAGGGGCGCCGCCAGTCCCACTGTGTTGCACAGCCACTGCTCGGTCCACTTGAGCAACTCGGCCTGACCGGCGTCGGCTGGCTGATCGCCGGCGGCGAATCGAGGCCGGGACACCGTCGCGCTGACGCGGACTGGATTCATCGAATGTCCCGAGGAAGCGGTGGCGTTCAGCGTGAAGCATTGGGGCCGTCGCCCCACGTCCAACTGACGTGAACTCGACGGTCGCCTCTGGAGCTACCGCGGAGCCACGTTTGAGGCGGGACGCAGCGGCATCAAACTGAGGCGGGCTGACTTTGACGGAGACGGTAGACGGTGTTTGTAGGACGGACACTTGTGCGTTTTTGAATCGCACGACCGGCGGGCGCGCGCCCCGCGCTGTGAACCTGGACCGTCAGCTCCCCCCGCGCGATCTACGGCTTCGCGACCAAGCCGTTCGCGTTCGCGCTGGCCGACAAGCCGGCCCAGCGCCGACGCCGTGTCGAGAGCCGCGTCAGCGGGAGGTCAGGGCGAGGGCGTGGAGGATGCCGGCGTCGAGTTCGGCGATGAGCCATTCGGGGAGGGTGCCGAGGTGCTCTTCAAGTGCGAGCCGGTTGACGGTGGCGATGTCGTCTGCGACCGCGAGCTGACGTCTGACCTCGACCCGATCCTGGATTCCCTGAGGACCGACCTGGCGGCGCTCGCGGGCACAGCGCCGCGGGTCTGAGGACCGCCGCCTCAGGCCGGCGGACGGACGAGCAACGGGACGACGAACTCGTGGGCGAACGCACGGAGTTCCGCGTCGGTCCGGCCGGGTAGCGCGCCAAACGGCATGAAGAACGTGGAGTAGATCAGCCGGAGCGTGAGTTCGGCGGCGCGTGAGGGGTCCACCGGCCCGACCTCCCCGCGATCCACGAGCCCCTCGATCCGCGCGGTCAGGATGCCCTTGATCAGCTCGAACTCGGCCTGTCCGTCGATCGTCAGCGCCGTGAGCACCGTGCCGGAGTCGGCGCGCAGCACGGTGCTCAGCAGCGCGTTCGTGCGCAGTTCCTTGGTCGCGAGGCTCGTCGCGTCGGCGATTCGGTCGGCGATCGGCCGACCGGACAGGAGTGCCGCATCGAAGCGTTCGACGAACTCGATGACCTCGATCATCACGACGGCCCGCAGCAGTGCGGCCTTGCTGTCGAAGCGCCGATAGACGGTGACGCGCGCGACGCCGGCGCGCCGCGCGATCTCCTGCATGCTGGCGCGAGGTTACGCCGAAGCGGACAAACTCCGACCGCGCCGCCGCGACGACCGCGTCGGCGATGTCATCCGTAGGCGGTCGCCTTCCGGCGATCTCTTCTGACCCGGCGTCCATGATCAGGAGTGTAGGCACGGACTGCCGTCCGCCGACTGCGCCCAGCGGATCGTTGACGCCGCCGTCACGACCAGCGGGACGCCGAGTGTTCGTCGGCGCGAGAGGTCGCGGTACTGGTCCTCCAGCGCGGAGTCCGTTAGGTTTGACACTATGTCAACTCGCGACGTCGCAAACCTCGAGGCCCTCCGCGTGGCCGACAACGCGCTTTGGGAGGAAGGCCCCCCACACGAGGTGTTCCGTGCCCTGCGCGCGCAGTGCCCGGTGCATTGGTCGAGCGGGATCAGCCAAACCCCCGAGGACGCCGGATTCTGGTCGGTGACCAAGGCCGAGGACGTGCACACGGTGAGCAAGGACTGGCAGACGTACTCCTCCGCGGAGAACTTCCTGATCACCGATCACGGGGTGCCTCAGGATCTGGTGCGCGGGATGTTCATCGGGATGGATCCGCCGATGCACGATCGCATCAAGGCGCTCTTCCAGCGGGCGTTCACCCCGAAGGCGATCGCGCAACACGAGACCGCGATCCGGGAGATCACGGCCGGAGTGCTGGACGGGATCGAGGCTCGCGAGGAGTGCGACCTCGTGCTCGACGTCGCGCAGCCCGTGGTCGCGCGCGTCATCGGCAGCTTCATGGGCCTCGAGCCGGAAGACGACAAGCCGTGGGCCGATGCGATCAACACCCTGCTCGGCTTCGGCGATCCGGTGATCAATCCGGGCGGCATCGACGAGCTGGTCGCCGAGCACATCCCGCCGATGTACGAGAAGTGCATGGCGCTGATCGCCGCCCGCCGGGCCGTCCCCACCGAGGACATGATCAGCACGCTGATCTTCGCCGAGATCGACGGCGACACCCTGACCGACCTGGAGATCTTCGCCGGGTTCGTGCTGCTGATGGCGGCGGGCAACGACTCGACGAAAGCGACCTACACCAGCACGATGCGGGCCCTGATGGAGAATCCCGACCAGCGTGACCTCCTGGTCGCGGACCTCTCGCTCGTCCCCGCCGCCGTGGAGGAGGCGCTGCGGATGTTCCCCGCCTTCGCCCACTTCCGCCGGACGGCGACCAAGGACGCCGAGCTCGGCGGCTGCCCGATCAAGAAGGGCGACAAGGTGGCCATGTGGTACCCGTCGTCCAACCGCGACGAGGACCGCTACGAGGATCCCGACCGCTTCGACGTCACCCGAAACCCCGAACATCAGGCCTTCGGCGCCGGCGGCCGCCACTTCTGCCTCGGGACCGCGCTCGCCCGTCTGGAGCTGAAGATCCTCGTCGAGGAAACCGTCCGGCGGTTCCCGAACATGTCGATCGCCGGCGAGCCGGTCTGGGTCATCTCCCAGTTCTCAAGCCAGCTGAAGCACCTGCCGGTCAGCCTCAAGTAACGCGCCGACTGTCAGGCGGCACGGTCGGAGGCCGCTGAGCGGCAGCCTGACCTACCCGAGCGGATTCGCGAGGGCGCCAGGTGCGCGGGCGCCTCTGGCAAGCTCGAGCAGGAACAGGGCCACCTGAAGCCCGCCGTACGGCCACGTCGGTCGCCAGCGCCTCTTCGGTGCGCGCCCGGAAGGCGTCCTCGTAGGACGCGAGGGCCTCGCCGTGGAACGGCGCTGATTCATCCGCTTGGCCTAGATGTGCTTCGCGCCCTCGTGGCCGAGGATCGACTCCTCGCCGAAGATCTCAGCGTGCGGAAAGAACTTCCGCGAGACCGGGACCATCTGCAGCGTGGACGCCCCGGTGGTGAAGACCTTCTTGAGATCGTCCCGGTCACGCAGGCCGATCACCGTCCCCGCGCCGGGGAAATCGAGCGTGAACCGACTCCGGCCCTCTCGCCGGGCACCAACGGCATTCCGGCTGCAGCGAACGCCGCCACCGACTGCCCACCCAACCGGGCCGCCCGGGCGATCATCTCCCCGCTCACCTCGTCCGCCCGCATCTCGATCCGCCGCGTCCGTGCCGCCATCCCCCCAGGGTACGGCGCTTGCCAACCCGGCCGCTACGACGGAATGCAGCCGGCCGGTGGCCACGGCGGCCGACAAGGGTTGAGCCTCCGCTCCGAGCGGACACCGTCGCACCGAGTCTGCGGTCGGCCGCGCGAACGCTGGCCGAAGGCCGTCCTGGGGCCTGTTTCGGGCGACGGGAGCGACCCGCCGAATGTGCGCGTGTGCCTGCCAGCGCGATCGGCGCGGTGGCCCGTCGGGTTGACTTCCGCCTCGTGGAATCGGATAATCCGATCATGGCGGAGATCAGTGCCACCGATGCGTCCAAGCGCTTCGCCGACCTGCTCGACGCCGTCGAACACCGCGGCGAGACCTTCACCGTCGTCCGTCGCGGCCGCATCGTCGCGACCATTGCCCCGGCGCGCCGCGGCAGCGGCGCTGACCTGCGCCGCATCCTCGCCGAGCACCCGCCCGACGACGACTGGGCCCATGACCTCCGAGATCTGCGCCACTTCGCCGGTGACGCCCCCATCCCCGGCCCGTGGAACGACTGATCCTCGACACCGGCGTCCTCGTCGCGCTGGAACGCAAGTCGACGCTCGGCCCGCAAGCGCTGCCCGATGACGCCGACATCGCGATCGCCGCGATCACCGCATCCGAACTGCTCGTCGGTGTCGAGCTCGCCGACGACAACCGCCGCGCTGCCCGATCGGCGACCGTGACCGCGATCCTCGAGACGTTCGACATCCTCGCCTTCGACCTCGACATCGCCCGCCACCACGCCGTCCTCCTCGCCCACGCCCGCCGCACCGGACGACCCCGCGGAGCCCACGACCTGCAGATCGCCGCCACCGCCCGCGCCACCGGACGCCTCATCCTCACCACCGACCAACGAGCGTTCGACGAACTCCCAGACGTGCACTACCGCCTCGCCACCTGACACCCTGGGGCGGCTGCCACGCGCGGGACCGCCGACACCCAGGTCCGGGCGACCGGGTGACCCGCCGGACGTACTCGCTGCGGGCCCGACCGCGGTGCTCTGGGCGACCGGAAACGACACCAAGCGCTACCCGCGAGCGAAAATCGCCGCCGCCGCGCCGCCAGACCACGAGAAAACCGAAAACCGGAAAACCGGACAACCGGCGATGTGCAGGGCTTTCCGTGAAGCGGGCGACCGGGTTCGAACCGGCGACATTCAGCTTGGAAGGCTGACGCTCTACCAACTGAGCTACACCCGCGCTGCGTGGATGGTAGTGGGTGCGCCGGGCGGCGTACAGCGCCGAGCGGCGTCAGCGGCCCGGCCGGCCGAACGCCGTACGCACCGCCCGCAACGCGGGTTTGGGGCGGCCGGCGTAGTCGAACAGGCCCTTCTCGTTCAGACCGGGCTTCAGGTTCAGCCCGGGGTGCGCGTCGAGCACCGACCCGCCGCGGAAGTCGGGTCGCAGGGCGTGGTCGCGCAGCAGCCACAGCAGCGACCCGCTGAGACCGTCGACCCCGTCCAGCACCTGCAGCCGGCGGCCGAGCAGCTCGGCCTGGAAGGCCAGGCTGCCGAACCGCTCACCCGGGATCCGGGCGGTCCCCACCGCCCCGAGCTCGGTCACCGCGATCGGCTTGTCCGGGAACAGGCGGCGCAGGCCGGCCAGCCGCCCCCGCACCGCGGCGGCCTGCCCGCGGGCGTCAAGGTCGGTGCCCTCATACCAGCCGGTGTAGTCGGTGACGCCGAGCGCGTCGACGGCCCGGAACATCGGCCCGTCGGTCGTCGTCGGCATCGACTCGGGCAGCGGCAGCTGGGAGCGGGTGGCGTTCGCCCCCGTCGACACGAGCTCGCGCACGGTCCTCGCCTCATCGGCCGGCGTCCACGCGTCCCCGTGGCCCTCGATGTCGGCGGGCAGGCCGACCCCCTCCAGCCGCAGCGACCGTCCGTTCAGCCGCAGGCGCGCACCGCTCCAGCGGAGCTCTCGCGACCCCACCATTCGGCGCAGCGTGGCCTCACCCGCGACCGTGAGCTCCAGGGCATAGCGCTCGGGGCGGTCGGGCGACCACAGCGCGGCGCCGGGCACTCGGACGGTCGCCGACACCGTCCGTGAGGCCCCGGCCGGGACGCTCACCGCGCCGAACGGCAGCGCGGTGCGGACGTCGCCGCGGACGAGGACGCCCTGCGGCTGCAGACGGCGCTCCGTCCCGCCCCGGTTACGCACCCTCACGCCGACGCGCACCTCGGCGGCCGTACGGCCTCGCAGGCGCGTGGTGACCGTCAGGGCGCCGAGGCCGGTATCCCCCAGGTGGACCAAGGTCACGGGGCGGTTCAGGCCCCCGAAGTTGAACCAGCCGCGCGCGTAGCCGGCGTCGGCCTGCGCTCGGGGATCCCACCAGTCCACGCGGACGGCGACGGTATGGGGCCCGGCCTCCAGCGTCGCGACCGCGCTGAACGGCGCGTACGCGCCGACGTGACGGCGCATCCGACGGCCGTCGACGTACACGGTGGCTTCGTGATGCGCGGAGCCGAACGACAGCTCGTACCGTCCGGCCGCCGGGATCTGGACCTGTCGGGTGAACCAGCCGACGGAGCCCCGATAGGCTCTCGGCGCGCCCGGACCCGTCACCCGGCCCGCGTTCGGAGAGAAGGGCACCGTGACGGCCCGCCCCCCGAACCCCCCGTCGGCCCAGCCGCCGTCCCGGCCGCGGTCCGCCGGGTCCTCGCGGTAGCGCCAGGTCAGCAGCGGGACCGGCGCGCTGCCGGATGGCCCGGCACCAAGCGCGAGCAGGGTCTGTGCGGCCCGGTCGACCGCAGACGGCGCGGACCCCGCCGCCCCCGGGTCGCTGCCGGCGGGCCGGCCGACCGTCAGGCCGGCGGCCCCACCAATGAGGAAGCAGACAGCCGCGACGGCGGCGAGCGGCCCGCGGCTCACGTGCATCCCCTGTGAACGGCGCGCCCGAGCGGACGTGACGCGCCGCCCGGGAACACGATCAGCACAGCGGCACCCGCTCGAGCACCTCGTACCGCGCGCCGCCGGGATCAAGGAACGAGCGGTAGAGCACGGCGGTGTCGACGCTGAACGTCACGGACGGCGTCGGCGTCAGCGGCGTGAGCACCTCCTCGCGTCCAGACCGGCGTGCCGCGGTCAGGTGGGGCCGGAACGGACGTTCGTCCGCCGACCAACCAACCGCGTCGCGCAACCCGCTGCCGACCGCACCCCGCAGCGCGCTGAGCTGCCCCGACGGATCCCGCACCTCGACCGCCAGCGCGCGCGGGCGGCGAGGCGGCAGCCAGGCCGGCGGGCCGAGCTCCAGCGGCACGGGGCCCCGCCCCCCGGCGAGCGTCCACTCCCCCACTGCGCCGGCGAGCGCCCGTGCGATCGGGTCGACATCGACGGCTGCCTGCTCACCCAGGAAGGCGAGCGTGAGATGGATGCGGTCGCCCGGCATCACCCGCAGCCCGGACCCCGGCTCACGCTGGGCGCGCGCCCAGCCGCTGACCTCGGCGGCCACTGCGGGCGGCGGATCGACGGCGACGAACAGCCGATGGCCGCCCCGGTCGCGCTGGGCTCCGCGGCGTGCAGGCATCCCGGAAGAGTAGGAGTCGACGCTCTGGCACTGAGATTCAGATCATCGGCACCGATGCTGTCGGCAAGGTCCGCAACCTGCTCGGGGGTGATCGCAGTCGACGACGCCGGCGCCTGGCACGACCCACGCTGCTCGATCCCTCGTGCCGGCGGGCGGTCCGCCGCCGCAAGCGGCCCCGGCCGGAGGGCGGCCAGGGCAGGTTCCTACGCCCCTGCTGCCACCACCGCCGGCGCCTGGACGGGCGCCGGCACCGGCTGCTCGAAGCGGTAGTCGTCCAGCGGGAAGCGGCGGCTGCGCCACATCGTCTCCAGCGTCGGGGCTGCCCGCAGCGGCACGTCACCGTGGCGGTCGAAGTAGTAGCTGTTGGCGTGCGCGCAGCTCTCCTGCCAGAAGACCTGCCGCGTGCGGCGGCGGAGCATCTCGGCGAAATAGCGGTCGTTGGCCTCGCGCCTGACCTCGACGCACGTGGCGCCCTGGTCGCGCGCGTGGCGCAGGCAGCGCACGATGTGCCGCGTCTGGGTCTCGACGAGGTTGAAGTACGAGGACACGTTGTAGCCGTAGGGGCCGAAGACGGTGAAGTAGTTGGGGAAGCCCGGCACGCTGACGCCTTCGTAGGCCTGGTAGCGGTACTCGTCCCACCAGCCCTCAAGGTCGACGCCGTCGCGGCCGGCGACCGGGTACTTGGGGAAGTTGCCGCGGTCGAAGACCTTGAAGCCGGTGGCCAGGACGAGGACGTCCACCGCGTTGACGGTGCCGTCCGCGGTGACCACCCCGTCCGGGGTGATCCGCGCGATCGGGTCGGTCTGGAGGGTGACGTTCTGGCGGTTGAACGTGGACAGGTACTCGTTGTGGAAGCTTGGACGCTTGCAACCGATGGCGTAGCGCGGGGTCAGCTGCTCGCGCACCACGGGGTCGTGGACCTGGCTGCGGATGTACCGCCGCGCGAGGGACTCGAAGGCCGTGGCGACCGGGAGCGCACGGTGGTAGTGCGCGGCGATCGGGAAGGTCAGCTCCACGAAGCTCTGGCTGGCCAGCCGCGCCGCGCGCGCCGCCCCCGGCAGGCGGCCGAGCAGGCCGCGCGCCGGCTCGGGAATCGGGCCGTCGATCTTGGGCAGGCACCAGATCGGCGTGCGCTGGAAGACGGTCAGATGCTGCGTGTCGGCGGCCACCGCCGGAATGAGCTGCACCGCGGACGCCCCGGTCCCGATGACCGCGACCCGCTTGCCGCGCAGGTCCAGCTGCGGGTCCCACCGCGCCGTGTGGACCGTCGTGCCCGCGAAGCTTTCGACCCCCTCGATATCCGGCCGCTTGGGCTGGTTCAGGACTCCGGTGGCGTCCACGATGTGGCGCGCGGTCAGCGGTCCGCCGTCGCTGAGCTGCAGCTCCCACACGTTCGCGTCCTCGTCGAAGGCGGCGCCGGTCACGCGGGTGGCGAAGCGGGTGCGCTCGTGTAGGCGGTGACGGGAGGCGCAGCCCTCCGCGTAGGCCAGCAGCTCGGAGCCGGGCGCGTACACCCGGGACCAGTCGCTCCGCTGCTCGAACGAGTACTGGTAGCTGAACGACGGGATGTCGACCGCCACGCCCGGGTAGCGGTTCCAGAACCAGGTGCCACCGAAGCCCTCGCCCTCCTCCACGAGCAGGTAGTCGCTCAGGCCGGCACGGTCCAGCGCGATCGCCGTGCCGATGCCGGAGAACCCGGCCCCGATCACGATCACGTCATGGTCGATCTGGACGGTGCTCATCGGGAGGCTCCTCGAGCTGGCTCAACGGTCATCGGACGGCCAGGCTATCCGCACGCCGCCGTTCATACAACGCACCGATGGTCACGCAGGCGGCGGCGCACGTCCCACAGGTACGCGGTCATCGGCAGCCGGCGCACCGGTCCGGGCAGGAGGCGGTTGACCTGCGCCATCGCCCCGGTCACCGCGTCGAAGCGGCGCTGATGTCCGTCACTCCAGGGCAGCCCCAGCTCATCGCGCAGCGATGGCTCCACGAAGCCCACGGTCAGCAGCTCGTGCAGCGGGCCGAACGTCCAGCGCAGCGGCGTCGGGAGAAAGCCCAGTCGGGCGACGGACTGCAGGTAGGGCCGGGTGACCTCGTCCATCTGGCACTGCGCCAGGCCATCCTCCCAGTAGGTCTGGAAGGCGGCGCGGTCGGCGGGCCACCGCTCCGGCGGGACCTGCAGCGTGGTCCCCAGCCGCGCACAATGGTGGTACAGGGCGTCGAGGGTCGCGTCGTCGGGCCGCCCGTGCAGCCAGACGTAGGTGTCCTCGGTCCCCTTGTACAGGCACGCGGCGACCCACAGCTGCAGCTCGGGGTCGAAGGCGTTGTACGCCACGGCGTCCTGGGGGAGCGAGTGGACGTGGACGTGGGCGCGGTTGATCTCGCGCCGCAGGCCGGCGCGCTCGGCCTCGGTGCCGTGGAGGGCGACAACGAGGAAGCTCATGGTCGTGCGCAGGCGCTTGATCGGGTGCAGGTCGACGCGGCCGCTGTGCACGCGGCTCTCCGCCACCCCCCGGCCGACGGGCAGCCGCGCCAGCTGCATGACGACGTTCGCCGCGCCGGCGGCGAGCGGCGCGACGGCGTCCATCAGGTCGGTCCGGACGTCCGGCGGCAGCGGCGCGGGCGGCGCCACACGTCGCAGGTCGGCCCCGGTGGCGGTGGCGGTGGTGGGGGTGCTCGTCGTCGTCATCGGTGGCCTTTCGGGTCGCGCAGGATCATGGGGACGAAGGTGGTCCGGGCGACCTCGTCCAGGCGTTCCGGGGCATCAAGCGGGATCACGCCGTCGGGGCTCAGCGCGAGCGAGAGCACGAGCCGGGCGAGCACCTCGGCCAGGACGTCCGGGTCGCCGGTGAGGACGGCGCCGCCGGACTGGATCCGCCGCAGGTTGCCTGCGATGTAGTCGCAGCCCATGGCGACGATCGGCGTGCCGCGCCCGGTCAGCAGCGGCAGCATCTGCTCGGCGTCGGTCACCAGCAGCCGCTGCAGCAGCCCGTTCTGCGTGATCTCGTCGATGACGGTCAGCAGAGCGGCGACGAGGTGCGCCTCGGGGTCCTGCACCCCGGCGACCTGCGCGTCGACGCGCGAGATGGCCGCCTGCGCCTCGCGCAGGGCGAGGGCGCGCATGAGCGCGTCCCGGGTCGGGAAACGGCGAAACAGCGTCGCCCGCCCGAGGCCGGCGGCCCGGGCGATGTCGTCCAGCGAGGTGCGCCGCAGCCCGAACTCGGTCAGCTGGGCGCGGGCGGCGTCCAGCAACCGCTCGGCCTGGACGTCCAGCTGCTCACCGGCCGCGGTCGCCTCCAGCGGGTCGTGGGTACCGGAGGCATCACCCACTTCGAACCCACTCTACCGCGAACCGATGAGACTCCATACGTCTTACAGTATCATCGACGGTGACGGTCTGGCCCTCGTGCTGGACGGGATCGAGGTCTACCTCGCCCGGGGGGCGCCGAACGCGTGAGCGCGGCGCCTGCGCCGGCGCGGCCTATGAGCGCTCGGCGGTGGCGCCGTGGGCGGTCTCGACGTCGCTGTCGAAGGGCTCGATCGTCCCGTCCGGCCCGATCAGGTACACCGTGTCCCCGAGCAGGAACGCCTCGCCGACCTCCGAGCCGAGCGCGGCGGCCGCCAGCAGCGTGCCGCCGATCCGGTAGACGTCGCGGACCACGCCGAGCCGGAAGAGCGAGCTCGTCTCGTTGACCACGTCACCGGTCCCGGCGCGCAGGACCGTCGGCAGCCCGTCGCGCATGCCGTGCGCCGCCACCACGATCGCGATGTTCTCCACCTCGTCGGAGGTGACGGCCGCCAGCGCCGACGCCCCGTCCAGGCGCAGGCGCGCGAGCAGGAAGCGGCTGCCCCCGCGCCCGAGCACGATCGGGATCCCGTACCCCCGGGCCCGTTCAAGATGCCGGTTGTCCGGGTCGCGCTCCACGACCAGGATCGGGACGCCGAGCTCACGCAGGAGGACCGCCAGACGCAGGCCGACCTGCCCGAGCCCGACGACGACCACATGGCCCGTCCGCGGCATCGCCCGCCGCCCGACGATGCCCGTCAGCCGGCGGCCGAGCACCCGGTCCACGAGCCCCGCGGTGAACAGGGCGGTGAAGCCCAGGCCGGCGAGCATGGCCACCGCCGAGAACAGCTTCAGCCACCCGCGGCCGGTGTCGACCGCCGGGTTCGGGCCGACGGTCACCAGCGCCTTCGTCGCCGAGTAGAAGGCCTCGACGAGCGACTCGTCGACGGCGGCGACGAGGACGACGGTCTCCAGGGCCAGGAGGAGCAGGAAGCCGAGCAGCCCCGCCATGAGGATCCGGGCGCTCAGCTCGAAGGGCCGGACCACCGAGCTGAGGCTGGCCAGCAGCCGCTGGGCGATCGTCGGCCTGGGAACGTGCAGCGGCACGATCTGCGGGCCGTCCGATCCGGCACGGACACCGGCGAACCGCCCGTCGCGCCGGGTCACCGACAACAAGTCGGCGTCCAGGCACGCCGCGGCCAGCGACGGCACGACCATGTCCGCCATCGACATGACGCGCACGTTCTGCACCGCCTCGCGCAACTGGGCGGCGACGATGCTGCCGAACACGGTCACCACCAGCGGCACGCCGGGGCGAACGTTCTCGACGATGAGCGCGAGGCGCAGTGACACGTTGTCGTCGTTGGAGATGATGACGACGGCGTCGACGTGGTCGTCGAGGGCCCGGCGTATGGCGCGGTCGTTCGGGTCGCGCAGGTACCTGACCTTCGCCCCGGCCGCGTTCAGCGCGCGCTCGGTGACCTCGGTCACCTCGTCGCGGCCGATCACCAGGATGCGCCGCACGCCGGCGGTGTCGCTGTCCTCCACGGCGTCCAGTATGGCGAGGATCACGGTGCCGGCCGATGACTCGCAGCTGGCCGGGCTCGTCGGTGTGGGCACGGTGCCGACGGCCGTGCCGACCGCGGTCCAGGGTTCTGCCGCGTGGACGCCATCGACGCGCTGGTCGCCAACGACGCGCGCCGGGCACAACCGCTGTCAGCGCGAATACGATCACCCGATGGGTGTCGACCCCCCGCGCCGCGGTGCCGGTCACCGCGCTCCGTCGCCGGGCGCTCCGCGGCTGTTCGCCGGCCGTCCGCGCGGTGAGGTCCTCCGCGCCACCGTCACGCCGCTGGCCTCGATCTTCGGGTCGGGCTTTCTCATCATCGTCCCCATCCTCGAGCGGGCGCTCGGCGCGCTGGCTGTCGTCGGCATGACCGCGGTCTGCGCCCTGGCCTGGTTCGTCGGCAGCGCCATCCGTCACAACGTCGCCGCCGCCGCGGAGGGGACCCCGGACCGCGTGACGGCGCGCCTGGAGCGCGCCTCGGACCTGGCCATCGTCGTCGCCTACGTCATCTCCGTCGCGCTGTACCTGCGGATCCTCGCCCAGTTCGTCGTCGAGTACGCGTCCTCGGGCTCCGGGGCGGCCGAGCGGATCCTCGCGGTCGCCATCGTCGCGGTCATCACCGCGGTCGGGCTCACCCGCGGCCTCTCCGGCCTGCAGGCGCTGGAGCGCGTCGCCCTCGGCGCCGTCCTCGTCCTCGTGCTTGCCATCGGCTTCACCTTCGCGGGCACCGACGTCAGCCGCCTGGCCGGTGACGGCCTCGCGTTCCCCCCCGTCCCCGACATGGGGCTCGGCAGCGTGCTGCTCGTCCTCGGGGGCATCGTCATCACCGTGCAGGGCTTCGAGACCGTTCGCTACCTGGACGGCGTGCACCCCGCGACGCGGATCGCCGCCAGCCGGGTCGCGCAGCTTGTCGCCGCGGTCGTCTACGTGGTGCTCGTCGCGGTCGCCACGCCGCTGATGGGCCTCGGGACGGACGCCGGTGCGGACCGTGAGCTGCTAGAGCTCGTCCAGCGGGTGGCGCCGCTGCTGGCGCTGCCACTGGTCATGTGCGCCGTGCTCAGCCAGTTCAGCGCGGCCACCGCGGACACCGAGGCCGGGGTGGGCAACCTGCGCGTGATCGGCTGGGGGCCGCTGCTCGGCCGGCCGTCCTACCTGCTGGTGGGCGTCGTCGCCGCGGTCCTCGCCGCCACGATCTCGACGAGCGTGATCATCGTCGTGGCCTCACGGGCGTTCGCCGGATACTACGCGCTGCAGTGCGCGGTCGCCGCGCGCACCTGCGCGCATCGCACGCAGCGAGCCGGGTTCACCGCGCTGGGCCTGGTCATGCTCGCGATCACCGTGCTGGCCAAGCCCACGGGGTAGCGCCTGGAGGCCCGGACGACACCTGGTGGCGCCGCGCGGAGCCTCGGTGCTGCGCTGCGTCCGTCCACCTAGCGTTTCGCGCACCGTTACCTGCGGCCCGTACGCTTGCCGCAGTGGACCGGCCCGTGCCAGACTCGCCGCTGCCCACGGACGGGCGCCCCGACCAGACCACCCCGGTCGGCCGGCGCGTCTTCCTCGGCATGATGGCCGCCGGCGGCGTGTCGCTGCTGTGGGGCGACGTCGCCCTGAAGGCCCTGGGCCAGGCCGCCGGTCCGCTGACCAGCAAGCTGCCTGAGGGCGTCAAGGCGGCGCTGCCCGCACCGAGCACGGGCTGGCGGATCTACACGGTCTCATCCCCCATGCCGACGTTCGACCCCGCCACGTGGCGCCTGCGCATCGACGGCCTGGTCGAGAATCCGATGGAGCTCACGTACGCGCAACTGCGCGACCTGCCCAAGGTGACCCAGACGTCGGACTTCGTCTGCGTCACCGGCTGGTCGGTGCAGGACGTGCGGTGGACCGGGGTGCGCTTCAAGGACCTGCTGGCCGCTGCGAAACCCACCGCGGCCGCCGGCGCGCTGAGCCTCGTGTCCGCCGAGGTGCCGTACATCGACACGCTGACCATGAAGCAGGCGATGGTCGACGACGCCATGCTCGCCTACGAGATGGACGGCCGGCCGATGACACGCCAGCACGGCGCCCCGACCCGCGTGGTGATGCCGAAGATGTACGGCTACAAGGGCGTCAACTGGCTGTCGCGGATCGAGGTCGTCGCGCAGGCCGAGCCCGGGTACTGGGAGCAGCGCGGCTACGACCAGGACGCGTGGATCAACCCGCACGATGCCGTCTGAGCTGACCGCCGAGCCGGAGGCGGCGGCGGCTCCCGCCGCGCCCGTCCTGCTGACGCGCTTCACGGCGACCGAGCGCTGGCTGCACTGGGTCCACACCGCCGGTTTTACGGGCATGCTCGTCACCGGCCTGCTGCTCTACCTCCCGGGCCTGACGGGGGTCCTCGGCAGCCGCCCGGGCCTGAAGGCCGCGCACCTGGTGATCGCCGCGCTGTGGGTCACGGGGCTGGTGTTGGTGGTGCTGCTGGGCAACCGCCGGGCACTGCGCACCTCGCTGCGCGAGATCGACGGCTTCACCGCCGAGGACCGCGAGTGGCTGCGCCACGGCCGCACCGCCCCGCAGGACCGCTTCAACGCCGGCCAGAAGCTCCACACCGTCCTGCAGGTCGGCTTCGCGGCCCTGTTCGTGGTGTCCGGGACGCTGCTGTGGCTCGGCGAGCGGCGCAACGAGCTGCGCCTGCCCGGCACGATCGCCGTGCACGACCTCGCCACCCTGTTCGCGCTGGCCCTGCTGCTCGGCCACCTGTGGCTGGCGCTGGCCTGGCCGCCGACCCGGCACGCGATGCGCGGCATCCTGCGAGGCACGGTGCGCGCGGACTGGGCGGCCCACCATCACGTGAGGGGGGCTGAGTCCGCGCCCGCCCCGCCGCGCGGGCGACGCCCCGGCCGCCGGGCCATCGCCGTGAGCGTGCTCGCGCTCCTCGGCGGCACCTACGGCGCCGTGGTTCTCGCGCGCGACGCGACCCGTGGCGAGGCCCCATCGGCCACGGCGGCCTCCACAGCGTCGCAGGCGACGCCACAGGCCCCCCTCCCCGCCGCACCGCAGGAGGCCCCACCTCCCGCGCCCGGCACGCCTCCGCTGCAGCTGGCGGGCGAGGCCCAGCAGCTGCTGCAGGCCGGCGACGCCGACGGCGCCGTGGTCCGCTTCCGCCGCGCGGTCCGCGGATTGCCCGCCCGCGCCGACATCCGCACGGGCCTGGGCGTCGCGCTGGCGCAGTCGGGCAACACGAAGGACGCGCTGGCCCAGCTGCGCCGGGCGGTGCGTGCGCGTCCGGTCTACCCCGACGCGCGGCTGTACCTCGGCGCGGTGCTGAACCAGAGCGGGCAGCGGGCCGACGGCCGCGCCCAGCTGCGCCGCTACCTAAAGGACCCCGGCAGCGCCGAGGGCGCCGCGCTCGCCCAGCAGCTGCGGGCCGGGTAGCCGGGCGTCGCACGCCGACGTCCCGACGACGCCGGACCGCACGGGCTAGGGTTCTGGCGCGTGGACGCCATCGATGCTCTCGTCGCCAACAACGCCCGGTTCGCGGAGTCGCTGCCGGCCAAGCACCTGGACGCGCGCCCCAGCCGCCGGCTCGCCGTCGTCACCTGCATGGACTCGCGCCTGGACGTGTTCGCCGCCCTCGGGCTCGCCGACGGTGAGGCGCACGTGCTGCGCAACGCCGGCGGGGTCATCACCGACGACGTGATCCGCTCGCTGGCGGTCTCGCAGCGCCGCCTGGGCACGCGCGAGGTCATGCTCGTCCACCACACCAACTGCGGCCTGGAGTCCCTCAGCGACGACGGGTTCCGCGCGGAGCTGCAGGAGGCGACGGGCGTGGCGCCGGCGTTCGCGATCGAGTCGTTCACGGACCTGGAGGCCGACGTGCGCCAGTCGATCCTGCGCGTGCGCCGCTCGACCTTCGTCCTGCACCGCGACCACGTCCGCGGGTTCGTCTACGACGTGGACACCCACCGCCTGCGCGAGATCACCGTCGAAGCGGACGCCTGACGGACGCTACGCGGCGACGGGCGGCGCAGCGCGTCGAACTTCAGGTCCATGCCGGTCACCCCAGCCCGGCGGCGGCGCAGTCCCACCGCCGGGAAGGGGCGGACGGCTAGACCCCGAGCTCCTCGGAGGCCATCTTCGCTCCGGCGATCCGCGCCTTGATCTTCTGCATCGCGATGTCGCGCGCGATGTCGGGTGAGCCGTGGGAGGGCTTGACGTCCCGGCTGAACGGCGAGAAGCCGCAGTCGTCGGTGGCGCCGAGGCGCTCCTTGGGGATGTGCTTGGCCGCGAGGACGAGGCGATCGCGGATCTGCTCGGCGGTCTCGACCTCCGGGCTGAGCGGGTTGACGACGCCCATGAAGCAGACCTGCGGCACCCCGTCGGCGTCGTCACGCGAGTACTTGCCCACGAGCTTGTAGACGGCCTCCTCGTCCTCCTGGGAGGCACACTGGATGAGGAAGTAGCCGGCGTTGAGCTCGAACATCTTGGACAGCAGCAGCTCGTAGTCGACCTCGGCGGAGTGCACCGAGTCGCAGTCGCCGCCCGGGCAGGTGTGGATGCCGATGTTCTTGCGCTCCTCGGGGGAGAAGCGGTCGATCACCCGGTGGTTGAGGTCGATGAACGACTGGAGCATGTCCTTGCCCGTCCACGGGTTGCGCGAGTCGTTCTTGCCCGCCAGGCGGCCCTCGGTGAAGTCGATGGACACCCGCTCGGCACCGGCCTCGAAGCACTGGCGGATGTCCTTCTCGACCTCGTCGCAGACGTCGTCGAGGAACGCCTCCCGCGAATACCCGTCGAGCTCCTCCTCCAGCGGGTACAGCAGCATCATCATCGAGGCCGAGATGACCGCCTGCTTGACGGGCTTGTCGGTCGCCGCCTTGTTCTTCTTGACGAACTCCGAGGCGTACGTCTTGTACTTGAACGGGCCTCCGGTCAGGCGCGGCAACTGGCGGTGGTGCCCGTCGTCGAAGATCGCGAAGAACTGACCGTCGCCGGCCAGGTTGTCGGCCAGGCCGGTGCCGGCCAGCGTGTCGGTGATCGAGTAGGTGGCGAAGCTGGACTCGCGCTGCTCACCGTCGTTGATGTACGTCTCCCCCGTGTCCTCCAGACGCTTGATCGAGTCTGCGGCGGCCTCCTCCTGCTCGGCCTGCAGCTCCTCGAAGGTCAGCGTGCCCTGGTCGTGGGCCTCGTAGGCGTCCTGCAGCTTCATCGGGCGCGGCAGCGACCCGACGGTCTCGGTGGGAATCGGCATTCGGTCTTTCTCCTCTTTGGGGGACAGGGAGAGTCCGACGGTCTGCTCGCGGGCTCAGCCCGGATGGTCCGGACCGATCTCCCTGCTTGAGCGCGACGGTAGCCGGGTTCGACACCCCGGGTCAACCGGCAGACCCGGATCTGGCGCAGGGCGGGTCAGAACACGACGGTGCTCGCGCCGTGCGCGATCACGCGGTCGTCCAGATGCCAGCGCACCGCGCGCCCGAGCACGAGGCGCTCGACGTCGGCACCGAGGCGCCTGAGCTCGGCGACGTCGGCCCGGTGGCTGATGCGCACGACGTCCTGCTCGATGATCGGACCGCTGTCGAGCTGCTCGGTGACGTAGTGCGCGGTCGCCCCGACGATCTTCACCCCGCGGTCCAGCGCCTGCTGGTAGGGCTCGGCGCCCACGAAGGCCGGCAGGAACGAGTGGTGGATGTTGATGACCGGCACGCCGACGTCGCCCAGGAAGGCGCCGGACAGGATCTGCATGTAGCGGGCCAGCACAACGAGGTCACAGCGGCCGGCGAGCAGCTCCAACAGGGCGGCCTCGGACTCCGGCTTGGTGTCCGCGGTCACCGGGACATGGTGGTAGGCGATGCCGAGCGCCTCGACGGCGGCCCGGTGGTCGGGGTGGTTGGAGGCGACCATGGTCACGTCGCCACCAAGCTCGTCGCGCTGCGTGCGCCACAGCAGCTCCATGAGGCAGTGCCCTTCCCGGGAGGCGAGGATCGCCACGCGCCGGCGCTGCGCGGCGGGCGTCAGGCGCCACGTCATCCCGAAGCGCTCGGCGACGTGCGCCGCGAACGCGGCGCGCAGCTCCTGGAGGCCGTCGTGCAGACCGGGGACGTCGCAGGCCATGCGCATGAAGAAGTGCCCGCCGCCGGCGTGGGTGGAGTGCTGGTCGGACTCGACGATGTTCGCGCCGTGGTCGGCCAGGAACCCGGAGACGGCCGCGACGATGCCCGGCCCGTCGGGGCAGTCGATGAGCAGGCGGGCGCGCTCGGCGCCCGGGGGGACCCGGTCAGACAGGACGATGACGAGCCTGCATCCGCGCGCGCACCGCGTGATGCTCCAGCGCGTCGCGGCCGACGTAGCCCACGCCGAGCGGGCGTCCGGCCTCCAGCAGCGCCTGCCACTCGCCGGGCTCGTCGGTGCTGGCCATGACCAGCAGGTACTGCGTCGGCGACTCGCGCAGCAGCAGGACCGGGGTGCCGGCCAGCTCGCCCTGCTCGCAGCCTCCGTCGACCTCCGGGCCGGCGTCCGACCGGGCGACGGTGCCCAGCAGCTGACGGGCGCGCGGGCCGACGACCGAGACGGCGGCGTACTCGTCGGTGGCGTCGCGGCAGCACACCCCGGAGGCCAGGCGGGTGGCCTGCGCCAGCTCGGCGGCCAGGGCCGTCCGGCGTGAGGGCTCGCAGAGCACGAGCACCTCCTCACCGGCGGGGCACCACCATGCGGAGGGGGTGCGGACGGCCATGCGGGGGCCCAGCGGCCGCCCGATCATCCGCTGCACGACGTGGGCGAGGGTGCCCGGGTGCCCGCTGAGCGCGAGCACGCCGAGGTCGGCGCGGTCGGCGATCCCGACCGCCCGCTCACACAGCGCCAGCTCACCGGCGGACGAGCCGAAGTCCGAGGCGATGATGTCGCCGCCGTGGTCGACGAGGACCGCACCCGCCCGGGCCAGCACCGCCTCCATCGGGCTGTGGCGGCTGTCCGGGACATCGATCCCGAGCGGTGGCACCACCAGCGCCACAGCGCGTCCTGCACCGACATCCGACGGGACGGTCCGGTGGGGCATGCCTTCGACGCTAGGGCACGACCACCGGGAACGCAAACGCCACCGCGAGGACGGCGCGTGCGCGGGGCCACCGCGAGGACGGCGCGTGCGCGCGGGTCCGGCGCCCGCACCCGCGTGCTCCCGTGGCTACCGGAGGTAGTTGGACAGGTGCTTGCGCAGGACGTCGTACCCCTTGCGGGTGGACCCGTCCGGGTTGGTCAGGCCGGCGTCGAAGCGCGCGTCGCACCCGGCCCCGGTCCAGTTGTAGACGAAGATGCGCTCGATGCCGCTGCGGCGGTACTTCTTGGCGATGCTGAACATCTCACCGAGGCGGTCGGCGGCCCGCGACTCGCTGCACGGGAACGAGGAGCCGAACTTCACGAGGCCCCCGGTCTCGGTCATCCAGAACCGCGTCTTGCTGTTGTAGCGGTGCGCCGTCCTGATCATCGTGGCCGTGTAAGGGTTCTTGCGCTTGCGGTTGACGTCACCGTAGTTGTGGATGCCGACGACGGTGGCGCGCTTGCGGTAGGTCGGCGAGAGCGCCCGGAAGAAGCTGCTCACGTACTTGTCCACGCCGCGCTGGTCGAGCACGTCGAGCGCGACGACGCCGCAGCTGTGGCAGTGCCCCTTGACCGCACGGTACATCTCGACGAAGAACTCGGCCGCCCGCTTGGGGTTGTCGTAGGTCGGCTGGCTGGCGTGGTTGGCCTCGTTCCAGACCCCGAACTCACGCACGCCCAGGTGGCGGAAGTACTTGACCAGGCGCCGGACCTTCGTCTTGTACTCGCTGCGCGACGGCAGATGGCCCTCCTTGATCGCGAAGTTGTCGGTCGACAGGTGCAGCAGGACGCTGATGTGCTCCTTCTTCGCCTTCAGGACGTACGCGCGGGCGGTCAGGCGCTGGTAGTCGTCGTCCATCGCGTTCCAGCGGATGAAGTAGCGCACGCGCTTGAACTTCGCGCGCTTGAACGCGGGCTGATCGAACATCGCGGTGCTCTGGTCCCCGATGCCGACGCGGATGGGGATCCGGGCCTCGGCCGAGCTGACCGCGCCGGCGGTCACGGTGGCGGTGAGGAGGACGAGCGCGAGCAGACGCGCGGGCCGCAGGCGGGGTCGCACGGTGCGCGCGGTCGGGCGGGAGGACTTGGTCTCAGCGGAAGGCATCGGGGTCTGAACATCGAAGGCCGGGGTGAGGTTGCGCGCGCCGGGCCCAGACGGTACGCATGGCAACACCCCGGATGTGCGGTCACCCGGGGTGCTCACCCGTGGCCGCCGGGCGCGCGGAGTCGGGGCTGTACTGCGACCACGACCCCGCGTACAGGCGGCCCGCCGGCAGGCCCGCGTGCTCCAGCGCGAGGAGGTGATGGCAGGCCGTGACCCCCGACCCGCAGTAGGCGATGACGTCGGCGTCCGGGGTGGCCCCGGCGGCGGCGAAGCGCGCCCGCAGCGCCGGTACGGGCAGCAGGCGGCCGTCGGCGTCCACGTGCTCGCGGCAGGGCAGGCCGATCGCGCCCGGGATGTG
>JBBSUL010000008.1:0-46288 GCA_038234375.1 Solirubrobacterales bacterium | reverse complement strand
GCGACGAACGTGCATCGCTCGGCGTCCCAGCGGCGCAACGGCGGCTTCGGGCGGGGGTACGTCCTGCGGCGCTACGGCGTCCTGCGCACGCGTGCCGCGGCGCGGGTCCTCGTCACGGAGACGCTGGTCAGCGCCGCCGACGCACTCGTCTCCGGCGACCTGCAGGCGGCGCGCGGGCGCCGGGAGGGGTGGCGGGCCGGGCGGGGGCTGCCCCGCCACCCGGCGGTGCCCGGCGACGCGGTCGACGCCTCCATCACGCTGCGCGACAGCCTGCGCCTGCGCCGCGGCGTGTACTTCGCGCCGCAGGGGCCGCGATGACCGGCGACCGGCGTCCGCGGGTCCTGTTCGTCTCGCCCGACGCCGTCGGCTCTCAGATGGCCGGGCTGGGTATCCGCTACACCGAGCTCGCCCTGGCCCTGGCGGATGTCGCCGATGTCCGCGTGGCCACCGGCGACGGCGACGGGACGGCCGCGACCCTGCCGGGGAGCACCGTGTCCGTCGTCGCCTACGCGCCCCACGACCCCGCCGCCCTGCGCCCGCACATCGCGTGGGCGGACACGATCGTCGCCCCGCCGCAGTGGCCGGTCCTCACGCGCTGGCTGCGGGCGTCGGGCAAGCGGATCGTCATCGACCTCTACGACCCGGAGACGCTGGAGACCCTCGAGCTCTTCGCCGCCGACCGTCCGTTCCGCCGGCGGCTCATGGTCGCCCTGACGCTGGACCGCCTCGACGATGCGCTGAGGACCGGCCACCACTTCATGTGCGCGTCCGACAGCCAGCGGGATCTGTGGACCGGCGCGCTTCTGGCCGCCCGGGCCATCACCCCCGCCGCCTACGACGCCGACCCGGCCCTGCGCGACGTGCTCGGCCTTGTGCCCTTCGGCCTGCCGTCGACGGCGCCGGCGCCGGGCGGGCCGGGCGTGCGGCAGGCGTTCCCGCAGATCGGCGCCGACGACGAGATCGTGCTGTGGAACGGCGGGATCTGGCCCTGGCTGGACGCGCCGACCGCCGTGCGGGCGATCGCCCGGGTCGCTGGCCGGCGGCCCGGCGTCCGCCTGGTCTTCATGGGGCGCGGGTCGGGTGTGGCCGGGCGCACGGCGTTCGAGGAGGCCCGACAGGTCGCCCGTGCGCTGGGCCTGGAGGGCGGCACGGTCCTGTTCGCCGACGGCTGGGTGCCGTACGCCGAGCGCGGCGGCTGGCTCACGCAGGCCGACTGCGCGCTCGCGGCTGCGGGAGACCACCTGGAGGCCCGTTACGCCTTCCGCACCCGGCTGCTGGACTGCTTCTGGGCGGGGCTGCCCGTCGTCTGCACCGCGGGGGACGACCTGGCGGCCCTGGTGGCACGCGACGGGCTCGGCGCGGTCGCCGCCCCCGGGGACGCCGACGGCCTGGCGCGCGCGATCGAGGCGGTGCTTGACCGTGGCCGTACGGCGCACGCGGACGCGCTCTCCGCGGTCGCCGCGCGGCACACGTGGCCGGTCGTGATCGCGCCACTGGCGGGCTGGGTCACCGCGCCGACCCTGCCGGTGCGCGTCGGGGATCGCGCGGCGGGTCGCCGGCCCGCGCACCGCGTGCGCTCGGCGGCGTACCGTGGCCTGCGCGCCGTCTTGACCGCAGCCCGTGTCGGCTGGCCCTCCCAGTGAGCGTCGACCGCGAGACCGGTTGTGCCCCGGGCACCAGGGTCAGATGCGTCGTTGCCCGTCCCGCACGACGACAGCGAGTTGCGCGACCGTGAGCCGGCGCGTGCGCAGCACCGCACGGCGTTTGCGCAGCGCCCGCGGCAGGCCGCGCAGCGCCTCGCCCATCGCCCGCCGCCACACGCCGAGGCGACCATCCCGGCGGGCGCTGCGCAGCCGGTCCACCTGCTCGTAGCCGAGCTGCGGGGCGTAGCGCATGAGCGCGCCCGCCGGATAGCACTTGGCCACCATCCACACCGTGTTGCGGGTCAGTTGATGACGCGTGAAGTCCGTCATGCCCTTGCCGAGCGTCGCCGATCCCATGTGGTAGACGACGGCGCTGGGGACGTAGCGGCATGTGAACCCCGCCAGCTGCGCCCGCAGAGCCCAGTCCAGGTCCTCGTAGAACGCGAAGAAGTCCGCGTCAAAGAGCCCGACCACAGCGAGCGCCTCGCGCCGGTACACCGCTGCGCCACCGCACGCCCCGAAGACGGCCTGCGGGGTGTCGTACTGCCCGACGTCACGCTCGCCGTGTCCGCGCCGGCCGCCGCTGCCCTGCCAGGCGAACACATCCCCGGCGCCGTCGAGGACGTCGCGGTCGTGGAAGTCGACGAGCTTGGCGCACGCCGAGCCCGCCTCCGGATGCCGGTCCATCGCGTCGACGAGCTCGGCCAGGGCGTCCGGGGCGACCTCGATGTCGTTGTTGAACAGCCCCACGAGCTCTCCGCGCGCGGCGTCCACGCAGACGTTCAGCGCGGCGGTGACTCCGACGTTCTCGGGGAGGGCGACGACGCGGACCTGCGGCCAGTGCTCGGCCAGCCAGGCGACGGTCTCGTCGCGGGAGCCGTTGTCCACGACGACGGTCTCGAAGTCCGTGAGCGTCTGCGCGGCCAACGACGGGAGCACGACCTCAAGCAGATGGCGGCCGTCGTAGGACAGGATCGCGGCGGTCAACCGCGGGCGCTCCGGCATCAGGACGAGTCTAGGTCGTCCCGCCGCAGTGGGTACGCTGCCGTCCGCATGGGCCGCGTCGACGTCGTGATCGTCAGCTTCGACACGCGTGAGATGACCGCGGGGTGCGTTGACGCGCTGCTCGGGGACCGTCGCTTGGCCAGCATCGTCGTCGTCGACAACGCGTCGACCGACGGCACGGCGGCAGCCCTGCAGCGGCGCTTCGGTGAGCGGGTGGACGTGGTCCGCCTCGACACCGCGCACGGCTACGCCGCGGCAAACAACCGCGGATCGGTGCGCGGGACCGCCGAGCATGTCCTCTACCTGAACTCCGACATCCTGGTCACGCCGGGGGCGCTGGACACGCTCGTGCACGCGCTCGAGGCCGACCCGGGCGCAAGCTGTGCGGGGGGTCGCCTCGTGGACCCCGAGACGCTCCGCACGCAGGACGCCTACCGGCCGCGGCCGTTTCCGGGCCTGCGGAACTTCGCCGTCATCCTCACCGGCGTCGAGGAGGCCTGGCCGTCCAACCCGGTCACGCGGCGCTACCACGGTGCGTCGGTCGTCACCGAGCGCACCGTCGCCGTCGACGCCCAGCCCGCGGCGGCCGCGCTGCTCGTGCGGCGGGCACAGACGGAGGCGATCGGCGGCTTCGACGAGCGGTTCTGGTTCTGGTTTGAGGACGCCGACATCGTCCGTCGCCTCATCGACCGTGGTCGTGTCCTCTACGTCCCGGAGGCGGTGTTCCGCCACATCGGGGGCGGGACGTTCGCCGCCTGGTCGAAGGTGCAGCAGATCCGGTCGGTGCACCACGGGATGCTCCACTACGGCGACGCGCAGTTCGGTCGCCTCCGGCGCGCCGCGCTCGGGGCGATCGCCGTCGCCGTGAGCCTTCCGCGGATCGTGCTCCTGGGGCGCTCACGCCCGGAGGAAGCGGCCGCGTGGCGCGCCGTGGCCGCGGCCGGCGGCGCGCTCGTCGCGGGGCGTCCCGTCCCGGCGATCGCGCCCGGCTAGGTGGCGGCCGTCCCGCCCAGCGCCGGTCCGCCCGGCGCGCCCGGCGCGGTGCCCCCGCCCGCCGGCGCCGACCTTATCGACACCGGTGCGGCGGGTGCCGCGGCCCTCCGGGGCGGAGTGATGCGCTCGGTGGGGTACGCGCTCGGCCTGACGATGGCCGTCGTGTCCGCGCCGCTCATCGTGCGCCACCTGGGGGACGCGGAGTTCGGCCGCTACTCGGCGGTTCTTGCGGTCATCGCGATCGTCGGCGGGCTCACCGAGGGCGGCGTGAACACGATCGCGCTGCGCGAGCTCGCGGTCGCCCGCGACCGCGAGCACCGCGACCGGGTGATGGGCGACCTGCTCGGGCTGCGTCTGGTCCTCAGCACCGTCGGGGTCGCGCTGGGCGTGAGCTTCACCGCCGTCGCCGGGTACGGCGGGTCGCTCGTGTTCGGCACGCTCCTGGCGGGGATCGGCCTGATCTTCGCCCTCGGACAGACGCTGCTGGCAGCCGTGCTGCAGAGCCAGCTGCGGTTCGGGTGGGCGACGGTCGTGGACCTCATCCGCCAGGGCGTGACGACCATCCTGATCGTCGGCCTGGTGCTCGCCGACGAGGGCACGGTGCCGTTTCTCGGCGCGACCATCCCTGCCGGGCTGCTCGGAGTGGGGATGACGGTGCTCCTCGTGCGGGGCTCCGTCCGCCTGCGGCCCGCCTTCCACCCGCGGCGATGGGGGCCGCTGCTGCGCGACACCGCGGTCTTCGCGGTCGCGATCGCGGTCAACACCCTGTACTTCCGGATCACGGTGGTGCTCATGTCGCTCGTGGTCACGGCGGCGGAGACCGGCTACTTCGCCATCTCGCTGCGCATCGTCGAGGTCCTCATCGGTGTGCCGACGCTGCTGCTCGGGGCGTCGTTCCCGATCATCTCGCGGACCGCGTTCTCCGACCGTCCGCGGTTTGACCAGACCGTCGCGCGCATGTTCGTGCTGGCGCTGATGGCCGGGGTGTTCGTCGTCGTCGGGCTCGTGCTCGTCGCGCCCTTCGCGATCGAGCTGCTCGTCGGCGAGCGTGATCATCCGTCGGTGGCCGTGCTGCAGATCCAGGGGATCGGGATCGCGGCGACGTTCGTGGCGTCCGCCACGGGCTTTCCGCTGCTGAGCCTGCACCGCAACCGCGAGACCCTGATCGCCAACCTCCTGTCGCTCACGGCCGCCGCCGGGTTGACGCTGGCGCTGGCCCCCGGCCTCGGTGCCCGGGGCGCCGCGATCGCCGCCGTTACCGCGGAGCTGATGCTGGCGACCGGGAACACGGTGATGCTCCTGCGCAACGGTGGCCCGTCGCTGCCGTTGTCGGCGGTGCCGGTGACGATCTGCCTTGGGGGGTTGGCCGTTCTCGCCGGGCTGGCGGTCGGCGTGCACCCGGTCGTGCAGGCGTCGGTCGGCTGCCTGGTCTATCTCGGCCTGCTGCGCGTCACCGGCCGCTTCCCGGCCGAGGTCGCCGAACTGCTGCCGGCCCGCCTGCGTCGCGTGGTCTAGCCCCGCGGCACCCGCGGCACCAAGGCCCACGTCACCGGGGTCAGCGCGTCGTGAAGCTGCTTGACGGTGACCGTCCGGGTCGCCTGCACTGCCCGCCGCTTGCGCAGCGTCACCCGAATCAGCCGCACCGCCTCGCCCCAGCCGCGCAGATGTGGTCCCAGGCGGCCGTCTCGAGTGCTGGCGACGAGCCATTTGAGCTGGAAGGCGACGAGCAACGGTCCCAGCCGCAGCAGGGAGGCGGCGGGCAGGCACTTGCCGAGCATGAGCAGGCTGTTGCGGGAGAACAGGTGCGCGTAGGCGGGGCGATCACGCCCGGTCGTGGCGCTGCCCATGTGGAAGGCGACCGCGTCGGGGACGTAGCGGCAGCCGTACCCGCACAGCTGAGCGCGCAGCCCCCAGTCGGTGTCTTCGTAGTAGGCCCCGAAGTCCTCGTCGAACGGGCCGACCCGGCGGAACACCTCCGTGCGGTACAGCGCCGCCCCGCCGCTGGCACAGAGAATCGCCGCCGGACGGTCGAACTGGCCGGTGTCGGGCTCACCGAAGCCGCGCTTGCAGCATTCCCCGGTCCGCGCGACCAGGTCCCCCGCACCGTCGATCTCGCCGCGGCGGTCGAAGTTGAGCAGCTTGCCGTCGGCCGACCCGCATTCGGGGTGCGTCTCGAGGGCACCGCGGATCGCCTCCAACCACCCGGGAGAGAGCTCGAGGTCGTTGTTCAGCAGGGCGACGTACGCCGTCCGCGCCGACTGCACCGCACGGTTCAGCGCCCGGGTGACGCCGAGGTTCTCGGGGATGCGGACCACCTGGACCTGCGGCCACCGGGACGCGAGCCAGGGGACCGAGTCGTCGGTGGATCCGTTGTCGACGACCGTGACCGTGAAGGCGGTGGCGGTCTGGGCGGCGAGCGTGGGCAGCAGACCCTCCAACAGCTCGCGGCCGTTGTAGTTCAGGATCGCGACGGTGACGTCGGAGGCGTCCATCGCGCCCACCCTAATGGGGCACCGGCGCGGCGACATGCGATCGTGCGGGGCGTGCACGTCGGCCTGAACCTCGTGTTTCTCGTGCCCGGTGAGACCGGCGGCATGGAGGTGGCCGCCCGGGAGTTGATCGCCGCGCTGGTGGCCGCCGGACCGCCCGATCTGCGGTTGACGGCGTTCATCAACCAGGAGACGGCAGCCGCGGATGGACCCTGGCAGACCGACATCGAGTCAGTGGTCGTCCCGGTCAACGCGGGCAACCGGGTGCAATGGGTGCGCGGCGAGCAACAGCACCTCCCGCGTCTGGCCGCGGCGGCGGGATGCGACCTCGTGCACAGCCTGGCGTCCACGGCGCCGGTGTGGGGTGCGTTTACGCGAGTGACGACGATCCACGACCTCAACTACGCGAAGGTGCCGGACACGCACTTCGGGGTGCGGGGACTGGGGATGCGGGTGCTGGTGCCGGCGGGGGCCCGGCGGTCGCATCGCGTGATCGTCGACGCCGCCTCCACGGTCGAGGACCTCGTGCAGGAGCTCGGCACGCCCCGCGACCGGATCGACGTCGTGCCCCTGGGGGTGCGGCCTCCCGGGGCGTCAGTCCGGCCGACCGACGAGGCCACGCTGCGCGCGGAGCTGGACCTGGGCACGCGGCGGGTGCTGCTCAGCGCCTCCGCCAAACGCCCGCACAAGAACCTGCTCGCCCTCCTGACCGCACACGCGCGGCTGCCGGCTCCCAACCGTCCCGTGCTGGTGCTGCCCGGCTACCCCACGCCGCACGAGGCGGATCTGCGGGCCCGCGTGCACGCGCTGGGGACCGCGGACGACGTCCGGTTTCCCGCCTGGGTCGACGACGCGGACATGGAAGCCCTGTACGCGACGGCCGACGCGTTCGTGTTCCCGTCGCTGTACGAAGGGTTCGGGCTGCCGGTGCTGGAGGCGATGGCCCGCGGGGTGCCCGTGGCCTGCTCGAACCGCTCGTCGCTGCCGGAGGTCGCGGGGGACGCCGCGCTGCTCTTCGATCCGGACGACGCCGACGCCATCCACGCCGCCGTCGCGCAGCTCCTCGACGACGGCGCGCTGCGTGATCGTCTGGAGGCGGCAGGTCGTGTGCGCGCGCGATCCTTCACGTGGGAGCGGACGGCAGAGCTGACGGTCGCGTCGTACCGTCGTGCCCTGCGTCAGCCAGCCGCGTAGGCCGCGAGGATCCGGGCCAGCGGGTCCTGTTCGGCCACTCGATGCAGGTGCGCGGCGTGCCAGGCCGCGCTGCTCGCGCGCAGGGCGGGGCCGCCGGCGTGCACGCGGACGATGGCCGCGGCCAGCGCCTGCGATGTGTCCTCGGGGCAGACGAAGCCGTTGACGCCATCGTCGACCAGTTCGACGGCGGCGTTGTCGGGGCCGGCCGCGAGCACCACCGGGACGCCGAGGGCGGCCGCCTCGACGACGACGAGCCCGTAGCCCTCCCGGCGGGTGGGAGCCAGGAGGCACAGGGCGCCGGCGAACGCGGCGTGGAGCTGGCCGGCGTCCACGAACCCGGGGGCCGTCACCGTCGCGTGGGCGTCCAGCCGGTCGATCGTGGCCAGGACCTGAGAGCGCTGCGGGCCGTCGCCGAAGATCACCCCGGTCAGGCCCGGGATCTGGCGGGCGGCGAGCACGATCGCCTCGACTGCCAGCGGTGCCCGCTTCTCGGGGATGTGGCGGCCCACGAACACGACCTGCGGCCCCGTGGACGAGCGGCCCTCGTCGGCTCGTGGCGGCGGTGGTGTCGGCTCGCCGGCCGTGTCGGCGTTCGTGGCCCACTCCCCCCAGAGGACGGTCGGTGTCCGGCGCAGGCCTTCGGTGGTCAGGCGCCGGCTGTGCAGTCCGGAGAACACGAACGCCTGCTGGGGCACGCGCGCACACGCCCGCTGGACCGCACGGGCGATGTGGGCCTGCGGGCCCCCGACGTACTGGCGCCAGTACTCCGGACTCCACACCTCGTACCAGTCGCTGAACAGCCGGTAGCCGCCGCGCCGGCGAGCCATTCCGGCGGCCAGGAGGGAGAAATAGGGGAACGACACGGTATGGACGATGTCGTAGCTGCGCCCGTGCCGGACCAGATGCTTCAGGACGCCCGCCCCGAAGCGCAGCGGCTCGCCGATAGTGCGGTTGCCGTTGGGTCCGTACAGCGGCTCGTCCCGCGAGACGGCGACGACCCGGATGCCGGGCAGTTGCGGGGGGTCCTCGTCGGCCCACTGGCGGCGGGTGAGGTAGGTGACGTCGTGTCCGCGTGTCGCCAGGGCCTCCGCCAGGTCCCGCATCCGGCGTTCGGCGCCCCCTACGGTCCACGGGAACAGGCAGTCGTAGATCAGGCAGATCCGCACGCGCCGGTACCCTAGTCCGGCAGGCAACCGCGCGACCCTGGCGCAGCGCGCGCGTTACCACCGCAGGCGGCGCGGGGTACCAGACTCGAGCGCTGCCGAGCCCTCTCTATGAGCACCGTCGAGCACACCTCCGAATCCCGCCGTGACGATGACGTCGACACGCCGCTCGTCTCGGTGGTGATCCCGTGCCTCAACGAGGAGGAGAACATCGAGGCGTGCGTCACCCAGGCGCTCGCCGCGATGAAGGCAGCCGATATCTCCGGCGAGGTCGTCGTCGCCGACAACGACTCGACGGACCGCAGCGCCGAACTGGCCACGGCCTGCGGAGCCCGGGTCGTCCACGAGCCGCGTCGCGGGTACGGCTCGGCCTATCTGGCCGGCTTCGCGGCCGCCCGCGGCGACTACATCGTCATGGGGGACGCCGATCTCACCTACGACTTCAAAGAGATCCCGCGGTTCGTGTCCGCGCTCGAGAAGGGCGCCGAGCTCGTCATGGGCGACCGGATGGGCAGCATCCAGCCGGGGGCGATGCCGTGGCTGCACCGCTACGTCGGCAACCCGCTGCTCAGCGGCATCCTCAACGGCTTCTTCAAGACGGGCATCAGCGATGCGCACTGCGGGATGCGTGCGCTGCGCCGTGATGTCCTGCCCCGCTTGGACCTGCGCACCACGGGGATGGAGTTCGCCTCGGAGATGGTGATCCGCGCCGGCAAGGAGAAACTCCGGATCACGGAGTTCCCGATCGACTATCACCCGCGTGGCGGCGAGTCCAAGCTCAACACGTGGCGCGACGGCTGGCGGCACCTGCGCTTCCTGCTTGTGCACTCTCCGACGCATCTGTTCGTGCTCCCTGGCGCGCTGCTCAGCCTGCTCGGCCTGCTGATCGCCCTCATCTCGGTCAGCGGCATCGAGGTGTTCGGACGCCAGTGGCAGCTCCACACCACGGTCGGCGGCTCGATGCTCATGATCGTGGGCGTGCAGGTCGTGGCCCTCGGGCTTTGCGCACACGCGTACGGCGCCTACTTCATGGGCGAGAAGGACCCATGGTTCGACCGGATGCGAGCGCGCTTTCGTCTCGAGCACGGTCTGATGCTCGGCGCGTCCATCGTGGCCGCCGGCGGGATCCCCGGCGCCGTGATCCTCGGGATCTGGATCAACAGCGGCTTCGGTTCGCTGTCCGAGGAGCGCTTGGCAATGCTCTCCGCGACGACCGTCGTCGTCGGCCTGCAGACGGTGTTCTCGTCGTTTCTGCTGAGCATCCTAGGTCTGCGGCGCGTTGACTCGGCGGCCGCCAACGCCTCAGTCAACCGCTAGTACGTTAGACGTAGTATCGGTTGATGGTTAGAAGCACTGCCGCCAACGTGTGAAAGCATACGAGTGCACACACGCTTGGAACCACGATGAGTTGCGCTCGGCGACCGCAGCCCTTCGCTGCGAGCGCAAACAGTCCGCCGTAGAGCGCAACAGCGGGTAGCAGGTAGCGACCCTGCTGAAAGCGGTCCCCGCCCGTCACGAAAACGTGGTAGTCCGTGATTCCAATGGCGCCTAGTAATCCCACAAGCGCGACGAGGGAAACCATCATGAGCGGTGCGTGGCGCCGAAGGTCGCGACGAGCCACGGCGAGTGCCAGCGTTGCTGCGGCGACGAGTCCCGTGACAAGCCACGAAGCAAATCGAAGCGCGGAGTCTCCGAACCCGTAGTCGAGCCAGCCGAAAACCCCAGCGAGGCCTCGGACCCACACATCGCGGAGTGGGACACCGGGTTCGAAGTCCGTCAGGAAGGGCATGCGCGGCAGGAACTCTTGGAGCAGAAACGAGACCTCGCTGCCCCGCGACGTATAAAACTGTCCCAGTCCAACATTGGTCCCTTCGACGGGGCCGCCCGCCACAGACGCCGCCACGTTGAAGTATGGGTGATCCCATACTGTGCTCGTCAGAACAAAATACGCGGCCATCGGAACGACCGCCATGGCACCGAAGGCGATTAGTGGACGGATGGATGTCCGTCCGAGGCGCAGCGCTGCGATTGCGAGCGCGACCAACGCCGCTGGCAATATCGAGAGGAACAGCGGCTTCGTCAGCAGGCCAGCTAGTACAAACGCGCCGAGTGCGAGCGAGCGACGTTGCGTCAGACCGCGACGTAGCATGCGCGATCCCATAAGCAGAACTCCTGAGACGGAAAGAAAAAGCAGACTATCGGGGTTTACGCCCGCACCGATAAACCCGAGGAGCGGTTGGAAGGCGACCGCAAGGCCACCGACGGTCCATGTCCAAGGGCTGTTAGGAATGAGTTCACGAACGAACAGGAACGAGAGCAACACTGTCATACTTGTAAAGGCAACGGAGAGCAAGCGCATCGCGAGAATCTGTGTGAGCAGACCGGCCGCTGCGGTAGCGCGATAGACAAGCGCCTGCATCAGGTAATACAGCGGTGGATTCGGGCTCGCGGTCGCAGCGTTGCCCGTACCAACTTTGGTCAAGGACTGGCGCTCGACTGAGCGCAGTGCGTGCTCTTGGCGGTCGGTACTGATGACCTTCTCATCTTGTCTGCCGACCACACGCTGGAATGACAGGGCATTCATGATCGCGTTCTGTTCAGGCGAGAACCCCCGCTCTGCTGACGTTGCCGTCGGCAAGCGACCGGTTTCGGCCAAGTACTGAACGTAGGCGACGTGCGCCGTCTCGTCGGGGACTTGGAATGGCGGTGTTAGGAGGGCCCACCCAATCCCGAGACTGAGTGAGGCACCTGTCAACAGGGCGCCTACAAGTGGCACCCGCCGCGCAACGCGTAGCCACCAGCGTTCGGAGCGCCGCGACGTCTGGCGGGTATCAATTCCTGTGCCGATGGCCAAAGTGCGCCATACGGCTATTGCGGCGAGAGTTCCGGACGCGGCCAGCAAGAAGGCGATCAGCCAGACGGTCCAAGGTCCGATGAATGAGGCGTTGCCGCGGCCGATCCGGGCGAACACCTTTGGGAGGACTTGCAGAGTCGAGCGTTTTTCTTTGCTGATAGCCGTGAGGCTTATGCGGCCGCGTTGGATTCGACGACCCACTCGCGCCGGGTGCTCGACCGCCTCGCCAGCCAGGGCCACGCGTCCGCCCGCCCCGGCGGTGATGCATAGCTTGCCAACGGACTGAACTCGCGGGCGTTTGTTCAGCAGGATATCTAGGGAACCCTCCTGCCACCCTACGCGCCGTCGCCCCACCACGGTGGTGACGCCGTCAGTCGAGAAGGACACTCTCAGCGGTGGACCCGGTCTACCGAAGGTGCCTACAACGACTCGGACTTTGCTCGCGTCGGTGGGGAGGTTTAGTTGAGCTTGACATGCCGAACCGCCCTGACGAGGGATATCTACGACAAAATTCAGCGGCCGTACGCCACTGGTAGACGTGACGCGCTCAATCGTTACGGTTAGTTGACTCGTGCAAAGCAATCCGAAGACGACAAGTGTAAAAAGGCACGCCGTGGCGTTAGCCACGGTGGGCTTTGCGAGTCCCCGAGTCATTCAGGTCACAGAGTTCAGGCCGGGCGCCTCACGCAGGCCAGCATCCACCTGCGCGGAAGCCTTCGCCCAGGTCCGGTCTGCCGCGAGTGTCAGGCCGGCGCGAGTGCGCTGGGCGCGGGCTGCGAGGTCGTCGAGCAGGGTCTCGATGGCGTCTGCGACGGCGAGCGGATCGACGTCCGCAAGGGCGATCGGGCCGTCGATGCCGAAGGTGGCCACCATGGAGTTCGTGGCGAGGTCGACCACCGGGAGGCCGCAGGCGAGCATCTCGGTGGGCACGAGCGACGGGTTGGTCATCGACAGCACGACCCCTACTGTCGCCGAAGCGTACGCTCGCGCGAGATCATCGGGCGTCAGCACCCCGAGGTGCTCGTGCGGGAACGGGGCGTCCAGTCGCCGGCTCTCCCCGAACAGGCTGATCTGCACCTCGGGTCGCCGCCGGTGCAGCTCTTGGAGGGCGAGCACGCCGAGGGTGGTCGCACGACGGGGCGTCGTCGCCCGTGCGTAGAAGAGCACCTGGTCATCACGGCGATGGTCCGGTAGCGGCCGGTAATGGTCGTGATCGACGCCCAGATCGAACGACGACGTTGTTGCCCCGTACGCACTCGCCACCGTGCCGGCGAGCCACGGCGAGGCGCAGATCGCGTGGAAGCCCTGCCGGTAGGTCCACTGGGCCCAGTCGCGTTCGACGGACGTGGGGTAGAAGTCGGGCTCGTGATCCTGGACGAGGTACGCGCGAGCGCGCGCCCCTTCCAGCCGCATGGCGGCAGGGACCGTCTGCCAGCCGGTGGCCAGCACAACGTCCGTCTCGCCGGGCATGCGGCCCGTGAAGGCGTCCTCGCCGGTCACGGCCAACCGCCGCACGCGGCCGTCGATCGACCCGAAGAAGCGGGTGAAGATCGCCTGCAGGTACCGGTCGTCCTGGCCCTCGTGCCGGCCTTCTTCGTCGACGACCCAGACCGACAGCCGATGCCCGCGACGCTCAAGCCCTCGGACCAGGTTGGCAATGGTCTGATGCCCGCCGCTGCCGCGCCGGAACTGTGGGATGACGACCGCGACGCGGAGGGGGTCGGCACCGGTCGGGGCCCCGACCGGGTCGGTGCGCAGCGGAACCGCGCCATCCCGCAGAGCCGCAAGCAGCAGCGGCGGCACGCGGACCGGTCGCGGGGCACGCTCTCCGCCGCCCGCACCGCCCCCGCGACGAAGCAGGGGGCTCACCGGACGACCTCGGCACCGGTGTCGCGTGCACCGGCGAGCCGCAGGGCTTCACGCAGACCCGCCTGGACCTGCTCGGCGCCCAGGTCCCAGGTCCGACCCCGCGCCCACGCCAGCCCCGCCTGAGCCTGGCGTTGCCAGGCCTGGCGGTCGTCCAACAGGCCCTCCAGTGCGTCGGCGATGGCCATTGGGTCGAAGTCCGCGAAGGTCACGCCACCGTCGCTCCCGAAGATCCCCTCGCCGCTGTAGCCGGCCAGTTCGACGACCGGCAGGCCACAGGCCAGCATCTCCTGCGGGATGACCGAGTAGTTGGTCATGGACAGCACCAGCCCCACAGTTGCCTGGGAGAACGCCCCGGCAAGCTCGTCGGCCCCGAGCACCCCGAGATGCTCGTGGGCGAAGGGCATCCACACCGGAAGCCGGCTCCCGAAGCTCATCACCTTCGTCTGCGGGCGGCGCCGCAGCAGCTCGGTGAGCGCGAGGATCGCCAGCGGGACGGCGCGGCGCGGGGTGGCGTCCCGGCCGTACACGACGACCGTGTCCGGCTCGCGCGCGATGTCGCGCGGACGGTAGTTGGCGTGGTCGATGCCGAACGAGAAGCGGGATGTGGTGCCGCCGTAGGAGTGGATCATCGCCTCCAGGTAGGGCGAACCGCAGAGGTGGTGGAACCCCAGGCGATAGGTGTCGGCCGCCCAGCGGTTCTCGGCCGAGGTCGCGTAGAACTCGGGTTCGTGGTCCTGCACGAGGTACGCCCGCGCGCGGGTACCCGGCTGCATGGCGACGCTGTGGGCGGTCTGCCAGCCGGTGGCCACGGCCACATCGGCACCGAACCAGTCGGCGAACCCCTTGTAGACCGGGGCCTCGAGCGGCACGAACCAGTCGCGAATCTGCCGACGGATGCGAGCGGCGCGATCCTCGCGCATGAGCCCGCCCTCATCGTCGATCCAGATCGAGACGCCGTGCCCCATCCGCTCCAGGCGCACCAGGAGCTGGAACAGGGACATGTGGCCTCCCGACCCACGCTGGAACGGCGGGATGACGACGGCCAGATGCAGCGGACCGTCGGCACCCGCACCCGGAACGGCCGGAAGCAGGTCGAGGACGCCGGTCCGCGAGAACGTCAGCACGTTCTGCCATGTCGGCTGCTCCAGCCGGGGCTCGATGACCTCGCCGACGGGCTGCACCGCGATCCCCGAGGACAAGTCGGACGGACGCGCGATGACCGTGCCCTCCAGCGACAGCCGCCGCTGCACGGGCGCGGGCAGCGTCGCGGCCCGCGACCCGAGGGCGCCGAAGGCCTTGCGCGACCCGTGGTGGGCCACCGAGCGCGTGGTCCACCGCCTGACCGCGGACGGATCCACACCGTGCTCGCGCATCCACCTCCGGTCGGCGGCGACAAGGGCTCGCACGTCGCGGGCGGCGCCGATCGGGTCCAACGGCTCGACGTGCCCGACGGTCTCCCGGAGCCCGCGGTACTCGTCGAAGTACCGCCGGGCGAACTGCACCGGCGGGTAGTCGTGCGCGTGGGCGACGGCGGCCGCGGGATGGAACACCTTCGCCCACCCCGCGGCGAGCATGGCCGCGCCGAAGGCCTGGTCCTCGGAGTACGGGCGGTCGTCGAAGCGCACGGCCTCCCAGCAGTCGCGGCGATAGGCGGCGTCGACGTTCGACAGCCACGCCAGGTCGCCGTCGCGCTGCACGCAGGGGCCGCCGTCGGCGTCCGTGTGCCCGGCGAAGAACGCCTCGAGCTCGCGCGCGATCATCGGCGAGGTGTCGGCCCGCGGACGGTGAGGGCCGTACACGGCCCCGACGTCGTCGGCCAGTGCGAAGGCCGAGCGGATCGCGTCCAGCCAGCCTTCAAGCGGCGTCGCGTCCTGCGTGAGGAAGGCGATGACCTCACCGTGGGTCCGCTCGGCCCCGAGGTTGCGTGTGCGCCCGTGCCCGAACTCGGCGGGCGGGATCTGCAGCACCGCCGCGCCCGCAGCACGTGCGATCGCGACGCTCGCGTCCGTCGAGCCCGAATCGATGACCAGCACGTCGACGGCGACGCCGTCACACCCAGCTGCCTGCCCGTGGACCGCGGCCAGAAGCTCGGGGAGGAACCGCTCGCCGTCCTTTACGGGCACGACGACGGAGACGCTGGTCACGTGCACGGGCATCGCCGCCTCAGCCCAGCAGGCGGCGCTTGGCCTTGCGCAGCGCGCGCACGGCGCTGCGCAGCGCCTTCACGAGATCCAGGGCCCGCACCGCCCCCGGCTTGGCCATGACGACGTCCAGGTCCACGTGCCAGCGCTCCAGCCAATAGAGCTTCTCCTGCGACCGCGCGACGAGCTCGTTGGTACGGCGCGACTGCTCGGCCAGCTGCGCCTCCAGCTCGGCCACCCGGGCGCGCAACACGAGGACCTCGTCGTCGACGGTGTCACCCGTGGCGGGACGGTCGGTCATGGGCGGCGTTCCAGGACGAAGACGTCTTGATTGCTCTGCAGGCCACCGCTGCGCAGCAGGAGGACGGCCCACTGCGGGGTGGCGTGCTCGACGAGCCAGTCGGCGAGCAGGAAGCTGTTGCCCCAACCGGGGTCCTTGACGCCCCAGTCGCCGGCCTCGCCGAACACGTCGACGAACTCGATCCCGTCACGGAGCATGGTCCTGATCGCCGAGGCGATCGGCTGGCGTCCCATCATGCCGCCGCGAACGTAGGTGGCGAGCGTGTTCAGTCCGTGCGTCGTCAACAGGAGCGAACCACCGGGCCGGACGATACGGTGCATCTCGCCGAGCCATTGCCCTCCGGCATCGGCCGAGAAGTGCGACCAGATGGAGATGGCGTACACGAGGTCGACCGACTGGTCGGCAAGCTCGAGCGGCGGCACCGTCGGGCTGGTGAACCAGCGCGCCATCGGGAGGGCCGCCTGCGCCCAGGTGATGGCGGGCGCGTTCGGATCACACCCCAGGCACTCCAGGTCCGGGCGCCAAGCGGCGAGGGGGCGCAGCGCGCGGCCCGACGAGCATCCGAAGTCCAGCACCGTGGCCCCGGGCACGAGCACGACCTCGGCGTCCTCCAGCGTCTGGACCACGAAGTCGGCCATGCCCAAGTCCCCGCCGGCCGTGAGGGGCCCGCGCGCCATAGAGTGCACGTCCTCGGGCGGCTCGGCACTGGTCAGGCCCATCGTGGCCAGGGCATCGGTTGCGTGGTAGAAGGCGGCGGCGGAGACCACCAGACGCCGGCGCTCGGACGCGGGCAGGCCGTCCCACAGCTGCCGGATGTTGCCCTCGAAGCCTGCTTCCAGCGCGGCCAGCTGGTCCGCCGACAGGCGGGCGTAGAGCGCGTCGGAGACCGGTCCGGTCGGCGTGACGGGCGCGACCGCAGCTCGGGCACCGACGGCGTCGAGCACGTCCACGAGCCCGGCGGCGTCATCCCGCCGCGGTGCAACGCGCTCGCGCCAGTGCCCCACCCGGCTCATCACAGGTTTTCCGCCACGCGGGGGCTCTCCCGCACGAAGAACCACAGCCCGAGCGTGAACGTGCCGACGATGATGCCCAGCGGGATGAGGACGTAGACCCCATGGTTGAAGGCGCTCGTGATCGTCGGCGCGTCGTTGTCGATGACCGCGTGGCGCATCTGGGCAAACAGGGCGGACAGCGGGTTGCAGAGGAACTCCTGCCGGTAGTTGGCGGGCACCGTGGGCACCGCGACGTAGAGCACCGACGAGGCGTAGAAGGTGATCTGGGTGACGACATCCCAGATCGGCTGCACGTCGCGGTAGCGGACGTAGAGGACGCTCAGCAGCATGCCCACCCCGGTCCCGAACAGGAACAGCAGCAGGACGATGACGGGGAGCTCCAGCCACGTCAGGGTCGGGTAGACCCCGGTGCCCAGCGCGAAGATGAACACCGCCAGCAGCGTCATCCCGAGGTTCAGCAGCGCGGTGATGCTGATCGAGAGCGGGATGACGATCGGGTTGAACTGCATCTTGCGCAACAGGCTCTCGCGGGAGACGAGGGCCTGCACCGAGTTCGACGTCATCTCGGTGAAGAACGTGTAGAGCACGAGGGCGAAGAGGATGTACACGCCGTAGTTGGGCACGTTCTTGTCCAGCCCGGCGATCTCGGTGAACACGACGTAGACGACGCCGAACAGGGCGAAGGGCCGCACCAGCGTCCACGCCAGCCCGAGCGCCGACCCGTAGAAGCGCAGCTTCCAGTCGCTGAGGGCCAGGGTCCACGTGAGGCTCAGCAGGCGGCGGAGCTCGTCTCCGCGCGTCGGCACCCGCGAGACGGGCGCCGGCGGGGCGGCCAGCTCCGTCACGTGCCGCGCTCCAGGGTGAAGGTGTGCGGGAGGTCCACGAGGCCGCCGGTCACCCGGGTGCCGTGGACGTACACGGAGGCCAGGTCCTCCCGGACGTCGACCACGTCTACCCCCCCCGCGGGGGCGATCGACGGGGTGAGGTCGTATTTCGTCGGGGACATGATCGCGTCGACGGTGATGCGCACGACGATCTCGTCGCCGGCGGCGAACGTGCCCGTCGGGGTCTGCGCCCACTCGGTCGTGGTGATGAAGACGGTGTGGCCCACGTCGTTGCGGACGCTGAACCCGATCACGGGCTCCTCGACGGCGTCACGGAAGTGGATGCGCGCGCACATGGTCAGGCGCTCGTACTGGGCGATCTCGCCGGTGCGCTCCCCGGCGTGCTCGAACCACGCGTCCTTGATCGCGCAGACCTCCTGGTCGCCGTAGCGGCCCGTCTCGTCCGAGGCGTGGACGAGGCGGCCGAAGTTCAGCTCGTTGTACGCGCGCGAGATCGCGTGCGGCTCGCCGATCTTCAACACGTTCCCGCGCTCGATGAGCATCGCGCGGTCGCAGTAGCGCTCCACCGCGCTCATGTCGTGGGTGACGAACACGACCGTGCGGCCCTCGGCCTTCAGGCGCGTGAACTCCTCGAAGCACTTCTGCTGGAAGGCGGCGTCGCCGACGGCGAGCACCTCGTCGACGAGCAGCACGTCGGCCGAGACCTGGATCGCGGTGGCGAAGCCCAGGCGCACCGCCATCCCCGACGAGTAGTTCTTCAGCTTGAGGTCGACGAACTCCTCCAGTTCGGCGAACTCGATGACCCCGTCGAAGCTGCGCACCGCCTCCTTGCGGGTCAGGCCCATCATCACCGCGTTGATGACGATGTTGTCGCGCGCGGTCAGGTCGGGGTTGAAGCCGACGCCGAGCTCGATGAACGGGGACAGGCGGCCGTGGACGGTGATGCGCCCGCGGTCGGGCCGGTAGATCCCGGCCAGGCACTTGAGCATGGTGCTCTTGCCCGAGCCGTTGCGGCCGACGATGCCGAAGAACTCGCCTTGCTTGATCGTGAGGTCGACGTCGACGAGGGCCTTGAGCTCGTCGTAGGTCGTGGACCGGAACGGGTGCAGCGCCCGCTCCTTGAGGGTGGAGTACTGCACGTGCGGGAGCCGGAAGGTCTTGTGGACGTGGTCCAGGACCACGGCGGGCGGTGCGGCGGCCAGGCGGGCCGCGCGCGCGTCCGCCGGCGACTCGGCAAGGGCGGTCACGGCGCCAATGGTAGACGGTGAGCCCTCCATGGGGTTCGAACGCCGACGAGGGTGCAAAGCTGCGCGAACGGTGGCCGAGGGCCGGTCTGTGGAAGCCTTCACGCATGCGCTTCGAGGTCGTGCCCACCCGCCTGGACGGACCGCTGCTCGTGCAGCCCGCGGTCTTCGGCGACGACCGCGGCTTCTTCAGCGAGACCTTCCGGGCCGACGAGCTGGAGGCGCTCGGAGTCGGCGAGGCCTTCGTCCAGGACAACCACTCGCGCTCGCGGCGCGGCACCATCAGGGGCCTGCACTTCCAGATCGGGGCCGGCGCGGCCAAGCTCGTGCGCTGCGGGCGGGGCACGATCGTCGACGTGCTCGTGGACCTGCGCCGATCCTCGCCGGCGTACGGGCAGTGGGAGGCCTTCGAGCTCAGCGACGAGACCATGCGGGTGCTGTACGCGCCGATCGGCTTCGCCCACGGGTTCTGTGTGCTCAGCGACGTCGCCGACGTGCTCTACAAGCAGTCGGCGTACTACTCCACCGGCGTCGAGCGCGGCATCTCGTTCGTGGACCCCGCCGTCGGCGTCGACTGGCCGCTGCCGCGCGAGGAGTGGATCTTCAGCGAGCGCGACCGCGACGCTCCGACGCTCGCGCAGTTCGCTCCCCAGCTCCCGGACTGGTGATCGGGCCCGCGGGCGCCCGGGCGGGGCCATGACCCATCTGACGTTGATCATCCCGGTGCACAACGAGGTCGCGCACCTGCCCACGGTGCTCGCCCGGATCCGTGAGGCCGCCTGTCCGGTTCCGCGCGAGTGGATCATCGTCGACGACCGCTCGACCGACGGCTCGGCCGAGCTGCTCGACGCCTGGGTGCGCGAGCACGGCGGCGAGGAGGCCGGGATGCGCCTGCTCGTGCGGCCCCGGCATCTGGCCGGCGGGAAGGGCGCCGCCGTCGCTGAGGGCATCGCGCAGGCGACCGGCGAGTACCTCGTTGTGCAGGACGCCGACCTCGAATACGATCCCGGCGACATCCCTGCCCTGCTCGCACCGCTGCTCGAGGGCCGCGCCGACGTCGTCTACGGCAGCCGCTTCCGCCGCGAGGGCACCCAGGTCCACCGCACGTCTCACTACCTCGTCAACCGCGGCCTGACCGCGCTGAGCAACCTCCTGTCCGGCATCTACCTCACCGACATGGAGACGTGTTACAAGGTCTTCCGCACCGACCTCGTCCAGGCCATGGACCTGCGGTCGCCGCGCTTCGGTGTCGAGGTCGAGCTCACCGCGAACGTCGCCAAGGTCCGCGCCCGCGTGCTGGAGCTGCCCATCTCGTACTTCCCCCGCACCCAGTTGGCCGGCAAGAAGATCGACTGGCGCGACGGGGTGGCCGCCCTGTGGCACCTGGTGCACTACAACCTGCTGACGCCGCTGGACCGGGCGTACACCGACCTTCCTGACCGTTACCGAGCCTGACTCACCCCGCCGTCACCTGGGCGATCGCCTTGCGGACGCGCTTGGGCGACACCGTCTTCTTCGTGCCCAGCCCTTGGGCGAACAGGCTGACCCGCAGCTCCTCCAGGAGCCAGGGCAGGTCGGCGAGGGACTCCGGGACCGCCCGACCTGCGGGCCAGGCCTCGCGCGCCGCGCGGACCTCCGCCTCGACCTCCCGCACGGTCGCCAGGTGGGGGGCGTCGGCGTTCGCGTCACCGCGTAGGCGCTCCAGGCGCCGCAGGATGCCGGTGAGATAGCGCTCGACGTCGGCCAGCCGCCCGACGCCCGTGGTGGTCAGGAAGCCGCGGTGCACGAGGCGGGCCAGGTGGGCGTGGATGTCGGCCCGCACCTCCTGCTGCGCGTCGGCGACCAGCGGAGCGACGGCGTCGATGACCTGGCCCCGGAGCTCGAGGATGTCCACCACCTGCGCCACGGCCTGAGCGGTGGTGTCGGCGAGGTCGCCGGCGACCTGCCCGCGCAGTCGGGCGAACGCCTCGGCGTCCCAGGCCGGCCCTCCGGCCCGTTGCACCAGGTGGTCCACGGCCGCGGCGATCGTGTCCTCGAGCACGGCGTCCAGCCCCCCGAGGACCGGCTCGGCCAGGGCCACCTGGGCGCGCAGGTCGAGGCGGTCGCGGACCCAGCGGGCCGGTGACGGGCAGGTGAGCAGCAACAGGCGACGCGTCCCCTCACGCATGGCGTGGGCCTGGGCGTCGGGGGAGTCCAGGACGCGGACCCCCGCCGTGGCGCCCTCGTCCACGAGCGCCGGGTAGGCGGTGGCCGTGCCGCCGGTCCCGGGAAGGTGGACCTCCTGGTCGAGGGTGCCGATCGACCAGCCCGTCAGGCCGGTGACCTGCAGCTCGGGGGTCGCGGCGGCGAGTTGCCGCTGGAGGGTCGGCCGGAGTTCCGCGCGCAGTGCCTCCAGGTCGTCCCCGCGCGCGAGGACCGTGCCGTCGTCGGACTCGATCTGGAACGCGGGGCGCAGGTGGGCGGGGAGGGCCGGCGTGTCCCAGGTGCCCGCGTCCACCCGCACGCCGCGCTGGCGCTCGAGCTCTCGGCCGACGGCGTCGAGCAGCCCCTCGCGGCGCGGTCGTGCGGCGGCCAGCACGGCGGTCGCGGTGTCCGGGACCGGGACCAGGGGCCGCCGCAGGTCCTTGGGCAGGCCGCGGATCAGCGCGGTGACGAGCTCGTGCCGCAGCCCGGGGACCAGCCATGCGAACTCCTCGCCGCGCACGCCGCCCAACCGGTCCAGGGGGATGTGGACGGTCAGGCCGTCGTCGTCGGCGCCGGGGTCGAAACGGTAGCTCACGCGCAGCAGCGCCTCGCCCTGACGCCAGCCGGTCGGGAACGCCTGCGGGTCCAGCTCGGCACGGGCGGCGCGGTCCAGCAGCAGGTCACGTGTGTACGTCAGCCGCTCCGGCTGGCCCGGGCGCGCCTTGCGCCACCAGCGGTCGAAGTGCGGGCCGGAGACCACGTGTGCGGGCAGGCGCTCGTCGAAGAAGGCCAGGCGGACGTGCTCACCGGCCAGCAGGTCACGGCGGCGCGCGCGGTCCTCCAGCGCGCGGGCCTGCCCCAGGACCCGGAGGTTGGCGGCGGCGAACTCGTGGTGGGTGTCCCAGTCGTCCTCGACCAGTGCGTGGCGGATGAACATCTCCCGCGCGAGGACGGGATCCAGCGGCGCGATGGCCACGGTGCGGCCGGTGATGACCGGCAGCCCGTACAGCGTCGCGCGCTCGGTGGCCACGGCCGCGGCCTTGCGCCGGTCCCAGCGCGGCTCGGAGTACGTGCGCTTGAGCAGGGTCCCGGCCAGCGGCTCGATCCACCTGGGGTCGATGCGCGCGACGGTCCGCCCCCACAGCCGTGAGGTCTCGACGAGCTCGGCGGCCATGATCCAGTCCGCGCCGCCGCGGGCCAGCGCCGAGCCCGGGAAGACGGCGAAGCGCGAGCCGCGCGCCCCCTGGTACTCGCGCCGCTTGGGGTCCCGGAGCCCGACGTGCGAGAGCAGGCCGCTGAGCAGCGCCTGGTGGATGTGGGCCGGGGTGCCGGGCTGCTGGTTGAGGGTGATCTTCGTGCTGCGGGTGCCCTGGCGCAGGCGGGCGACGAGGTCCTGCCACTCGCGGATGCGCAGGTGGTGCAGGTACTCGGCCTTGCAGCGCTTGCGGAACTTCGACCGCGACAGCTCGGCCTGCTGGGCCTCCAGGTACCGCCACAGGTTCAGGTAGGCGAGGAAGTCGGAGTGCTCGTCCTTGAAGCGGGCGTGCAGCTGGTCGGCCTTGCCGCGCTCGTCGGACGGCCGGATGCGCGGATCCTGGATCGAGAGGGCGGCCACGATGACGATGACCTCCTCGGCGCAGTCCAGGCGATCGGAGGCCAGGACCATGCGCGCCAGGCGCGGGTCGACGGGCAGCTGGGCCAGGCGGCGTCCGTCCGGGGTCAGCCGGGGAGCCGGCTGCGCGTCGTCACCGTCTTCGAGAGCGCCGAGCTCGCGCAGCAGCAGGATGCCGTCGCGGATCTGGCGGCGGTCGGGCGGGTCCAGGAACGGGTAGTCCTCGATCGCCCCGAGGCCGAGCAGCGCCATCTGCAGGATGACGGCGGCCAGGCTGGTGCGCACGATCTCGGGGTCGGTGTACTCCGGGCGCGTCCGGAAGTCGGTCTCGGAGTACAGGCGGATGCAGATGCCGTCGGAGGTCCGCCCGCAGCGGCCGGCGCGCTGGCTGGCCGACGCCTGGGAGACCGGCTCGATGGGCAGGCGCTGGACCTTCAGACGCGCGGAGTAGCGGCTGACGCGCGCGGTGCCGGCGTCGATGACGTACCGGATGCCCGGCACGGTGAGCGAGGTCTCCGCCACGTTCGTGGCCAGAACGATGCGCCGCGTGGCCTTCGAGTCTCCGCGCCGGAACACGCGCTGCTGCTCGGCGGTCGACAGCCGCGCGTAGAGCGGGAGGACCTCCGTGGTCGACGGCACGTGGCCGGCCAGGGCGTCGGCGGCGTCGCGGATCTCGCGTTCGCCGGAGAGGAAGACGAGGACATCCCCGGGTGTCTCGGCCTCGAGCTCGTCGACGGCGTCGACGATGGCCTCGGCCTGGTCACGGTCGGTGACGACGTGCCCTTGCCGGGCGTCGGCGGGGTCCTCGTCGTCGTCGGCCTCGGGATCTGGTTCGGCGTCGTCGGCGCTGAGGGGCCGGTAGCGGACCTGCACCGGGTAGGTGCGGCCCGAGACCTCGACGACGGGGGCGCCGCCGAAGTGCGCGGCGAAGCGGTCGCTGTCTATCGTCGCCGAGGTGATGATCACCTTCAGGTCGGGCCGCTGCGGCAGGATCCGCTGGAGGTAGCCGAGCAGGAAGTCGATGTTCAGCGACCGCTCGTGGGCCTCGTCGACGATGATCGTGTCGTAGCGGCGCAGCAGACGGTCGCGCTGGATCTCGGCGAGCAGCAGTCCGTCGGTGACCAGGCGGATGAGCGTGTCGTCGCTGGCCTTGTTCTCGAAGCGCACGGCGTAGCCGACTGCGGTGCCGAGCGGGACGTCGAGCTCCTCGGCGATGCGCTGGGCGACGGTGCGCGCGGCGATCCGACGGGGCTGGGTGTGGGCGATCGTGCCGTCGACGCCGCGGCCGAGCTTCAGGCAGAGCTTGGGCAGCTGCGTCGTCTTGCCCGACCCGGTCTCGCCGGCGACGATGACGACCTGGTGATCGCAGATCGCCGCGCCGAGGTCGTCGAGGCGGTCGGTGACCGGGAGCTCGGGCGGGAAGACGATCTCTGTGGGGACGCTCGCCAGTCGGCGGGCGCGGAGCGCTGGGTCAGACGGTGCGCCTGCGGCCTGCCCCAGGCGGCGGCGCGCGCGGGCGTGGCCGGGGGCGGGCATGGCGTCGAGGATAGTCGTCGGGGGCGGCCGTGTTCGCTCCGTGACCCGATGGGCACGAACCAGCAAATCGGCGGGCCAGGACCGGCATGATCGTGCAGGACGAGGGCAGGGACGACGGGCGGGCCGCCGGAAGCGGCAGCAGGACATAGGCCTGAGACACCTGCGCGGGGGTCGGACTCAGGAAGGCAACTTCCCACGAGCAACGAGGTGAGCACAGTGAGTCGGCCAGGCACGGGTAGCAAGCGGTTCCGAGGGGTACGGGCGGCGGGAGCGTTCGCGCTCCTGGCCGTGACGGCAGGAGTGACGGCAGCCCCGGCGGGTGCGGGGACCTACAGCGTCGAGAGTTGCACTAAGGCGAACCCCGGAATCGCAGGGTGGAGCAAGTTGCAGATGGGCGACTACGTCTCCGCAGGTTCGTCCTGCGACACCGGTGGGAACTTCAGCGGGAGCCTAGCCAAAGAAGTCGAACATCCAAGTGGCGTCGTGGCAGCCTGGGTGTTCAACGTACCGGCAGGCACGACCTTAGCCTCAATCTCGGCAGTCAGGGGAGCCGAGGCGGGGCCGACGAGAGACTACGGCGACGCTTCGGGGCAGCTTATTGTCAATGACCAGATAGTCGACGACTGCCGTCGCGCCTACGGTTGTTCATCGCTTCCGGACGCCCAAGTCACTTTCGCGCTCGGGGAAGCGTACTCGCTGCGGTTTGGCGTCGGCTGCACTGGAACCACCGGCTGTCCTGCGGGCTCGACGTTTTACCGGCTGCGCGACGTTCACATTGCGTTGAACGACTCGACCGACCCGGTTCTCACGACGCAGCCCGCCGGCCCGCTCACCGACCCGCAGAACGGTGACCGCAAGCGTTCCCTGACGTACGCGGCGAGCGACGCGGGCGGCGGCGTGTTCCGGCAGCTGCTGCTCGTCGACGGCAAGGCGGTGGTCGACCAGCCCGTCAACGACAACGGCGGCAGGTGCAAGGTGCCGTTCCGGGACCCCGTGCCCTGCCGCACGACGTCCACGAACGGCAGCGTCGAGCTCGACACGAGCGGCCTGACCGACGGGGAGCACACCGTCCAGCTCGTGGTGCGGGACGCGACCGACTCAAACCAGGTCCAGACGCCTCCCTGGAAGATCACGGTCAAGAACGCCGGCGCGCCGTCGGCCTCACCCGGCGCGGGCTCCGCACCCGCTCCGGCAGGGGCACCGGCCACCGTCACGTCGGTCCCCAACCCGGCGACGCAGCCGGGCCCCAACGGCACGCCGAGCACGGCGGAGGCCCTGGTGACCGCGAAGTTCCTCATCGGCACGGGCAAGCACGTGCGCTCCGCCACGCGCACCGTCGCCCCCTACGGACGGAAGCTGCGTGTCCGCGGGACCCTGCAGACGACGGCCAACCAGCCGATCGCCGGCGCACGGGTCTACCTCGTGCGCAAGACCCTCAACGCCTCCTCGAAGGCGTGGCGCCTGGCCGGATCGGCGGTGACCGGGAGCGACGGGCAGTACACGGCGTCTGTGACCGCCACCGGGCGTAACCGCGACCTTCGGGTGATCTACTTCCCGCAGGCTGGCAGCGACGTCAACCGGGCTAGCAACCAGCTGACGATGCGCGTGCGCCAGGACGCCTCGTTCAGCGTGTCTCGACATACGCTGCACAACGGCAGTCGGCTGGCCTTCAGCGGTCGCGTACAAGGCACCATCGCCTCGCCCGGCGCCTACGTCCGGGTGCAGGTGCGGCTCCGAGGCTCGTGGTTCACGTTCACGAAGCTGAAGACCAGCCGGTCCAAGGGCGGGCGCTTCCGCGCCTACCACCGTTTCACGAAGACCAGGAGGTCGACGCGGTACCGCTTCCGGGTGGTCGTCCTGCCCCGCAACCGCACGGCGAACACGCAGGGCTTCAGCCGGCATCAGGATGTGCGGGTGGTGCCGTAGTGCTACCGCCGTCTCCGTTCCCGCATCGTCGGCCCCGTAATGTCCGGTCACCCGCCCGGACACCGGGGGTCGGCGTCACGCGGTGAACCGATGAGCCACCGGCCGGCCGTCAGGACCCTGCCGGGGCGCCCGCTCGCCCCGGACGTCCTGATGGCCGAGCTCAGCGAGATGCTCACGGCGCTCGTCCAGCGGGCCCCCCTGTTCGGAGACCTGCGGCGGCACGGGCTCGCCGAGGACCTCGTCCAGGACACGCTGATCGCGGTGACCCGCCGGATGCGCGACGGCGACACCATCGAGGATCCGTACGCCTACGCGGCGCGCTGCGTCACCAACCTCGCCAAGCGGACCTACCTGCGCGCGGGTCGGGAGACGGCCACCAGCGACGAGACGCTGGAGCGCCTCGCGACCCCCGAGGCCGACGTGGCCGATCGCGTCGCCCAGCGGATGACCATGGCCGAGGTGCTGGACATGGTCCGGGCCGTCAACACGGTGCTCGGCACCCTTGACGACGCCGACGTCGAGCTCATCCGCGCCGAGCTGGGGCGGGCCGACCAGAAGCGCCTGGCGGCCACGCTCGGGATCTCACGGCCCACCCTGTACCGGCGCAAGGCCCGAGCCATCAAGGCCTTCGTCGCCGCGGTGGCGCATCAGGCGGGCACGGACCCGTGCCCCGACCACGCCGGGGCCCTCGTCGCCGCGGCCGGGGGCTCCGGCTTCGACGCGGCGCGCGCAGCCAGCGCTCACGCAGTCGGCTGCACGCAGTGTGGCGAGACGCTGCGCCACCTCACGGTTGCGCGCCACGGCCTCGCGGTCACCGCCCCCGTGCCGCTCGTGGCCGCCCAGGCCGATCCTGCCGGCGCGTTCGAGCGCGCGTGGGCGGCGACGCAGACCCTCGCCGACACCGCGCGCGCGATCGTCATGCGGACGGGTGATCCGACCCCGCTCACCGGCTCGGCGACGAAGGTCGCGGTCGTGGCCGCGGCCTGCACCGGAGGCGGCGGCGTCTACTGCGCGGTGGAGGGCATCCCGGCAGCGCTGCGACCGTCCTTCGTCCACGTCGCTGCCCCGCCCAGCACTCGATCGAAGACGACGACGTCAGGGTCCGCACGCGCCCGGCCGGTCCGTCCCGCGGCTCGGGCCGTCACGCAGATCAGCGGCACGGTCCGCGTCGTCGAACGGCGTGAGGCCGCCGCCGCGGCCTCACGCCGGCGCGAAAAGGCGCGTGCGCGCAAGCGCGCCGCGGCCCGCAAACGGCCGACCCAGTCCGAATCCGAGTTCGGGGCTTCGCGGTCGGCTCCACCGGCCACCGGGGAGTTCGGTAGCCCGGCGTCTCAGGGCTCGGGCTCCAGCACCGCCCAGCGCGAGTTCGGAGCCCCGTCGTCAGGGTCGACCTCCAGCTCCACCCAGCGCGAGTTCGGCGCGCCGTCGTCGGGGTCCACCTCCTCCACGCCTCCGCCGCGATCGACGGGCGAGCAGGAGTTCGGCGCGCCGTGACCGCCCTGCAGCACGTGCGCGCGCTGCACCGCCGCGCGGTCGCCGTCGGCGGGCGGCACGTGCGGGCGGACAACGAGCGCCTGGCCACGCCGATCGACCTGATCGCTGCGGCGATCGGCGGGCTGGCCGACCTGACGGCGGCCGCGCTCATCGGGGTCGATCTCGTGGATCGCGCCCTGCCGCGGGAGGCCCTCGCCAAGGCCCGCAGCGAGGCGCACGGCGGCGCGTGCCAGACCCTGCGGCTGTGCCAGCGCGCGCTCGAGGCCCACGCCCGCAACACCGGGTACGACTGGGCACCCTGGGTCGACGCGGCGATCCACGACAGCGTCTGCCGGCTCGAGCACGACCCCGCGCCCGGGGGGACCCTGCACCACGCCGACGCGCTGGCCCGGGCGCTGGCGGCGGCAGCCCGCGCGCTGACGGGCGACCGCATGGCCGTGCCCGGGGCGCTGCGGGACGCGCAGACCCATGCGCTCATGCTCGCCGTCGCCGCCGGCGCGTGAGCCGACGGCCGGCGCGTCACCGGCGGCGAGGGTGCGGCATCCTTCCGCGGACCCATGCGCGCCCGCCATCCCATCACCCCCGAGCGCTTCGCCACCATCACCTTTGTCGCCTTGGCGATGCTCGTGCTCATCGTCTTCACCGGTGCCGCCGTCCGGCTGACCGGCTCGGGCCTGGGCTGCCCGACGTGGCCCAAGTGCACCGAGACGTCGGTCCACTCGTCGCTGACCACGCACGGCGTCATCGAGTTCGGCAACCGGGTGCTCACCTTCTTCGTGTCGGCCGGGGTGATCGCGGCCGCGCTGGGCGCCTACCTCGTCGTCCCCGAGCGGCGGGACCTGCGCTACCTGGCGCTGTCGCTGCCCTTCGGCGTGGTGGTGCAGGCCGTCATCGGCGGCCTCTCCGTAAAGGCCGGGCTCGCGCCCGGCTGGGTCATGTCCCACTACGTGGTGTCGATGGTGCTGCTCGTCTGGGCCTTTGATCTGTGGTGGCGCGCCCAGCGTCCGCCGGCCGAGGTGCACGCCGAGCGCTCGGACCGCACGACCGTCCTGCTCGTCCGCGGCCTGATGGGTCTGGCCGCGGTGGCCATCGTCCTGGGCACCGTGTCGACCGCCGCCGGACCGCACGCGGGCTCCTCGGGCACCGGTGAGTTCGTGGGCCGTCTGGACTTCTGGGGGCAGGACACGCTGTCGAGCGTCATCCAGGTCCACGGCTACGTCGTCACCGCGCTCGGGCTGGGGACGCTGCTGGTGTGGTGGCGGTCGCGGCGCAACGGCAACGCCGAGCTGTCGCGCACGCTGCTGCTGACCCTGGGCCTGCTCGGCACCCAGGGCATGATCGGCATCGCCCAGTACCAGCTCGAGCTGCCGTCGGAGATGGTGTGGGTGCACGTCGCCCTGGCCACCCTGACCTGGGTCGGGTTCGTCCACCTGCGCGCCGCGGCCGGTCCGCTGCCCCACCGTGCGACGGAGGCCGGCGCGGCGCGGGCCGCCCCGTCGACCTGAGCAGCCGTCGTCAGGCCAGCACGCGCTCGGCGGCGACAAGCAGGGCCACGCCCGCGGCGCTGAAGGCCACGCCGAGACGGGTCACCGAGCCGACGACGAAGACGTGGCGGTGGCGGTGGCGTGCACGCCACCGCGGGTCGCGGCGGTTCAGGGAACTGGCGTAGATGTGGTTCGGACGAGAAGCCACCTGTCGATCGCGAACACTGCCAGTGCCGTCGGACGGAAACCAGCCGGGCGGCGCGAAGACCGCGGAACGTGGGCGGTTTCCCGGACCGCACATGCGGACCGGGAAACCGTCAGGCGAGGGACCGGCGCGACGTCAGCCCACCACGCCGCCGACGCGGAGAGGCTCGAGCGCGACGTCCAGCACCTCACCGATCGTCATGGCAGGGTGGAAGGTCATCACCTCACGCACCTCGTCCGGGACGTCGTCCAGGTCGCCGCGGTTGCGCTCGGGCAGGACCACGTCGGTCAGGCCCGCCGCGTGGGCGGCGAGGACCTTCTGCTTGAGCCCGCCGATCGGCAGCACGCGGCCCTGCAGCGTGACCTCACCGGTCATGCCGACGGTGTGCCGGACCGGGCGCCCGGACAGCAGCGAGGCCAGCGCGGTGATCATCGTCACCCCGGCGCTCGGGCCGTCCTTGGGGATCGCCCCCGCGGGGACGTGCACATGGAACTCGCGGTCCTCGAACGCGTCGGCGGGGATGCCCAGCTCCTCACGGTGGGCCCGCACGTACGTGAGGGCGATCTGCGCAGACTCCTTCATGACGTCGCCCAGCTGGCCGGTGAGGGTCAGGCCGCCGGTGCCCTTGCCGTCCATGCCCGTCGCCTCGACGAACAGCACGTCGCCACCGGTGCCGGTGACGGCAAGGCCGGTGGCCACGCCGGGCACCGCGGTGCGTGCCGCGGCCTCCTGGAAGACCTTCTGGCGTCCGAGGGCGTCGCGGACCAGAGACAGGTCGATGGTCACCGGGTCACCGGGTGTCACCTCGCCGTCGGCGTCGACCGGGACGGGCCGCGCGGCGATCTGCGTCGCCGTCTTACGCAGGACCTTGCCGAGCTCACGCTCAAGGGAGCGCACGCCCGCCTCCCGCGTGTACTCGGCGATGATCGTGCGCAGGATGTCGTCGTCGGCGGTGACCTCGGCCTCCAGCAGCCCGTTGCGTGTCAGCTGGCGCGGGAAGAGGTACTCGCGAGCGATGGCGACCTTCTCGTCGACGGTGTAGCCGTCGAAGGCGATGACCTCCATGCGATCCAGCAGGGGTCCGGGGATCGTGTCGGCCTGGTTGGCGGTGGCGATGAAGACGACGTCCGAGAGGTCCAGCTCGACGTCGAGGTAGTGGTCGCGGAAGGTGGAGTTCTGCGCCGGGTCCAGGACCTCCAGCAGGGCCGACGACGGGTCCCCGCGCCAGTCGGCGCCGACCTTGTCGATCTCGTCGAGCAGGATCACCGGGTTCATCGTCTCCGCGTCGCGCAGCGCGCGCACGAGCCGGCCGGGGAGGGCGCCGATGTAGGTGCGGCGGTGGCCGCGGATCTCCGCCTCGTCGCGCAGACCGCCCAGCGACATGCGCACGAACTCACGGCCCATGGCCTTGGCGATCGACTCGCCGATCGACGTCTTGCCGGTGCCGGGCGGGCCGATGAGGGTCAGGATCGCGCCGGCCTTGCGGTCGGCCTCGATGTTGCGCTCGGCGCGCAGCTTGCGGATCGCCACGTACTCGACGATCCGGTCCTTGACGTCCTCCAGGCCCGCGTGGTCTGCGTCGAGGACCCCACGGGTGGCGGCCGGGTCGAGCTTCTCCTCGGACTGCTTGCCCCACGGCACGGCGACGAGCCAGTCCAGGTAGGTGCGGATCATCTGGGCCTCGCCGCCCTGCTCGCCGGCGCGCTCCAGGCGCTCGAGCTCGCGCTCGAACTGCTCGCGGACCGCGTCGGGCATGTCCAGCTCCGCCGCCTGCTCGCGGTAGGACTCCTCGACCCCGTCCTCGTCGTCGCCGAGCTCACGCCGGATCGACGCCAGCTGCTGGCGCAGGAGGTACTCGCGCTGCTGCTTGCCGGCGCCGGACTCCACGTCGTCGCGGATCTTCTTGCGGAGCTGCAGGGCGGTCAGGCGCTCGCGCTGCATCTCCAGGGCGAGCGCGAGGCGGTCGGTGACGTCGACGGTCTCCAGGACCTGGACCTTCTGCTCGAAGGTCAGGTCGGGGGCGTAGCCGGAGGTGTCGGCCAACGCTCCGGGCTCGCGGATCGCGCGCACCCACCCCGCGACCCGTCCGTCGTCCCCGCGCTGCTCCAGCAGCTCCTCCACCACGGCGCGGTACTCGCGCTCGAGCTCACGGGTGCGCCCGTCCACCGGGGTGTCGTCGGGGACCGCGGTGACCTGGACGTGCAGCCGGCCGTCGGCCTGGGTCTCCGCCGCGCCGATATGGGCGCGGGACTGGCCGGACAGCTGGGCGCCGCGGCCGCCGCCGGGCAGGCGGATGGACTCCACGACGGTGGCGATGGTGCCCACGGACGCGTACTCGCCGTCGTGGCGGGGGACGAGGACGACCCGCTCGTGGCCGTCGACGTCGACGGGGAGGGTGATGTCCATGGTGGGCAGGACGACGGTGTCGTCGAGCGGGATGAGCAGCAGGGTGTCGGCGGTCATGAGCGATGGAGTCCTTGGTCGGCTCGGTAGTTGCGCCAGCAACAATAGCAACTGATCTCAGTGCGATCCCAGTAGATCATGAGGTCGGGCGCCGGGGGTTCTGCGCTCGCCGCAGCGGGCGGCGGTTTACGCGTCGGTCGGCCCCTCCCCGACGTCGCCATCTGGTCGCGACGCACGCCGTCCGTGGTTTCCCGTAACCTCCGCCGCTGCACGATCAAGCCACGCCGAGTCGCCGCCCACCAAGGGGGGGCGAACGGGGGACCCAACGGACCATCTCGGTCCTGGGGCGAATCGCCGTCAGAGCACGGCGTAGCGCAGTTTCAGCGCGAGCCCGTCAGCTAACCCCGTAGGCGCCGAAACCACGGAGGTATCCCGTGCCCGCCACACCTGAGCGGCCGTTCGCGGCCGACAACCCCATTCCCTACCGCCGTTCGCTGCGGGCCTCACGCGCTCGTCGCGCCGCTGGCCGGCGTTCCCGCCTGCGCTCACGCGGACGGCGGTCGCTGACGGTGTCCGTCCTCGCGCTGTCGCTCGTCTCGGGCGGCGCCTTCGCGGCCAAGTCCTCGCCGACGCGCAGCAGCAAGCAGTCGGTCTCGTCGACGGTCCGTGCGGCGCAGAAGGCGCTGGGGATCGCTGCCGACGGCATCGCCGGTCCGCAGACCCGAAAGGCCGTGCGCGCCTTCCAGCGCCGGAAGAAGCTGACGGTCGACGGCATCATCGGCCCGCAGACGCTCAGGGCCCTCGGGATCAGCGGGCGGTCCTCGTCGTCGGCGACCCGCCGCCCGGCGGTGCGCGAGAAGAGGCGCTCGACCGCCAAGGCGACCGACGTGAGCGGGACCCTGCAGGCGCTGGCCCAGTGCGAGTCCGGGGGCGACCCGACCATCGTGTCGCCGTCCGGCCGCTACCGCGGCAAGTACCAGTTCTCTCGCGCCACGTGGAAGGCGATGGGCGGCAAGGGCGACCCGGCGGCCGCGCCCGAGTCGGTGCAGGACGACATGGCGGCCAAGCTGATGGCCCGCCGCGGCCTGGCGCCGTGGCCGGCCTGCTCCAGGCAGATCGGCTGAGTCGGCGCCTCGCCGGCGCGGCACTCGCGTGATCCCGTGACGCGCCGGGCGTCACGGGCCGCGGCGTCGCGGGGGGTGTGCCATACCGTCGGGGCGCTGGTAGCTGACGCCCCGGGGCGGGCGGGCGCGTGTGCGCCGCACCTCCTGCCCGTCCGGCCCGCCCTGCGCGACCATCCGGGTGACGCGGTGGCGCACGTTCCCGGGCCTGGCGTTGGAGAACGTGCGGCGCCGATGCATGAGACCGGTGCTTCTGGCGCGGCCCGCACCTTCCCGGGCCTGGCGTCGGGAAACGTGCGGCGCCGATGCGTGAGCCTGGTGGCGATGGTCGCTGCGAGCCGGTGTGACCGGTCGGGTTGCGCCCGCCCGGACCCCGCAGAGCCCGGACCCCGCAGAGCCCGTGCCGCGGCCCAGGCTGAACGGTGCGCCCGCTCAATCCCACCCGCCGGGACGCAGCCGACACACCCCGGGCGTCGCACGCTGACGCTCACCAGGGGTGCGCCCGCTCAGTCCCCGCAGGCCGGGACGCCGGACGCACCTGCCAAGCCGACCGGGCACAGCTCCGAGCCCCAACCCTCCGACGCCGCTGCCGCCGGCCGGTGCGCTGCCGCGTGCGCAAACCCTTCCGTGACCACCCGCACCCGGCCACACGGACGCCGGCCGGTGGTGCCCGGGATAGCCGGCGCGACCCATCCCACGGCCCGCAACGAGACCGACAACCCGCATCAGGCCCCGTGCAGCAGCCGCGGGCCTGAGGCCGCGGCCGCTGTCAGGCCGGCTGCGTGACCCGCGCGGGTCCGGCCTCGGCCTGCTTCTCGGCCTGGCGCTCGGGGGTGATCCGCACGACGTTCCACACCAGGCCGAGGCGCTCGAGGCCGTTGATGACCCACATCGACGGGTCCATCGCCTTCTCGACGCCCTTGAGGCCCGCCTGCGCCGAGCGTGGGAACGCGTGGTGGTTGTGGTGGAAGGCCTCGCCCATGGACAGCAGGGCCAGCGGCAGCACGTTGGTCGAGTGGTCCTCGGTGGCGAACCGCCGCGACCCGAAGAAGTGGCAGATCGAGTTGATCGACCACGTGACGTGATGCAGGAAGAAGATGCGCACGAACCCGCCCCACAGCAGGGCGGTGAGGCCGCCCTTGAGGGTGCCGCTGATGGTCAGGCCGAGCACGAACGGCAGCGCCAGCGACCCGAGCGCAATCCAGTGGAAGTTGCGGCTGATCCAGCGCATACCGCGGTCCTCGCACAGGTCCGGCGCGTACTTGCGCCGGTTGGCGCGGCCCTGCTCGGTGAACAGCCAACCCACGTGCGCGTGGTAGAGGCCCTTGATCGGACCCAGCAGCCCGCTCGTGGCCGGGCCGACGTGCGGGGAGTGCGGGTCGCCCTCCTCGTCGGTGTGGGCGTGGTGCTTGCGATGGTCGGCGACCCAGTGGATCACGGGCCCCTGGACGCCCATCGAGCCCATCACCGCGAAGGTGTAGGCCAGCGCCGGTGAGGTCTGGAACGCCCGGTGGGTGAGCATGCGGTGGAAGCCGATGGTGATCCCCAGCGCGGCGACGACGTAGATCGACACCATGATCGCCACGTCGGTCCAGCCGATGAGCTGGTTCCAGAAGACGCCGACCGCCACGCAGAACGCGAGGAACGGCAGGACGACGGCGACGATGTTGACGGTGCGCTGCGAACGAGACATGGTCCAAGCATTACGCGTCACTGGCGAGATTTCTCGTACCAACGGTCGACCGACGGGCAAAAAAGTTAGAGTCTGGTGACAAATGACTCAGAAAGCCGCCCCAACCAGTCTCCCCACGCACCTGGCGGTGTCCCTGCGCCCCGCGCTGCCGGGGCTCGCGCAGGACACCGTGCGCGCGATCGGCCTCGAGGTGCCCGCGTACGCGCGCCCGCTGGAGGGCCCGTTCGGCAACGCACTGAGCGAGGGGGTCCAGCGGGCCCTGGAGCAGTTCGTCGACGCGATCGCCGCCGGCGAGGTCACCGGGGCGGTCGACCGGCACCGGGGATCGGACGTGTACGTCGAGCTCGGGCGCGGCGAGCAGCGCGCCGGACGCAGCCTCGACGCGCTGCTCAGCGCCTACCGGCTCGGCGCCCGGCTGGCGTGGGAGCGGTTCGTATCCGCCGCCGAGGCTGCCGGCGAGGATCCTCGGACCCTGTACGCGCTCGCCGGGGCGATCTTCAGCTACATCGACGCCATCAGCGCCGCGTCGGTCGACGGCTTCACCCAGGAGCAGTCGCGGACCGCCAGCGAGCGCGCGCGGCGGCGACGCGCCCTCGTCCGCGCGCTCGCGGGAGGCGAGGCGTCCGCCGATGACCTGGCCGGGCTGGCGCATGTGGCCGGATGGACCGTGCCTGCGACGGTGGCCGCGCTGCTCGTGGCCGGTGACCACGACGCCGAGCGCCTCGCGTCGCGGCTGGGCGTGGACGTGCTCGCGGCCCCCGACGCCGAGCGGGTCCTGGCCTTCGTGCCGGACCCGGAAGCGCCGGGGCGCCGCGCCCAGATCGGCGCCGCGCTGCCCGAGGGGGCCGGGGCCGCCCTGGGCCCGGCGATGGCGCCGGCGCTGGCGCACCGCTCCTTCGCGCGCGCCCAGGCGCTGCTGAGCCTGGTCGAGCAGGGCGTGGTCGAGGCCGCGATGCCCGCGGTCGCTGACGAGCATCTGATGGCGCTCGTCCTGCACGGGGCCGATCCGTCGCTGGCCGCCGACCTGGCGACGCGGGTGCTGGCGCCGCTGGAGGGCCTGACCCCCGGCGCGCGGGAGCGCCTGCTCGGCACGTTGCGCGTATGGCTGGAGCAGCCCGGCGCCGTCAAACCGGCGGCCGAGCGCCTCGGCGTCCACCCGCAGACGGTGCGCTATCGCGTCGCCCGTCTTTATGAGCGCTTCGGAGAGACGCTGGATGATCCAGAACGTCGCTTCGAGATCGCGCTTGCCCTGCGCCTCTGCGGGTAAGCAGCACCCAGGCGGGTGATCGCAAGACCTCCGGGCCACGCATACGTCAGGAGTGCCACCCGCCCGCCGACCCAGCGCGGACCACCACGTTACCCCCTTCACCATCGAAAAGGTTGCGTAAGCAACAAAGATCGCGTAGAATCCCTACAGCAACAGTTGGTTATCTCCCGTAAGGAACGCCTTGCCCCGCACCCCCACGCCCATCATGCCGGACCTGACCGCGGACTCCCTTGACCTGCTCCTCCGCGACGCAGGCGAGTTCGTCCTGCTCAAGCCCACCGAGGAGCTCGAGCTCGCCAAGCGCATCGAGCGCGGTGACCTGCGGGCCAAGGAGCTGCTCATCAACTCCAACCTCCGCCTCGTCGTGTCGATCGCGCGCCGGTACATCGGACACGGCCTGCCAATGACCGATCTCGTCCAGGAGGGCATGATCGGCCTGATCCGCGCCGCCGAGAAGTTCGACTGGCGCAAGGGCTTCCGGTTCTCCACCTACGCGACCCTGTGGATCCGCCAGTCGATCCAGCGCGGCCTGGACAACAGCGCCCGCACGGTCCGGCTGCCGGCCAACGTGGCTCAGCGGGCCCGCAAGGTCGCTCGTGCGGCCGGCGATCTCGCCGTCCAGCTCGAGCGCGAGCCGACGCTGGAGGAGATCGCCATGGCGACCGGCCTGACCTTTGACGAGGTCGAGCAGATCCGTGAGGTCGACCGCACCCCGGCGAGCCTGAACAGCCCCGTCGGGGACGAGTCCGACGGCGGTGAGCTCGGGCACTTCCTCGGCGCCGAGGGCCCGGCGCCCGAGGAGGAGGTCCACGCGGCGCTGGCGAGCATCGAGGTGCAGCGCGCGATCAACACGCTGCCCGACGAGGAGCGCAAGGTGATCAGCCTCCGCTACGGCACGGCCGGCGAGCCGCCGCATACGCCGGCCCAGACCGCCCGCCGCCTCGGCGTCACGCCGCGACAGGCGGCCTCGATCGAGGACCGGGCGCTGGCCAAGCTGGCCGTGCTCCCCGAGCTCGCCGCGCTGCGCGAGGCCGCGTAGACCGCGCGGCCTCCCCACGCATCGCTGCAGCACGAGCCCGGTTCACGCCGGGCTCGTGTCGTTCGCGTCCCCTGCGGTAAGCATTCACACAAACACAGCTGGCGCGTATACGCTCGCGGTCCGTGGCCCGGCGGGGACCGGGCAGCGTCCCGAACACCGAAGGAGCATCCATGGGCACCGCAAGGGGATTCACTCTGGCCGTGATGGCGGCCGGGCTGCTGGTCGCAGGCTGTGGCAGCGACGAGGACACGACGAGCACCGCAGCAGGAACGACCGGCTCTGCCGCGACGACCAGCGCGGCCGCGGCGCCGGCGAAGACCACGAGCACCGCGACCGACGCCGCGTCCTCGACCGCATCGGTCCCGCCCGAGGCCGCGAAGGCCGTGGCGTCGGCCGTCGCGTCCTGCAAGACGACCACGGGATAGCCGACCGCCGGCACACCGGGACCCGCCACCCCCGAGAGGCGATACGGCCGGCCCACCGACGAGGGTGGCCGGCCGCGGCCGGTGTCATGATCCGCCCATGCGCGGCGAGGAGGCACAGGCGCTGGGCCGGTTGGCCGGCGAGGGCCTCGGCGGGGCGGCGGCCCGGGCCCAGGAGCTGCACCGTGCCGTGGCCGGCCGGGTGTTCGGCGCGCTGGGGCCGTCGGCCGCGCCGGTACGCCGCACCCACGACGCGGTGGCGGCCACCGTCTACGCGGGCGTCCGCCACGCCGCCACCGCGGGAGGGCACGTGGCGGGCGCTGCCGCGGGGCTGTCGCGGCCCTCCGACGCTGAGTCGCTGTCCGAGCACCCGTCCGCCGCGCCGCTGCTCGGGGCGCTGAACGGCATCCTCGGCGACCGGATCCACGAGCACCACCGCGCGCTGGCCGGCACCATGGGCGTCCGCGTCGACGGCCGGGAGGTCTCGCTGGAGGCGGACGCCCTCGCGCTCGCCCATCCCGACGCGACCGGGCGTGTCGCCGTCTTCCTGCACGGCCTGTGCGAGACCGAGCGTTCCTGGTGGCTGGGCACCGCCCGTCAGGACGGCCCGCCCCGGCCGACGTACGCCGAGCGGCTGCAGGCCGACGCCGGGCTGAGCCCGGTGCTCCTGCGCTACAACAGCGGCCGCCGGATCTCGGCCAACGGCCAAGAGCTGGACGACCTGCTGGACGCCCTCGTCGCACGGTGGCCGGTGCCGGTCACCGACCTGGTGCTGGTGGGGCACTCGATGGGTGGTCTGATCATCCGCAGCGCCTGCCACCGGGCGCACGCCGCGGGCCGTCCGTGGCGTGCGCTGCTCACCCACGTGGTCATGCTCGGCACGCCGCACCTCGGGGCCCCGCTGGAGCAGCAGGTCAACCGCGCCAACCGCGTGCTGGCCCGCCTGCCGGAGGCGGTGCCGCTCGTGTCGACCCTCGACGCGCGCAGCGCGGGGATCCGTGACCTGCGCTTCGGGGCGCTCATCGAGGCGGACTGGCGCGACCGGCACCCCGATCACGTCCAGGACCCCTGCGGAGAGGTCCCGCTGCTGACCGGGGTGCGTCACTGCACGATCTCCGCCACCCTGGCCGCACGGCACGACGGCGTCCCGGGCCGCCTGGCCGGGGACCTGCTCGTCACGCACACCAGCGCGACGGGGGCGGGGCGGCACCGCCTCGTCGCGCTGTCGGCGGCCGACACGGTGCACCTCGGCGGCCTGTCGCATTTCGCGCTGCTCAACCACCCGCGCGTCTACGCGCACCTGTGTGACTGGCTGGCGCCCGCGACGGGCGCGGGCACGACCGCGACCTCCGTGGCCTGACGGGCGCTGTGGCGACGCCCTCGCGCGCTCAGGCCGCGCGGGACACGCCGCCGGCGAGGTCCTGCACCACCACCGTCCCCAGGCGCCGATCCAGGTGCACGAGCAGCTCACCGCCGCCGTCGGGGCGGCGGATGCACGCGTGCCACAGCTCACGGTCGACGGCGTCCTCGTGCAGGGTGCGCAGGTCCCCGCCGCCGGTGGCGACGAGGGCGGTGTCGGTCAGTTGACGCCGGGTGCGGGCCGCGTCGAGCAGGCGGTCATCCGCAATCGCCCGGCGGATGGGAAGCGGGGTGGTCGTGGTCATGCGCAGCATCCTCGCGGTCGCCGCTGTGGAGAAGCTGTGGATCGGCTCAACGTCGTCTAAGGACATGTGACGGGGCGATGACACGTCGGCCCGACCGGGTCGTTCAGGCGCCGGCCGGCGGCGCGTCGGCCGCGTGTCCGGGCAGGCGGACGGTGAATACCGCTCCACTGCCGTCCGGCGCGTTGGCGACGCTGACGTGTCCGCCGTGGGCGGCGACGATCTCGGCGACGATGGCCAGGCCGAGCCCGGCCCCGTCGCGCCCACGCCCGCGGCCGGGATCCGCCCGCCAGAACCGCTGGAACAGGGCGTCGGTCTCGCCCTCTGGCAGGCCCGGGCCGTGATCGCGGACCGACAGGACGGTGGCGTCGTCCGCGGTGGTGACGGTCACGGCGAACGGGGTGCCGGACGGCGTGTGGACCGTCGCGTTGCGCACCAGGTTCGCGAAGACCTGGCGCAGCTGATGCGGGTCGCCGTCCACCAGGGCGTCCGGGTCGGCGGTCAGGGTGATCTCGCGGTCCTGGGCCGCGGCGCGCGCGTCGAGCACGGCGTCCTGCGCCATGCCCCCCAGGTCGATGACCTCAGTCTGGAGGGCGGGCAGCTCGTCCAGGCGGGCGAGGGTCAGCAGGTCCTCGACGAGCACGCCCATGCGGGCCGCCTCCTGCTCGACGCGCGTCATCGCCTTGCTGAGGTCCGCCGGATCGCTGCCCGCCCCCAGGCGGAAGAGCTCGGCGTAGCCGCGGATCGACGTCAGGGGTGTCCGCAGCTCGTGGGAGGCGTCGGAAAGGAAGGTGCGCAGCCGGTCTCCTCGCTGGCGCGCTGGCGGCTGAACGCGTCCTCCAGGCGGGCGAGCATGGCGTTGAGGGCCAGTCCGAGCCGGCCGACCTCGGTCCGCGCCGTGGTGGGCTCCACCCGCCGGGACAGGTCGCCGCCGGCGATCGCGTCGGCGGTCTGCCCGATGCGATCGCCGGCGGCCGCAGCCCCAGCCGCACGAGCCCGAAGGCGGCCAGCGCCATGACCGGCCAGCCCGGCGGCGATGACGAGCGCTTCGACGAGCAGCAGGCGGTGCAGCGTGCGGTCCACCTCGCTCAGCGGGATCGCGACGACGGTCAGCGCCCCCGGTGCCCCGCGAGGATCGGCGCGGGCAAAGACGCGGTAGCGCAGGTCGCCCTGCCGCGCGGCGACGTCGATGACCCGGCCGGCGCGGAGGGTGGCCGGGAGGTGGGGCGCGGACGGCGCGGTCTGGCCGTTGAGGAACAGCGCGACGCTCGCAGTCGCCCGCCCGCCGGCGTCGCGGGCCTGCCCGTACGTGCCGGGCGGCAGGTTGACGAGATCGTCGGGCCCGCCGCCGCCGGGCGGGCGGCGCCCCAGCGCCCCGCGGCCCGGTTCGGGGTCGAAGAGCTCACGCCCGCGGGGGGCGCCGTCGTCCAGGCGCCGCTCGGCGGCGAGCAGGGCGGCGGGCGCCTGGCGATCGATGCGGTCCAGCAGGAACGACTGCTGCTCGACGTAGGTCACCCCGCCGAGCAGCACCAGCCGATCGTGGAGACGGCCATGAGCCCGGCGATCAGGCGCGCGCGAAGCGACACTCAGGCCTTCGCCGCCCGCAGGGCGTATCCGACGCCGCGCACGGTGTGGATGAGCGGCGGACCGTGCGGGTCCAGCTTCTTGCGCAGGTAGGAGATGTAGGTCTCCAGGACGCGGGCGTCCCCGCCGAAGTCGTAGTCACTCGTGGTCCAGGAGTTGGGCGCGCGTCAGCACCCGGCGGGGGTTGAGCAGCAGGTAGCGCAGTAGCCGGTACTCGGTGGCGGTGAGCTCGATCGGCGCGTCCGCGCGGGTGACCTCGCGGGTGTCCTCGTCGAGCGTGAGGTCGTCAAAGCGCAGCGTGCTGGTGGATGGCTCGGCGTGGCCGACGCGCCGGAGGATCGTGCGGATGCGGGCCACGAGCTCCTCGAGGCTGAACGGCTTGGTGACGTAGTCGTCGCCGCCGGTGGTCAGGCCGCGGATCTTGTCCTCGGTGGCGTCGCGCGCGGTGAGGAAGATGATCGGCGGAGGCGACGGGAGGGCGTTCAGACGGGTGGCGACCTCGAAGCGCGTGGTGTCCGGCAGCATCACGTCGAGGACGACGAGGTCCGGCCGGAACGCGGCGGCCTGCGCGAGGGCCTCCTCCCCGGTGCCCGCGGAGGCGATCTCGAAGCCCTGGAAGCGCAGGGCCATGGTGATGACGTCGACGATGTTCGGCTCGTCGTCGACGACGAGGATGCGGACGCCGGGGACGCCGGGCTGGTGGGGCATGGGGCCATCATCGACCGTGAACCTGTGAGGTTGCTGAGAGCCGGGCCGGCGGGCGGCTGGGGTCCCTCATGTGCGCCGCCGGGTGACGGGCTTTGCCGCTGATGAGGTCGGCCGCCTTCAGGTCAAGATCGGCCGGAGCGCCCCGTGGGAGGGACCCCGCCGGGCGGTCGGCACGACACCGGCGGTCACGACGGATACTGACCTCATGCTGCCACCCCGTCCCGGGCTGTCCCGGTGGGCGATGAGCGTCGGCTTCCTGCTGACGCCCACGCGCTTCCTCGACGCCTGCCACGCCGACTGCGGCGAGTACTTCACCCTGCGTCCCGCCGCCGACCGCACGCTTGTGCTCACCTCCGACCCGGACGCCGTGCGCCAGGTCTTCACCGCGGACGCCGACCTCCTGCACGCCGGCGAGGGGAACATCGTCCTGGCCCCGATCCTCGGCGCCAGGTCGGTGCTGCTTCTGGACGGCGCCGAGCACCTGCGTCACCGCAGGCTGCTGCTGGCGCCGTTCCGGGCGGGCCAGCTGCTGGCGCATGCCGCGACGATGCGCGAGGCCGCGGAGCAGCACGTCGCGACCTGGCCCCGTGAGCGGGTCTTTCCGGTGCTGCCGAGCATGCAGGCGATCACCCTGCAGATTATCCTGCGGGTCGTCTTCGGGGTGACGGATCCCGCGCAGTCCCGGCGCCTGGGTGAGCCGCTGCGGCGCCTGCTGGACATGGTCGGCACCCGGTCACGGGTTCTCGCCCTGGGGCTGACCGCCGGGCGTACGACCGGCCCGCTGAGCCCGTGGCGGCGCTTCGCCGCGCTCCGGGCGCAGGCCGATCGGGTCATCCACGAGGAGATCCGCGGACGCCGCGCCGCCGGCGGGCCGCCTGGCGACGACATCTTCTCGATGCTCGTCGCCGCCCGCGACGAGCACGGTCGCCCCCTCAGCGACGAGGAGCTGCGCGACGAGCTCATGACCCTGCTCGTCGCCGGGCACGAGACCACCGCCACCGCGCTGGCCTGGACGCTGGAGCGGGTGACGCGCCACCCGGAGGTCCTCGCTCGGTTGCGCCAGGAGGCCGCGGCCGACGCCGGCTCCCCGTATCTGGACGCGGTCATCAAGGAGACCCTGCGCCTGCGCCCGGTGGTGCCCGCGGTGGTGCGCCGCCTGCAGGCGCCGATGACCTTCGGTGGCTGGGATCTGGACGCGGGGACCCACATCGCCCCGTCGATCTACCTGCTGCACCGGCGGCCGGACCTGTACCCGGACCCCACCGTGTTCCGTCCCGAGCGGTTCCTGGAGCGCACGCCGGGCACGTATGAGTGGATCCCGTTCGGGGGTGGGGTCCGCCGCTGCCTGGGCGCGTCGTTCGCGCTCATGGAGATGCGCGAGGTGCTGACGGTGGTGCTGCGCGAGCGTCCGCCGCAGGCCGGCGGCGGACGGGCCGAGTCCACCACCCGCCGGGCGATCACCTTCGCGCCGGCCCGCGGGGGTCGCGTGCGGGTCGCCGCCTGAAGGGACCAAGACCCGCCCGCCCCGTCCGCGCTGCCAGACTCTCGCGCCGTGGCCGTTCCGTCACCCGAGCGCCCGCTGCACGGCAGCTGCCTGTGCGGCGGTGTGCGCTACACGATCACCGCCCCCTTCCTGCGGGCGAACCTGTGCCACTGCTCGCGCTGTCGCAAGCACTCCGGGACGGGTGCCTCGGCGCAGGGCCGCGTCCCCGCCGACGCCTTCACGCTGACCGCCGGTGAGCAGCTGCTCACAGTCTGGCGGCCCGGCGACGGCGGGATGGCCAAAGTGTTCTGCCGAACCTGTGGATCGAGCCTGTTCGGCGGTGACTGGCCCGACGGTCCGGAGGTGTCGGTGCGGCTGGGAGCGCTGGACGGGGACCCCGGCATCACCGTGCAGTTCCACACCTACGCCGGTGCGCCCGCCGCGTGGGAGGTGTCGTGCGACGACGGCCTGCCGCACCACGACGGCCCTCCCCGGCGGCGGCCGCGGTGATCCGCCGGGCGGCCGCGCCCGCATCAAGACCCCGCATGCGCCCGAACCCGAACGCCGAGCCCCCGCCCACCTGCGACCGCCCGTCGTCGGCGCGATGAGCGCGCTGCGCTACCGTGCCCTGGACGTCGCGCTCGGCCGCGGCCTGGTCTCCGACCGGGCGCTGCGGAGCGGCTCGCGCCGGGGCGCCCGCTGGCGCGAGCGCCACGAGGCCCGTGGCGGCGTCGAGGCGCAGGAGCAGCGCCTGAAGGATCTCCTGCACCGGATGAGGACCGGACCGATCGCCGAGGTCCCCGAGAAGGCCAACGAGCAGCACTACGAGCTGCCGGCGGAGTTCCTGGGCATCGTCCTCGGGCCGCGGCGCAAGTACTCAGGATGCCTGTGGGAGGAGGGGACGACGACCTTGCGTGAGGCCGAGGAGACGATGCTCGCGCTGTCCTGCCGCCGGGCGCAGGTCCGCGACGGCATGCGGATCCTCGACCTCGGCTGCGGCTGGGGGTCGCTGTCGCTGTGGCTGGCCGAGCAGTACCCGAACGCCGCAATCACCGGGGTCTCCAACTCACACGGCCAGCGGGAGTGGATCGAGGCCCAGGCGCGGGAGCGCGGCTTCTCGAACCTGACCATCGTCACCGCCGACGTCAACGACTTCGCCCCCGACGGCCGGTTCGACCGCGTCATGTCGATCGAGATGTTCGAGCACATGCGCAACTGGCAGGAGCTGCTGCGGCGCGTGTCCTCCTGGCTCCAGGACGACGGCAAGCTCTTCGTCCACGTCTTCAGCCACCGCACGCTGCCCTACCTGTTCCAGTCCACCTGGGCGGCCGAGCGCTTCTTCACCGCCGGTCTGATGCCAAGCCACGAGCTCATGACCCGCTTCCAGGGCGACCTCGTGCTGCAGGACCGCTGGGTGGTCAACGGCACCCACTACGCCAAGACGCTCGTCGCCTGGCTGGCCCAGTTGGACGCGCGGACCGGGGAGGCGCTGGCGCTGCTGCGCTCCCAGGGCCGCACGGAGCGTCAGGCGCGGGTGCTGCTCGGCGGCTGGCGCCTGTTCCTGCTGTCGACCGACGAGATCTGGGGTCACCGCGACGGCGACGCGTGGCTCGTGAGCCACTACCTCATGGGCAAGCGGGCCTGACGGTTCACGGATCGGGCGCCGCTCGCGCCGCGGTGCGCGCGATCCCGTCGAGCACTGCCGGCCACGTCCAGCGGGCGAGGTCGTGGCCCATGCCGTCGATCTCGAGCAGCTCGGCGCCCGGGACCGCGGCCGCCGTGGCCCGGCCCCCTGACGGCAGGATAACGCGGTCGCGCAGGCCGTGGATCACGAGGACGGGCAGGGTCAGACGCCCGAGGTCGGCGGTGCGGTCGCGCTCGGCGAGGACGGCCGCCAGCTGGCGGCCGGCGCCGCTGCCGTCGCCCTCCTCGCGGCGCAGCGAGCGTCTCATGATGGTGCGCACGTCCTCGTCGTCGGCCTCGGTGCGGTCCGCGGAGCCGAGGCGGCGGAAGGACCTGACGAGGTGCTCGATGGCGCCCTGCTCGTCGCGGGGGCCGCGGCGCAGGAACTCGGGGATCATCCGCTTGGACACCTTGCCGGTGCGCCCGTCGCCGGGCCGGCCCATGATCGAGGTCAGCGACCGCGTCAGCTGCGGGTGGCGGATGGCGACCTCCTGGGCGACGAAGCTGGCCAGTGAGACGCCGACGACGTGGGCGCCGCGGCCGTCCAGGCGCGCGATCAGCCCGGCCGCGTCGTCGGCCATGTCCCCGAGCGTGTACGTCGGGTCCGCTTTGCGGCGCAGGAACTGCATCCCGCTCACGCCGGGGCCGCGCAGCTGGGTGGAGCGCCCGACGTCGCGGTTGTCGAAGCGGACGACGCGGAAGCCGCGGTCCACGAGCTGCGCGCAGAAGTCTTCCCGCCACCAGTGCAGGTCCAGGCCCATCCCCATGACGAGCAGGACCAGCGGCGCGTCCGGGTCGCCGTGCTCGTCGTAGCACAGGCGGATGGCGCGTCCGACGTCGACCGTGCGCTCGGCCGGCCCGGTCCGTGGGCTCCGGCCCGTCACGCGGACGTTCCGCGCGGGGGCAGCGGGACGAAGCCCGAGGTCCGCGCGATGTACTCGCGGTAGCCGGGGCGGCGCTCGCCGATGTCCTTCTCCAACAGGCCGGCTCCGGAGACGCGGACGAGCAGGACGGTCATGACGACGGGCCCGACCACCGTCCACCACGTGCCCCCGGCGGTCAACGCGACGAGCCACAGCCCCCACCACACGCACGCGTCCCCGAAGTAGTTGGGGTGACGGGTGTAGCGCCACAGGCCCTGATCCATGACCTGGCCCTTGCTGTCCGGGTTGGCCTTGAACGCACGCAGCTGCGCGTCGCCGATGGTCTCGAACGCGAGGCCCACGGCCCATACGAGGACGCCGGGTAGGACGAGCACCGACAGCGACGCGGTGCCCTGGGCGGCCGCCTGCAGCGGGAGGGCGACGACGAGGACGAGCAGGGCCTGGGTCCCGAAGATCATGCCCAGCGACCAGAGTGCGAAGTTGTCGTGCGCCCGGCGCATCTTCGCGTAGCGGCGGTCCTCCTCGTGGTCGTCGAGCTTGCGGACGGTCAGGTGCCAGCCCAGTCGGGCGCCCCACGCGACCACCATCACCGCCAGCAGCGCACGCCGTCCGCCGTTCCCGTCGCCGGCCAGCGCCGCGACGACGCCGACCAGGGCGAGGGCCGGTCCCCAGGTGGGGTCGATGATCGACACGTCCTGCCGGCGCAGGCTCAGCGCCCAGACCGCGAGCATGAGCGCCGCGACGGTAAGCGCGGCGAGTGGGAGGACCGGGCCGGGACCGGTGAGCGACAGCAGCGCGAGCGGAGGGGTCATTCAGGGGACTACGCAACCGGCCCGCGCCTGGAGCACCGGCGGGGCTTCTCGACTCGGCCCCGTGTGCGGTCGCCCGTGCGGCGGCATCGCACGTTCCCGGCCCTCGAGGACCGCACACGCACGGCACCCGGCGGCAGGGTCGGTCGGCGTACCGATCGTGATCAACGGTCCCGTACGTTCGCAGTACAGGGATCATCGGACGTGCGGTGGCAGACGCGCGACGGCATGGATGAGTGGTGGCGCCCGTTCGCGGCCGCGGGACCGGCGGGCGGGCGGCGGCGGGGCGCGGCGGGCGGCGCGCCGCGCCCGCCCCGGGGGGTGGGGGGGGGGGGG
>JBBSUL010000007.1:0-47868 GCA_038234375.1 Solirubrobacterales bacterium | reverse complement strand
GCGTGCACCTCCCCACGGCCCCACTCTATGGCACCGCCGCGGTCGGCGGCGGCTCCCCCGCCGGTAACCAACGCGTCGCCCCCGCCGGCGGCGACGGGACCCTCGGTCCGGCGGCGGCACTGGCCGCTCGCCTGGACGCCGACCTCGCCGTCGTCCCCACCGGGACCGCGAACGACCTCGCGCGCAGCCTCGGCCTGCCCCAGGACGACCGCGACGCCGCCCTGGCGCTGGCCGCCCACGGCACCCGGACCCAGCGCATCGACCTCGCGCTCGCCGGCTCGACCCCGTTCCTCAACGCCGCCGCCTGCGGGCTGTCGGTCCACGCCACCCGGCGCGCCGAACCGCTGAAGGGGCCGCTCGGCCCGCTGGCCTACCTCGCCGGCGCGCTGCACGCCGCCGTCCGGGCCACCCCGTGCCGGGTCCGCGTGGTGGTCGACGACGGCGAGGTCCACGACGGAGAGGCGTGGCAGGTCATCGTGGCCGGGACCGGGGCCTTCGGCGGCGGCTCAGAGCTGGAAGACGCGAAGGACGGTGCGCTGGACGTCGCCGTCCTCACCGGTGGACCCCGCCTCCAGCTCGCCCGCCGCGCCTACGGGATGCGCCGCGGCGGTTTGGCCGACCAGGCCGGCGTCCTCACCGCCCGCGGCCGGACCGTGACCGTCGCCGGGCCGGAGAGCTTCAACGTCGACGGCGACGTGCGCGAGGTGCCCGGCGGGCGCTTCACGCTCGGCCCGCGCGTCCGGGTCGTGGTCCCGTGAAGCTCCGCGTCCCGCCCGCACGCTGGGCCTACCCTGCCGGGGTCGCCACCCTGCTCGGCGCCTGGTACGCCTCCGACAGCCTGCGCCACCGCCGCGAACAGGGCTCCGGTTACCAGCTCGGCGACGACGCCCCGTCCGTCGCTGACGACGCCTTCCTGCGCACCGCTGAGGCGCTGACCGCCGCCCCGATCTCCGTCGGCAACACGATCGAGCTCTACGTCAACGGCGACGCGATCTTCCCGGCGCTCCTCGAGACCATCGGAGCCGCGCAGCACACGGTGAACCTCCTCACCTACGTGTACTGGCAGGGCGACATCGCCCAGGACGTGGCCGAGGCGCTGTGCGCCAAGGCGCGCGAGGGCGTGGAGGTCAACGTGCTGCTGGACTGGGCGGGCACCCGGAAGATGGACGAGGACGTCGTCGACCGCCTCGACGCCGCGGGCGTCACCGTCGCCAAGTTCCGCCCGCTCAAGCCGTACGCGCTGCGTCGCCTGGACAACCGCACCCACCGCAAGCTGCTGATCGTCGACGGTGAAGTCGGCATGACCGGCGGGGTCGGGATCGCCGAGGAGTGGACGGGGGACGCGCAGGACCCCGACCACTGGCGCGACAGCCACGTCCGTGTGCGCGGGCCGGTGGTCCGCGGCCTGCAGGGGGCGTTTGCCGAGAACTGGTTGGAGGCCACCGGGACGGTGCTCGTCGGCGACACCCACCTGCCCCACCTGACGCCGCAGGACGGCGCGACCGCGGCGATGCAGGTCGTGCGCTCCAGCGCCGGCGTCGGCGACACCAACGTCGAGGCGCTGATGTTCCTGGCCATCGCCGCCGCCCGGGAGACGATCGACCTCACCGCTGCGTACTTCGCGCCGCGCCCCGCGTTCACGAAGGCCCTGTCCCAGGCGGCGCAGCGTGGCGTGCGGGTCCGCGTGCTCGTCCCCGGCGACCACGGCGACAAGCAGGTCGTCCGCGCCGCCGGCCGGAAGAGCTACGACGAACTGCTGGAGGCCGGCGTGCGCATGTACGAGTACTGCCCCACCATGCTGCACGCCAAGTCGCTGACCGTCGACGGGGCGTGGGCGTCGGTGGGGTCGGTGAACTTCGACAACCGGTCCTTCCAGCTGCAGGACGAGGCGACCCTGTGCGTGCGCGACGAGGACTTCGCGGAACGGCTCGCGGCGCAGCTGGAGGGCGACCTGGAGGCCTCCGAGCGAATCTGGCCGGGCCGCTGGGAGGACCGCCCCCGGCGTCAGCGCGCGGTCGAGACCGCGCTCAAGCTCGTGCGGCGGGAACTGTGAGGCGGCGCGCGGTCAGCTGGACAGGCCGAAACCGACCCGCTGCTCGTCCTTGTCGACCTTGACCCACAGGACGTGCTGGAGGTTGAGCTTGACGTCGCCGTCGTCCGCGGTGATCTCGTGCCACCCGTCGCCGCCTACGGCAGCCTGGAGCTTGGCGAGCTCGTCGTCGCTCATCCGCAGGTTGACGGGCGGGCTGGCGTGGAAGCCGATGGAGACGCGCTGGGCCATGGCTGGACCTTAGCCGCTGGGGCGACGACCGACCGGGCGGTCGGACGACCCCCGCGTTCTGCGTTCGGCAAGCCGCGGACGGTACCGTCGAAGGCGTGCGTGCGCTGCGGATCGGACTCGTGCTGGTCCTTGCGCTCCTGGCCGGCTGCGGCACCGGGGGACGGTCGCCGGCGACCGACGGCACGCGCAACGGCGACTACGCCTACCCGTCCGCCCCCTCCGTCAAGGACGGCGCCCCTGATGCCGCAGTCACCAAGGCCGGTCGCCGGACCGTGGACTCGCTGCTGGCCGGGCGCGTGGACGGCGACGCGCTCAACGTCATCGCGGACTCCGGCGACGCGCGCCAGGGGTGGCTGCTCGGCGACCTGCTGCGCTTTGCCCAGGATCCCCGCGACGAGCGCGCAATCGTGTCGGCGCTCACCACCCTCACCGACCGTGACGTGCACAAGGACCCGACGTTCGCAGACAGCGCCTGGCTGAGCGTGACCAACCACCTCATCGCCTGGGACCTCCCCGCCGCCCCGGGGTACGTGGCCGCCAAGGCGGCGCTGTTCACCGCGGTCGAGCCCGGCTGGGAGCCGTTCTTCGCCGACCACGGCGCGGCGGTCGACTGGCGGCTGCTGTCGTGGGGCGGCGTGCTCATCGATGACCGTCCCGCCGGCGCCACCGACCCGTGCCCGCGCGGCTGCATCCCGTCGCTGGAGGACCCGAAGCTGACCGGCGCGGACGGCGGCGACTGGTACGACGACGACGCGACGGTGTTCGGCGTCGTCGTCGGCGGCAAGGCGCTGGCGCTGCCCAAGAACATCATGGAGGTCCACGAGATGGTCAACGTGACCCTTGGCGGCCGTCGGCTGGGGATCCCGTACTGCACGCTGTGCGCCTCCGCCCAGGCCTACTTCACCGACCGTGTCCCCGGCGGCCGACCGGCCGTCCTGCGCACCTCGGGGCTGCTGTCGCGCTCGAACAAGGTCATGTACGACCTGCGCACGAAGTCGGTCTTCGACACGTTCACCGGCGAGGCGTTGTCCGGGCCCCTGCATGACGCCGACGTCACGCTTCCGCCGGCCACCGTCGTGGCCAGCACGTGGGGTGCCTGGAAGCGGGCGCACCCGCGGACGCGGATCATCGCCCAGGACGGCGGCATCGGCCGCGACTACCCGACCGACCCGTTGAACGGCCGTGACGACGACGGGCCGATCTTCCCCACCGGGCCCGTGGACCCGCGCCTGCCCGTCCAGACCCGGGTGGTCGGCGTGACCGCCCCGGACGGCACGCCCGTCGCCTTCGACGCCCAGCGCGCCCGGGCGACGCTGCGCGACGGCGGGTCGGTGAGCGCCCGCGGCGTCCGACTCGTCGCCGACGGCAGCGGGCTGCGAGCCCGGGCGGCGGCCGGCGACGGTGAGGCCCTGGTGGCGCACGAGGCGTTCTGGTTCGCGTGGAGCCAGTTCAACCCGTCGACCGCCGTGTGGATCCCGTAGGCCGTGAGCCGCGGCGACCGGTCGGTCAGTGCCCGGCGGCGGGCTGCACGATCTCCGTGAGCACGCCGCCGGTGGACTTCGGGTGCAGGAAGGCGACGCGGGAGCCGCGGATCCCGGTCCGAGGCTGCTGATCGATCAGCTGCACGCCCGCGGCGGTCAGGCGCTGCAGCTCGGTCTCGATGTCCGGAGTCTGGTAGGCGACATGGTGCAGGCCCGGCCCCTTCTTGGCCAGGAACTTGCCGACCGGCGTGTCGCCGGACAGGGGAGCCAGGAGCTCGACGTGGTTCTCGCCGACGTCGAGCAGGACGGCGTCGACCCCTTGCTCGGTGACCGTCTCGCGGTGCACGAGGGTCATGTCGTAGTCGCGCTCGTACAGCGCGAGGGCGGCGTCGAGGTCGGTGACGGCGACGCCGATGTGGTCGATCCGGGCGAACATGGCGGCGAGTCTACGGCGGCGCGGCGCGGCGGCGGGCGCCGCTCCCGCAGCGATCGCCCAACCTGCCCGTCAGGCGCCGGCGGGCGACTCGGGCTCGCGCTCCATCGCCACGACGCGCAGGCCGCGCTCGCCGGGGCTGCGCTCCAGCTGGGGCACGCCCTGCATGATCTTCACGATGTTCTCGCGCTCGAGCACCTCGTGCGTGAGCAGGGCCTCGGCGATCTCGTCCAGCTTCGCCCGGTGCTCGGTGATCATCCGCCGCGCCGTGCGCTCGGCCTCGAAGGCGAGGTCCTGCTGCTCCTCGTCCCGGATCCGCCGGGTGAGGTCGGAGACGACGTTGGCGTCCGTGACCGCCCGGGCGACGGAGGTCGAGGTCCCCATCCCGTACTCGTGCACCATCCCGTGGGTGATCTCCGCCACCCGGTGCAGATCGCTGGCGGCACCCGTCGTCACCGAGCCGAACACGACCTGCTCGGCCACCCGCCCGCCGAGCAGCACGGTGATCTGGTCCAGCAGCTCGTCGCGCGTCTTCAGGTAGCTGTCCTCGTCGGGCAGGTTCATGACGTAGCCGAGAGCTGAGCCGCGCGGGACGATCGAGATCTTGTGGACGCGGTCGGTCGTCTTCAGCAGCTCCCGGCACAGCGCGTGGCCGGCCTCGTGGTAGGCGACGATGCGGCGCTCGCGCGGATTCAGCGTGGTGGAGGACTGCACCCCGGCCACGACCCGCTCCAGGGCACCGTCGAAGTCCGCCTTGGTGATCGCCTTACCGCCGCGCCGTGCGCAGAAGATCGCGGCCTCGTTGGCGAGGTTCGCGAGGTCGGCGCCGGTCAGCCCGCTCGTCTGGGCGGCGAAGTCCCCGAGGTTGAGGTCGTCCGCGAGCGGCTTGCCGCGCGTGTGCACGTGCAGCTGCTTGAGGCGGCCGACGACGTCGGGGGGCGACACGAAGATCTGGCGGTCGAAGCGGCCGGGGCGCAGCAGGGCCGGGTCGAGCTTCTCCAAGAGGTTGGAAGCGGCGATGACGATGACGTTCTCGCTGCCGGAGAAGCCGTCCATCTCGACCAGCAGCTGGTTGAGCGTCTGCTCGCGCTCGGAGTTGTTGTCGCTGCCGCGCACCGCGCCGACCGCGTCGAGCTCGTCGATGAACAGGATCGACGGCGCGTTCTTGCGCGCCTCGGCGAACAGCCGACGGATGCGCGCCGCGCCCAGGCCCGCGAACATCTCGACGAACGAGGACGCCGACTGGCTGAAGAACTGCGCCCCGGACTCGTGGGCGACGGCACGGGCGAGCAGCGTCTTGCCGGTACCGGGCGGTCCGTGCAGCATGACGCCCTTGGGGACGCGTGCCCCGATCGCCTTGAAGCGCGTCGGGTCCCGGAGGAAGTCGACGACCTCCTGCAGCTCGGCCTTGGCCTCGTCGACGCCGGCGATCTCGTCCCACGTGATCTCCTGGGAGGCCTGCGGCTTGATCTGCACCGGCTTGGTCTTGGGCATCAGCTTCAGCGTCCGCGCCAGGACGGCGACGATCGCGAACATGAACACGAGCGTGAGCGCCGGGCCCCAGTCGGTGGTGACCTGCTGAAAGCGGTCAGACCAGCTCAAGGCAAGAGGAAGCATCAGGGAGGAGTCCACATCGGTCAGTATCGGCGATCGACGGCGATGCCTCCATACCCAAGCGACCGCCGCTGGACATGTGAACGATGCGCACGATCACCCCACCACCGAGACGCGGGTGACCTTGCGCCGCCGCGCATACTGAGAACAGTCGATTGATGCGCACGATCATCGCCACCCGGTACGTCACCCCGCTGCGCGAGGGCGGGTCGCTGCCGGCGCTCGTCGAGGCCGACGACGACGGCCTGTACGTCCTGAAGCTGCGGGGCGCCGGGCAGGGGCCGCGAGCGCTGGTGGCCGAGCTGCTGGCCGGGGAACTCGCCCGCGCCCTCGGCCTGCCCGTGCCCGAGCTCGTCCTCTGCGAGCTGGACCCACGGATCGCCACGGCCGAGCCCGATCCCGAGATCCAGGAGCTGCTGGCCGCGTCGGCCGGGCTGAACGTGGGGATGGACTTCCTGCCCGGCGCGCTGGCCTTCAGCGACCCGGCGTCCATCGACCCCGCCCAGGCGGCGGACATCGTGTGGCTCGACAGCCTGGTCATGAACGTCGACCGCACCCCGCGCAACCCCAACCTCCTGCGCTGGCACGGCTCGACGTGGCTCATCGACCACGGGGCCGCCTTCTACCGCCAGCACCGCCAGGACGCCGACCCCGACGCTCTCGCCGACGCGGCCTTCCCGATCGTCGGCGACCACGTCCTGCTGGCGCGGAGCGGATCGGTGCTCGACGCCGACACCCGCCTGCGCGAGCTCGTCGACGACGCCCTGCTCGGGCGCCTCGAGGCCCTCGTACCCACCGACTGGGCCGACCCCGCCCCGTACGTGCGCTTCCTCCGGGCGCGGGTCGCAGCCTCGGGCGCCTTCGCCCAGGAGGCCGAGGATGCCCGCCGCTGAGCCGTTCGCCTACGCGGTGCTGCGCGTCGTCCCGGACGCCGAGCGCGGCGAGCGCGTCAACGTCGGCGTCGTGCTGTTCTGCCGGCGCGCGGGCTACCTGGCGCTCGGGGTGCGCCTCGACGAGGAGCGCCTGCGCGCGGTGGACGCGTCGCTGGACGCGGCCGCGGTGTCCGGCCATCTGCGCACCCTCGAGCAGATCGCCGCCGGCGAGGGCGCTGCCGGCCCGGTTGCGGCGCTGGAGCCGTCCGAGCGCTTCCACTGGCTCGTGGCGCCGGCGAGCACCGTGGTCCAGCCCTCGGCGGTGCACACCGGCCTGACCGACGACCCCGCCGGCACCCTGGCGCGGCTGCTGGACCGCCTCGTCGCCAAGAAGTCATCCGCGGAATGAATGGACCCGTCGTCGCGTGCGTAGACACGATCGAGCAGCCCCGATGTCTGACCCTCCGAAGCCCACCTCATCCAGCGCCTGGCTCAGGGTGACCGCTCAGGCGCGGTCCGCGCCCTCTACCAGGCCTACGCCGCGCGGATCCACCGACTGGGGCTGCGCCTGCTGCACGACGCCGGGCACGCCGAGGAGCTCGTCCAGGAGACCTTCGTCCGCCTGTGGCAGAACGCCGGTCGCTTTGACCCGAAGCTCGGGACCGCCCGCGGGTTCATCTTCACCATCGCCCAGCGTATCGCCATCGACCAGCTGCGGCGGGCCGGGGCGCGTCCCACGCTCGTCGCCGCCCCCGAGGACGGCGCGACCGCGGGCCCTCCGGTCGGCGTGACCCAGCCCGACGAACTGGTCGAGCGGGTCGCCCGCGAGTTCCTCGTCCGCGACGCCGTCGCAGCCCTCGCGCCCAAGCACCGCGAGATCATCGAGCTGAGCTTCGACGCCGACCTGGCCGACGGCGACATCGCCGCCCGGCTGGACATCCCGGTCGGCACCGTCCGCAGCCGCACCTACTACGCGCTGTCAGCCCTGCGGCTGCAGCTGGAAGAGCAGGGCCTCGTTGCCTGAGCATCCCGACACCCACACCGACCTCGGAGCCTACGTGCTCGGTCGCCTGTCGCCCGTCGAGCACGCCCGCATGGCACGCCAGGTCTCCGCGTCCGCGGTCGCGCGCGAAAAGGAGCGCGAGCTGCGTGAGGTCGTGACGCTGCTGCGCCAGACCACGCCGTCGGACCTCCCCGCCGGCCTGGAGGCGAGGACGCTCGCCGCCGTCGCGGCGGCCGAGCCGCTCGCCGGCACCGGCGAGACGGATCCCGCCTCCGGGGCCGCGCCGGCGGCGGACGAGCTGGCCGGGCGTCGCGCCCGCCGACGCGTGGGCCCGCTCTCCCTGCGGGTCGCCGCGGCGGCCCTGGCCGCGCTGATCGTCGGCGGCGGCGGCGGGCTGCTGGCCGGCGAGGACTCCGGCGGCGGTCAGACCACCGCGACGCTGGCCCAGGCCCAGCCCGGGGTCACCGAGATCGACACCGTGCTGGTCCCCGAGGGGAAGGTGCGGGCGAACGCCGCCGCCCTGGTCACGAAGGTCGACTCCGGGCGCATCATCCGCATCCAGTCCAAGACGCTGCCGGTGCTCCCGAAGGGCGTGTACTACGAGCTGTGGTTCGTGGGGCCCGGCGACACGCCGGACAAGCCCAACCGGATCTCCGGCGGGACCTGGCATCCGGACCCCGACGGCACGACCGACGTCACCTTCCGCGCCGCCGCCGATCCGTCCAAGCTGCCGGTGCTGGAGATCACCCGGGAGCCCGGCGACGGCTCACCGCAGGCCACGCTGCCCGGCGTGTTGCGCTCGACCCGGTCCCGCTGACGCCTCGCCGGTCAGGCCGGCGCGGCGGGCGCCGGCTCGACCCGGAGGATCTCGGCCAGCGCCGCGTGGCCGACCTGCAGCTGCACGTCGGTCGGCTCGCGGGTGCCGAGCAGGCGCTGCAGCTCGTAGCCGGGCCGGCGCAGGGCGCGGGCGGCCCGGGTGTCCGCATGCTTCTCCGACCACGCGAACACCTCCACGGCGACCCCGAGCGAGGCCAGCTGCAGGGCGACGCCCTGGGCCTGCGTCGGCTTGTCGACCAGGCGGCGCAGGAGGGTTGTCCCCGCCACGTTGGCCGCCAGCAGCGGCGCCATGAGGTGCGAGCCGCAGCGGTCGTGCTCCTTGGCGGCGTCGCGGGCGCCGTCGGTCACCGCGCCGGCGCCATCGATCGGATCCTCGGCAGCCTCGTAGGCGGCGATCGCCTTGTGCTCGACACCGTGGTAGGCGGCCAGGTCGCCCCCGCGCAGGGCGACGAGCGAGGGCGCCAGGCCGAAGATCGCCAGCGCGGCGTCCGCGGACGGGCCGTGGAAGCGGCGGCGCAGGGCGGCCCCGGCGACCGTGGTCGCCGCCATCGCCCCGAGGACGGTGGGGTTCTGGAAGGGCAGCTGCGCCTCGGGCAGGCCGCGCTTGACCAGCGGGATGACGAGCATTGCCTCGGCCATGCTCGCCACGCCGCGGACGAGGGGGACGTCGGAGGCGGCCTTGCGCAGCTGCGGCTTGCCGCCGGAGGCCACGCCGATGGACCCGTCCTTGCGCCGCGCGGCGACGGCCCAGTGGGTCGGGCCGTGGACGAGCAGCCCGTTGCGCAGCGCCATGCCGCCCAGGCGCAGGCGCTCGGGGGTGTCGGCGGTGTCGGTCGCGGTGGTGTCGGTCGCGCTCATGCTCAGACCTCGGCGGAGCCCAGGCGCTCCGTGATGATGTCCGCGTAGCAGCGGGTGGCGTACCCGAGGTCGCGCACGTCGATGCGCTCGTCGGCGGAGTGGATGAGCGGCGCGGTGTCATACAGCGTCTGATGGCGGTGGGGGAAGAAGCCGTAGGCCACGCAGTCGGGGAAGGTCGAGCGGAAGGTCCGTGAGTCGGTGAAGCCCGGCAGGATCGTCGGGATGACCCTGGCGTCCGGGTCCTCTCGCGCCACCCAGGACTCGATCGCGGCAAACAGGTCGGTCTCCGGGGGCGAGCCGTTGCCCAGGACCTGCTCGGTGAAGTCCAGCCGGTAGCCGTCGGTCCCCAGGACCTCGGTGATCCGCCGGCGCGCGGTCTGCTCGTCGTGGCCGGGCGGGACCCGGCAGTCGACCCGGATCTGCGCGGTGGCGGGGATGACGTTGATCTTCTCGCTGGCCGAGACCTTGGTCGGCGCGAGCGTGACGCCGAGCATCGGCTCGACGAGCATGGCCAGGACCGGGTCCTTGGCGCGCAGCGCCTCCAGGGCCCCGGCGGGATCCCCGTCGACGGAGATGCCCAGCCCCTCGAGCATTCCGCGCGGCCCCTCGGTGAGGTCGAAGCCGGGCTGACGCTCGGCCATGAGCGTCAGGAACGGAGCGAGCTTGACCAGCGCGTTGTCGCCGATCTTGGGGATCGAGGCGTGCCCGGCGCGGCCGTCGGTCGTCACCGTGAAGCGGAAGACGCCCTTCTCCGCAACGCACACGCCGTAGTAGCGCCCGCCGTCGTAGGGGATGACCGGGCCGCCGCCCTCGTTGAGCAGCTCGTCGCAGCGCACGAGGTCAGGGTGGTGCTCGCAGATCCACTGCGCGCCCTGGCTGCCACCCGTCTCTTCGTCGGCCACGGAGACGATGAGCAGCTCACCGCGCTCCGGGCGCCAGCCCTGGCTGGCCAGGGTGACGGCGGCGGCGACCTCGGCGGCCGTCTGGGACTTCATGTCCAGCGCGCCGCGGCCCCAGAGCATCCCGTCGTCGTCGACGGTGCCCGACCAGGGGTCGTGCTGCCAGTCGCCGGGGGAGGCCAGGACGGTGTCCACGTGCGAGAGCAGGCACAGCGTCGGGCCGTCCTCCGGGCCGCGCAGACTCGCGACGAGGTTGGGGCGCTCGTCGCTGGAGCCGACCATCGTGATGTCCTCGAAGCCCGCACCCTGCAGCTCGGCGGCGAGGACCTCCTGCGCCGGGCGCTCGTTGCCGGGCGGGTTGACGGTGTTGCACCGGATGAGCTGCTGCAGCAGCGCGGTCGCCAGTCTCTCCACGCAGCCCACTGTACGCGCCGCGGACCGGCGGACCGCGTCGGCGGACGGAGGTCGGGGTGCGTCCGGATCGTCCCGGGAGGCGGGACGCAGCGGGCGCACCCCGCACGCTCCGGCGGCGCCGGGCCCGGTCAGTCCCGGCGCACGTGGAGTATCTGGCCCGTCCGCGTATAGCCGGCCCGGGCGTACATCCGTGCGACCTCGTCGTCGCGCGGCGTCAGGAAAGCCGTCTGGACCCCGGCCGCCAGCGCCCGCCGGGTGAGCTCGGAGGCCAGGGCCGTGGCCAGGCCACGTCGGCGGTGGCCAGCGTCGATCGCGATGCCCGCGACCTCGGTGAAGGCGAGCCGGCCGGCGGCGCGGCCACGCCGCCGCCGACGATGCGACCGTCGCGCTCGCGCCGGACCGCGACGACGATCCCGCCCGCGGCCTGCGACAGGCGGGACGCTCTCAGCTGAGGCCGGGCGCACCCCCCGCGGGGGCATCGTAGGCGACGTTCTGGACGCCGAGCATGGCGGTCAGGTCCGCGTCGGACTCCGGGACGACAAGCGCGTACCCGTCCGGCGGCGCCACGGTGACCGCACGGGTGGCCGTCATCGCCTGCGGGCGGTCCTCGACGCCGAAGCCCGCGGCCTCCAGGGCCGCGAGCGCGTCGGGGGCGGTCGGCGTCAGGTACTCCAGGCGCGGGATGCGCCCGCGGTCGGAAAACGCCGCGACGAGCGCGGTGACATCGGCGTCCGACGGCCGCGCGCCATCGTCGGGGATCGCGTAGTTGAGGTAGGGGTGGTCGGTGTCCTCGTCGATCGTCACGAGGAACGGGCCGACCTGGCTGGTCGTGCGCCCGCGGGAGGCCGCGGCGCGCAGGTACTGCTGGAGCTGCGTGAGCACTGGTGGTGCCTTTCGTGCAGAGATGATCCGCCCGCCACCGAACCGGTCGGCCGCGGGCGGTCCTTCGGAAGGGGTGTCAGGCGAAGGGGCTCTGCATGGCGCTCTGGTGCGCAGGCTACCCGTGCCGGTGATGTCCGTCGAGCGGGCCGTTGCGGACCCCGGCGCTCCGCGCATCACCTCGTTCACACGGCACCACCGGCGCTCTGACAGGATCCCGGCGCGGTGGCACCGGGACTGCGGCAGATCGTGCGCGAGTGGGGGCGCATCGGCTGCGTGGGGTTCGGCGGCCCGCCGGCGCACGTCGCGCTGCTGCGTGAGCTGTGCGTGGAGCGCCGGGAATGGATGGACGCGCAGGAGTTCGAGGACGCCAACGCCGCGTGCGGGCTGCTGCCGGGGCCGGCGTCCACGCAGCTGGCGATCTACTGCGCCCGGCGCGTCGGCGGGCTGGGCGGCGCCGTCGCCGGTGGGCTGGCGTTCATCCTGCCCGGCCTCGCAGCCCTGCTGGCCCTCGCCGCGCTGACGTTGCAGGACGGGCCGCCGGACCTCGTGCGCGGTGCGGCGGCGGGGGCCGGGGCGGCGGTGGTCGCGGTCGTCGTGGGGGCCGGGGTGACCCTGGCCCGGACCAGCCTGGCCGGGCGGGACGGCAGCCGGCTGGCGCGGGCCCTGGCCTACCTGGCAGTCGGGGTGATCGTCACCGTCGCGGCCGGCGCCCTAGTCGTCGTCGCGCTGCTGGCCTGCGGGGCGATCGAGTTGACCCTTCGGCGCGCCACCGCCGCGCCCGGCGTCGTGCGCGTGCACGCGCTGCCCGCGGCCCTGGCGCTCGGGGCGACGGGGGCCGCCGCGCTGCCCGCGCTCGTGTGGACGTCGCTGAAGGTCGGCGCGCTGAGCTACGGCGGCGGCTTGGTGATCGTCCCGCTGATGCAGCACGACGCGGTCGACGTCCACCGCTGGATGACCGACACGGAGTTCCTCAACGCCGTTGCCCTGGGGCAGCTCACCCCGGGCCCGGTCGTGCAGACGGTCGGCGCGGTCGGCTACGCGGCGGCGGGGCTCGGCGGCGGGCTGCTGGCGGCCGCCGTCGCCTTCACCCCGTCGTTTCTCATCGTGGCCGTCGGCGGTTCGCGGTTTGGCGCGACGCGCGCGAACCTGGGGGCGCGCGCGTTCCTGGACGGCGCCGGCCCGGCGGCGATCGGCGCCATCTTCGGCGCGGCGGTCCCGCTGCTCGGCGGCGTGCGGGAGACGTGGCAGGCCGTGGTCCTCGCGACGACCGCCGCGCTCCTGCTCGGCCGCCGCCTCGGCACGGTCCCGGCGCTCGCCCTGGCCGCGGTCGCGGGCGTCGCCGTGACCGCGGCCGGCGGGCCGCTGCCCTGACCCGGCGCGCGCCAGGGACGACGGGTGCCACGCGCACCCGGACGGGACGCCGGACAAGGGGTGAAGCCATGCCGGGGCGGCGCCGGGCCGGTTCCGGCGACCACCGGTCGCACTCCCGCGCTCCCCCGGCGCCGCACACCGCCGCTCAGGTCGGCGTCGCACGTCGCACGGCCTCTGGCCGGGGAAGGTGCGAAGCCGCCCTACGACAGCGGGCGCTGCGAACCCGGCACCGCACGTTCCCAGGGCGCACACCCTCGCAACGTACGCAGGGACCGTTGCGACGGTCGGGCGAGCCCCGCAAATGCCCGGCGCGCGGGCGTCTGGCAACGGGCTGCGGCGGCAGCAGGAAGGTCTGGCCCGGCGCCGCACGGTCCCGGGCACGGACCCAGGCAATGCACGGAACCGCGCCGTTCCCCCGTTCGGCGCCGCACGTTACCCGGGGCCGCAGCTGGCAACGTACGGGGCTACGACCTCCGGGTTCCGGGTTCCGGGTTCCGGGGGGGCACGGTTCTCCGGTGGAGACTCCCGACGCACCCGGACGCGTGAACCGTTTTCCCCGCCGCCGGCGTCCAACGCATGAGGACCCCGTTCCAGGGGAAGACCTCCAAGGACCCCGCCGACGAGGAGCATCCGCCGTGAGCCAGCCGACGACCAGCCAGACTTCCGCCACGCACGCTTCGCCCGAGGACGTTCCGCGCGTCGTCGTCAACGTGCTCAGCGGGTGCCCCCACTGCACCCGGGCCCGCGCGCTGCTGCGGCGCCGGGGCATCGAGCACGAGGTCGTCAGCGGCGACGGTCAGCCCGACTTCCGCCGCAAGCTCGCCGCTGCGACCGGCGGCTCGACCGTCCCGCAGATCGTCATCGACGGTCAGCCGGTGGGCGGCGCCGACGACCTCGCCCGCCTGGATCGCGCCGGCGTGCTGGAAGCGCTCGTGACCGGCGGGACGCTGCCGGTGATCCGTGCCCGGAAGCGCTGGTGGCGCCGCGCCGGCGCGCGCTGGCGTGCGGAGGCGCTGGACGCCACCGGGGTGGTCGCCCGCGCCGACGGCGGCGACGAGGCCGCCGCGCGCGCCGCGCTCGGCGCCTGCCTGCCGACACGCGCTTGACGCTCGGCCACTCCGCCGCTCCGGCGGCGGGTCGGTGCTACAGCCCGAGGATCCCGAAGCCGAGCGGGCCGCTGGTGTCCTTCGCCGGATCGTACGGCTCGTACGAATGGGTCCCGGGGTTGTAGATCCCGCACTCCACCGGCAGGAGGGCGAACAGGCCCGACGGCTGCCCGTCCGCGCACCCCAGCTGGTGCACGATGGACTCGGCGGATGCGGCGGGGGCGCCGACGGCCATGACCGACAGGCCGGTGGCGGCGGCGACAGCGACAGTGCGGCGGATGGTGCGGTGCATGGTTCTTTCTCCCGTGATGTGGTGCGAGGCGGTGATGGTTCACCCGGCCCTTCGCACCGTCTGGACGCAGTGTTCAGCGCCGCCCGAGAACCTGAGTACAACAGTCAGTCCGCTGGTAATAGCTTCCCCCGCCGGGCCGCCGCGCATACTGCCCGACGTGGACCAGCTCTTCGACGATGACCCCGGGCCGACCACCGCGGGCGGCGGGAGCCGGACGCCGCCGGGCACGCCCTTGGCGGCGCGGATGCGCCCCGCCACCCTGGACGACGTCGTCGGCCAGGCCCACCTGCTCAAGGACGCGGCCCCGCTGCGCGTGGCGATCGAGGCCGGCCATCCGCACTCGATGCTCCTGCACGGACCGCCGGGGACCGGGAAGACGACCCTGGCGCGGATCGTCGCCGCCGCGGCGAACGCCGCCTTCGAGGAGCTCAGCGCCGTGGACGCCGGCCGCGCGGAGGTCCGCGCGGTGATGGAGCGCGCCCGCCACCGCCGCTCCACCAGCGGCACGGCGACCGTGTTCTTCCTCGACGAGATCCACCGCTTCAACAAGGCCCAGCAGGACGCCCTGCTGCCCGCCGTCGAAGACGGAGTCGTGACCCTCATCGGGGCCACCACGGAGAACCCGTCCTACGAGGTCAACGCCGCGCTGCTGTCGCGGTGCCGCCTGTACGAGCTGCGCGCGCTGGCCGCCGCCGACATCCAGGGCCTGCTGGAGCGCGCGCTCCAGGACCAGCGCGAGGGGACCACCCCCGACGAGGAGGCGCTGGCCGTCCTCGCCGCCCGCGCCGCCGGGGACGCCCGCGCCGCCCTGGCCGCCCTGGAGCTGGCGGCGTCGACCACCGGCGGCCACGTGACCCTCACCGCAGCCGAGGACGCCTTCCAACGCCGGGCGATCCGCTACGACAAGGCCGGCGACCAGCACTACGACGTCATCTCCGCGTGGATCAAGGCGACCCGGGCCAGCGACCCTGACGCCTCGCTCTACTACCTCGCCGTCATGCTCGAGGCGGGCGAGGACCCACGCTTCATCGTCCGCCGGATGGTCATCCTCGCCAGCGAGGACATCGGCGGCGCCGATCCGGAGGCCCTCGTCGTGGCGACCGCCGCCGCCCAGGCCGTCCAGCTCGTCGGGATGCCCGAGGCGGCCCACGCCCTGGCCCAGTGCGCCATCCACCTCAGCCTGGCACCGAAGTCCAACGCCGCGTACGTCGCGATCGCCGCCGCCCGCGAGCACGTCCAGCGACATGGCGCCCAGGCCCCACCCCCGTACATGCGGTCGGCCAACCGGCGCGAGCCCGGGTACGACTACCCGCACGACCGTCCCGGCCACCTCTCCGAGCAGGACGTCATGCCGCCCGCGGTGTCCGGTACGCGCTTCTACTCGCCCGACGACGCCGAGGGCGCCCTGGCCGACCGCCTGGCGCAGATCCGGCGCCGACGCGCGCAGGAGCGATGAGCGGGAGCCTCCTTGCCGGGGCGCGAGGGCCCGGCGCTACCCTGAGAGCGAACGTGTGTTTGTGAAGTGAAGGCGTCGCTGCCGCCTCGTCCGGCGCTCGCGTGACCTTCGTCACACCCCACTGAACGATCACACGGCCGAGCGCCGTACCCCCCACGATCTGCTCATGGTCTTGCGCCTCAACGCCCACCACCCGCTCCCCGACGGCACCCGCGTGCGCCTGCGGTTGCCCCACGGCCGCGACCGGCGTCTGCTCTTCGACCTGCTCGGCCGGCTGGGCCTGCGTGCCGGCGAGCTGGACATCGTGCGGGCCCTGCGCTTCGATCCCGCGACCGAGACCGTCGTCTGCGCCACGGTGTGGTCGGGCAGCGCCGACACCATGGTCGGCCTGGCCGCCGGTCCGCGCGGTGGGCGGCCCGCGCGCCTGCTGCTGGCCGACGAGGCCCTGGCTCCCGGGCTCGGCGACGTCCTGCGCATGCTCGTCGACGGGTCCGCCGCCGGGCGCCGGAACGCTGCCTGACGCGCGAGAATCGACGGTCCTCCGGCTCACGGCCCGTCGGGCGACCGTGCCTCTGAGAGAATCGCGGCGATGACGTCTACCGTGCCCGCCCCCGCCGACGCCGCGGTCTCCCGGAACCCCGCCACGGGCGACGTGCTGGGCAGCGTGGGCGTGACCGATCCGGCGGACGTGGCCACCGTCGTCGCCGGCGCGGCCGCGGTGCAGCCGTTGTGGTGGGCGCTGCGCGCCCGCGACCGCGCGCGCTACATGCAGCGCGCTGCCCAGGCCGTGATCGACATGGCCGACGAGCTGGCCGACCTGATCTGCTCCGAGCAGGGCCGTCCGCGCAGCGAGGTGGAGCTCCACGAGCTGCTGCCCGCGATCGAGACGCTGCAGTGGCTGGCGGACGCCGGGCCGAAGATCCTGGCCGGCGAGCGCACCGGCCTGGCGCGGGCGCTGCGCCCCCTGACCCGGGCGCGCTGGACGTACGAGCCCCTCGGCGTCGTCGCCGTCCTCGGACCGCCCACCGAGCCGTTCAGCACCCCCCTGGGGGATGTCGCGGTGGCACTCATGGCCGGCAACGGCGTCGTCCTCAAGCCCTCCCCCCAGGCGGCGCTGGCCGCCGAGCGCATCGGCAAGGTGTTCGCCCGCGCCGGCCTGCCGGAGGGCCTGCTGCGGATCGTCCACGGCGACAGCGCGGTCGGGCACGCGCTGGTGGACTCACCCGTGGCCCAGGTCCGCTTCACCGGCTCCTACGAGGCGGGGCGTGAGGTCGGCGAGGCCTGCGCCCGTGCGGTCAAGCGCAGCGTGCTGGAGCTCGGGGGCAAGGACGTCGCGCTCGTGTGCGCCGACGCCGACGTGGACCGTGCGGTCGCCGGCACGGTGTGGGCGGCGTTCGCCAACGCCGGCCAGTCCGGTGGCAGCGTCGAGCGGGCCGTGGTGCTGCGCGAGGTGTCCGAGCGCTTCGTCAGCGGGGTCGTCGAGGAGGCACGCGGGCTCTCGGTGGGTGATCCTCGAGATCCGCGCACCGCCGTGGGGCCCCTGCTGACCGCCGACGGCCGTGACCGTGTCCACACGCTGGTGCAGGACGCCGTCGCCCTCGGTGCCACCCGGCACTGTGGCGGCCCGGTCGCCGAGGACGCCACGCCCGGCCACACGTTCTACGCGCCGACGGTGCTCACCGGCGTCACGGGATCCATGCGGATGACCCGCGAGGAGGTCCCCGGACCGGTGCTGATGATCACCGTGGTGGACACCGAGGAAGAGGCGATCGCCGCCGCCAACGACACCGACGCCGGGCTCGGCGCCTCGGTGTGGACGGCCGATCGCTACAAGGGCGAGCGGATCGCCCGCGAGCTGCAGGTCGGCATGGTGTGGATCAACGACCACACCGTCACGCGCAGCTGTCCGCAGGTGCCGTGGGGCGGGGTCAAGGGCTCGGGCATCGGCCGGGCGCGCGGCGCCGTCGCGCTGCGCACCTGCGCGGAGCCGAAGGTCCTGACGTGGACCCCGCCCTCGACGGCCGGCAGCCGGCCGTTCTGGTGGTTTCCGTACGACGGATCCCTCGAGCGCGCGGGACGCGCGATCACCGAGCTGCGTTCGGTGCGCGACCGCGACCGCGAGCGCGCGCTGAGCCAGGGCGTCCGCCCGATTCTGCGCGTGCTGCGGCGCGCGCTGGGCGGCTGACCGGGGACGTCAGGCGGCAGCCGTCGCGCGGGCGCTGGAGATGAGCCGCATCCGGTCGGGGAGCAGTGGCACGAGCACGCGCTTGGCGTACTCGGCGCCTCCGGCCACGGCCAGCGCGCGCAGTGGGTCCCAGCGCAGTCCGTACTGGGCGCGCAGGTCGGCGGGCAGCAGCCCGACCGTGATCTGGTTGGCGAGCTCGACCAGCGGCCGCGCGGCCGGTGGCACCGGCGGGTCCAGCACGATCTCCTTGGCCAGCTCCCGGGCGCTGCCGGTGACGTGCAGGTCGCCGGAGCGCAGCGTCCGCGACATGTAGGCGGCGAAGTCGATGTAGGTCCGCGGCAGGTCGGCGGCGGCCAGGCCGAACAGCCGACCCACGGTGCGATAGTCGCGCCAGTAGGCCTCGCGCTCGGTGTCGTCCAGTCCACGCACGTACTTCTCATAGACGAGCAGCGACGAGTCCACCAGCGATCCGAGGACCCACAGCAGCAGGGCGGGGTCGTCGGCCGCGTACGGCGTCCCCGCCGGGAAGCGGCCGGCGTCGGCGGGCAGCGTGCCCCGGACCTGGCGGTGGCGGGTCCGCACCCGGGCGCAGACGGCCTCCGCGCGCGCCTTCGGCCCCCAGGTGATGACGTCCAGCGTCTCGGCGGTCCGGCGCAGTCGCGCGTACGGGTCGTCGAGGTCCCCGGTCGACATGAAGAAGCCCTCGAAGGCCACCGGGTGGGCGGCCATCATGAGGAGGGCACGGGGCCCCGCGAGCGCGACGACCTGCTCGCGGTGCACCCGCCGGATCAGCGACTCGTCGGTGAAGATCGTCGTGGAACCCATGGTCATTCAAGGTACGGGGACTACCCTCCATGAGACCATGCCTGCCGCCGCCTACGCCGGGAAAGAGTGCGTCTGCCAGTTCAAGCGCGGGATCTGTGACCAGACCTGCGTCAGGGACATGCTGGCCACCCCGTTCTACATCGCCTGCCTGAAGCTGCGGGGGCGGCGCTGCCTCGTCGTCGGCGGTGGGGCGATGGGCCTGGAGAAGGCCGAGGGCCTGCTCGCCTGCGACGGCGACGTGACCGTGGTCGCGCCGGAGGCCGGACCCGAGCTGGAGGCGCTGGCCGTCGAGGGGTCGATCACCTGGGAGGCGCGCGAGTACGCGGGGCCTGAGGACCTCGAAGGGATCTTCATGGTCATCGCCTGCACCGATGACACCGACACGAACATCCGCATCTACGACGACGCCGAGCGCCGAGCGATGCTCGTGAACATCGTCGACGTCCCCCCGCTGTGCAACTTCATCCTGCCGGCCATCGTGCGCATGGGCCCGCTGGCCATCGCGATCTCCACCGCCGGCGCGTCGCCCGCCCTGGCCAAGCGCATGAAGAGCGAGGTCGCCGACCTGTTCGGCGAGGAGTACGCGACGCTGGCGATCATGCTCAACGACGCGCGCGGCTGGGCGAAGGGGACCTTGCCGACCTACCAGGACCGCAAGGCGTTCTTCGAACAGATCGTGGGCGGCGACCCGGACCCGGTCGCGCTGCTGCGCGCCGGGGACACCGACGGGGTCCGCGACCTCATCGCGGCCGCCCAGCGCACCCACCAGCCGGCCTAGCGCGGCCGCGATGCGCGTCCCAGTGGCCCCCCCGGACTACGACGCGCTCCCCGGCGGGGATCTCGTGCGCTCCGGGCTCGAGGATCTCGAAGCCGGGCGCCTGGACACGCCGCACGCGCTCCTGGTCCGTGCCGCCGGCACGCGCCTGCGCGCGGTCGGGGTGCCGGTGCCGGCGGGGGTGGAAAGCGACGAGGCGCCGCTTGACCTCTACCACGCCCTCGGCGCCGAGCATGGGGACGACGCCCACGGCCGCTACCTCGCGCTCATCCGCCGACTCGAGTCCTTCGCCCGGGCGGCCGAGCATGCGGCCCGACGCTGACGCCGATCGGGTCCGGGCACTGGCGCGCGATCTCGGGCGGCACGCCGGGCAGCGCGTCCGCCTGTATCTGACCGGCGGAGCCACCGCGGTCGTGGAGGGGTGGCGCCCGCCCGTCGACCGTCGACGTCGACCTGCGCGTGGAGCCCGACGACGAGGCCCTGGCCCGGCGGATCCCGCTGGCCAACGGGCTGCTGGAGCAGCTGGCGGCGATCGAGCCCGAGCTGTTCCGCTACCCCGCCGTGGATCCGCTGGCGTTTCGTGGGCGCGTGCAGGCGTTTGCCGACGAGCTCAATGACAGGGCGGCGCCACTCGAGATTTGACGAGAAGGTCACGGCGTATGGATTCACCCGGCCATCCCCCGGAGTGACGCGTGCCGGATCAAACATACGTCGGTTCGGGGTTGGCGCGTGCCCGCTGCGGGGAGAGAGCGAGCGTCCCGTCATTCCCAACGAAGGAGCTGTTCGCATGATCGGCCTCGGTCTCATCTTCCTCCTCATCGGCTTTCTGGTCGGCATCCCGATCCTCTACACGCTCGGCGTGATCCTGCTGATCGTCGGCGTCGTGCTCTACGTCGTCGGCTCCACCGGCCGCGTCGTGGGCGGCCGCAGGCACTGGTACTGACCCACGGCGCTCGAGCGTAGGCTGCGGCCATGTCCGAGCGCCTCACGCATCTCGACGACCACGGCACCGCGCGGATGGTCGACGTCGGGGCCAAGGCCGTCACCGCCCGCCGCGCGATCGCGCGCGCCACCGTCCGCATGAGCGCTCCGACCGCCGCCGCGGTGGCGGCCGGGGACGCGCCGAAGGGCGACGTGCTCGGGGTGGCCCGCGTCGCCGGCATCATGGCGGCCAAGCGCACCGGCGAGCTCATCCCGCTGTGCCACCCCCTGTCGCTGGACCACGTCGACGTCGACGCGGCCGTCGACGCGGACGCCGGCACCGTCACGGTGACGGCCACCGCCTCGACGACGGCGCGCACCGGGGTGGAGATGGAGGCGATGACCGCCGTCAGCGTCGCAGCGCTCACCGTGTACGACATGGTCAAGGGCCTGGACAAGGGCGTCGAGATCGCGCAGATCGTCCTGCTGGCCAAGGACGGCGGGCGCAGCGGCAGCTGGCGCCGGCCCGGCACCGTAGGGGCGTAGCTCAGGCGAGCGCCTCGGGCGGGGTCACCCAGGCCCGACCCCTGCCTCCCGCTCCGCCTCGACGAAGGCGTCGAGCCGCTCCGCGGCGGTCCGTCGCACCTTGCCCTGCACGATCGGGGTCCAGCCGAGCAGCAGCCCCACGGGTCCGAGGGCCTGCCGGGCCCAGCGGGGAAAGCTGAACTCGTCGTGGTGGTCGACGATCAGCGCGTCCTTGAACACGAAGCGCGCCTGGATGTCGTTGACCACGGGGCGGCCGGTCTGGGTGAACGTGTAGTGCGCACGCCAGTGCGCCGTGCCGCGGGTCTCCCCGGCCTCGTGCTCGAGCAACTCGATCCGCAGGTCCCCCGGCGTCTGCGTGAGCATGCGCCACATCGCGCCGGCCCGCCGGCCCTGCAGGTCCCCGAAGACCGGGTCGCTGAAGTGGACGTCCGGGGCGTAGCACGCGGTCATCGCCGCTCCGTCGGCGTCGCCGAACGCGCGGTAGAACCGCTCGATCACCGTGGTCGCGTCGTCGGTCATCGGTCCGGCCCTCCGGTGAGGGCGGGCGCCGGCTGCACGAGACCGAGCTGGCCGAGGATCGTCGCGGCGTCGAAGTACACGCGCTCGCATACGAGGCGATCCTCCTCGAACAGGAAGAAGGCCACCGAGCGGCACGCGAAGGACCGGCCGGTGGCGGGGATCCCCCGCAGCGGCCCCTCGTGCGTTCCTTTGAGCACGAACTCGGCGATCACGCCGGCGTCGGTGTGGTGCAGCGCGATGAGCTCGTTGCGGTGGTCGGGGAACGCGGTACGGGTGTCCTCGAAGTAGCCGCGCACCGCCTCGGGCCCGTCGAACACGTCGCCCGTGGGCACGATCTCGTACCGCGGACGGTCGAAGGTGTCGAGCGTGACGTCGAAGGCGTGGTCGTTCTCGGACTCCATGTGCTCGCGCACGATGGCCTCACGGCGCTCTCGCCACGTGTCGGTCTGCGTCATCTCACCGCTCCCGGTTGGACTGGTCGTTGCGCCAGACTAACGCAATGTCTGTCGTCTTTGTAAGGACCTACGGATAGCATCGCCCGGACCGCATGGACGACCCCACCGCACCGGACGCCGCCGACCCGCTGGACACCGTCCGCGAGCGTCCGGGTGGGCGCAGCGCGCGCATCCGCGCCGATGTCCTGGACGCCGCCCGGGCCGAGCTGCTCGCCGGCGGATACACGGCCCTGTCGCACCGCGCCGTGGCACGACGTGCCGGCGTGGACCCGGCCACCGTCTACCGCCGCTGGCCCACCCGGTCACGCCTGGCCACCGACGCACTGCTGGCCGTCGCGAGCCGCGCGGTCCCGACACCGGACACCGGCAGCCTCGAGCGTGACCTGCAGGGACTGCTCGACGGCATCGTGGCCGCTCTCCGCGACCCGGTGATGCTGCGGCTCTTCCACGCGCTCTCCGCGGCCGGCTCCGAGGCCGACGGGGACCTGAGCGTCACGCTGCGTGACTTCTGGGCGGCGCGCTTCGGCCCCGCCGAGGCGATCGTCGGGCGCGCCGTCGCGCGCGGCGAGCTCCCGGCCGGCGTCGACGCGCACGCGATCGTCGAGACGCTGGTGGCCCCGGCCTATTTCCGCGCGCTGGTCACCGGCGAGGCGATGGACGCTGCGTTCGCCCGGCGCTGCGTGGCGTACGCCGTCCGCAGCGCCCGGGCGCAGTGACGTCAGGAGCCTCGCGACGCCGGGCGGATACGGTGTCGGCGCATGCGGACCGCCGTCCTGACGATCTCGACCTCCCTGGCCGCCGGCGACGGTGACGACGTCTCCGGGCCGCGCCTGGCCGCACAGGCCCGGGACGCCGGGTGCGAGATCGTGGTCGCCGAGACGCTCACCGACGATCGCGGCGCGGTCGCCGCCCGCCTGCGCGCGCTCGTCGCCGACGACGTCGAGGTCATCCTCACCACCGGCGGCACGGGGCTCACGCCTGACGACCACACGCCCGAGGCCACCCTCGACGTCGTCGACCGCCTGGCCCCGGGCATCGCCGAGGCGCTGCGAGCCGAGGGCCTGCGCCACAAGCCGCACGCGATGCTCACCCGCGGCGTCGCGGGCCTCGCGGGCTCCACCCTGATCGTCAACTTCCCCGGCAACCCCAACGCCATCGACGAGACCTTCGGCGTGCTGGCCGCCGTCCTGCCGCACGCCGTGAAGACCGCCCGGCGGACCGATGGCCAGCGCAGCACCGGCCATTGAGCTGGACGGCCTGTCGCGCCACTACGGCGAGCGACGGGCCCTGGACGGCGTGACGCTGACCGTCCCGGCGGGCGCGACGCTCGTCGTCTTCGGCCCCAACGGCGCCGGCAAGTCCACGCTGCTACGCGTGCTGGCCACGCTGCTGCGGCCGAGCGCGGGGACCGCCCGCATCCTCGGAGAGCCGCTGCCCGACCGGGCCTGGGCGGTCCGCGGCCGCATCGGCCTGCTCACCCACGAGCCGCTGCTGTACGGCGACCTGACCGCCCGCGACAACCTCCGGCTGCACGCCCGGCTGCACGGCGTGGACGCCGCCCGGGTCGACGAGCTGCTGGATGCCGTGCGCCTGACGCGCCGCGCCGACGAGCCGACGCACACGTACTCGCGCGGGATGCTGCAGCGGACCGCCGCCTGCCGCGCCGTGCTCCACGACCCGCCGGTCCTCCTGCTCGATGAGCCGCGGGCCAACCTGGACCCCGGTGCCGCGGCGCTGCTGGAGCCGTTGATCGGCGCACCGGCCGGGCGCACGCGCGTGGTGTCCAGCCACGATCCGGCAGCCGGGCTGGCCGAAGCCGACGTCGTTCTCGGGCTGCGCGACGGCCGCCAGGCCTTCGCCGGGGACGCCGCGGCCTTCGACGTGGCGGCGGTCACGGAGCTGTACCGCCCGTGACCGAGCCGCGCCGCATGACCCCGATGCGGGCGACCGTCGGCGCGTTGCTGCGCAAGGAGTTGCTGCTCGAGCGCCGCGTGCCCCAGGTCATCCCCGCGATGGCCCTGTTCTCGGTGACCACGTTCGTCGTCTTCCGCTTCGCCCTGAACCGCACGAGCGTCGAGGGCAACGTGGCCAGCGGCGTGCTCTGGGTGACGCTGCTGTTCGCCGCGATGCTCGGCGCGAACCGCCTGTTCGTCACCGACCACGAGGAGGGCGGCATCGAGGCCTTCCTCCTGGCGCCCGTGGACCGCACGGCGCTGTTCGTCGCCAAGGCCACGACCTTCGTCGCCTTCCTCGTCCTGCTCGAGCTCGTGGCCGTCCCCGCCTTCGTGATCCTCCTGCTCGAGCCGGGGCTGTCGCTCCAGGACGTAGGGCGGCTGGCGCTGGTGCTGCTTCTGGCCGACGTCGGCATCGCCGTCATCGGGACGCTGTTCGGCGCCTTAGCCGTCCAGACCCGCGCCCGCGACCTCATCCTGCCCCTGATGGCCCTGCCCCTGCTGGTCCCGGTCATCATCTCCTCGGCGAAGGCGACCGCGCCCGTTCTGGCGGTGGCGGGCGCCGGGGCGCTGCCCGGGCGCTATCTGGCGCTGCTCGGCCTCTATGATCTGGTGTTCGGGCTCCTCGCGTACGCCGTCTTCGACTTCCTGCTCGACGACTGACGAACCGCCGGGGTCACATCCGAGGTCTGGTTGCTCGATGTACTCATCCAAGCTGCGTCCCCTCTCGCTGGCCACCGTCGTCGTCCTCGGCGGGGCGTTCGTCCTCGCCGCGTTCACCGCGCCCATCGACTCAGACCAGGGCTTCTCGCAGAAGATCTTCTACGTCCACGTGCCGATGGCGATCGTCGCGCTCGGCGGCTTCGTCTTCGGCGGCATCGAGGCCGTGCGCTACCTCCGTACCCGGGATCCCAAGCACGATCTGCGCTCCTACACGGCGATCCACATGTCGGTCATCCTCGGCCTCGGCGTGCTCATCACCGGCGGGATCTGGGCGCGGGCCGCGTGGGGCGTGTGGTTCGAGTGGCGCGAGGCGACGCTCGTCAGCTTCCTGATCGTCTTCCTCCTGTACTGCACCTACCAGCCGCTGCGCTTCTCGATCGCCGACCCTGAGAAGCAGTCGCGTTACGCCGCCGTGTTCGCCGTGACCGCCGGCGCCTTCGTCCCACTGAACTTCATCGCGGTGCGTCTGGCCGAGCCGTACATCCACCCGCGCGTGCTCAACAACACCACCGGCGGCGCGCTACCGGTCGACATGAAGATCCCGTTCTACCTGGCCCTGGTCGGGATGACGCTGCTGTTCATCACGCTGTGGAAGCTGGAGATGACCCACAAGCTCGCCCGCGGTCGGCTGCGGGGTCTGCAGCGCCGCCTGGACCTCGCCGCCGGTGACCGTGACGCCGCCGGGCCCGCGCCGCGCTCCGCCGCCCCGCAGGTGGTCGCATGACCGTGCTGGCCGCCAACATCCCCGACAACTCCGGGTACGTCGTCGCCGCATACCTCGTGTTCCTCCTGCTGCTCATCATCTACCTGGCGATCACCGCCTACCGCCTCACCGGCCTGGAGCGCCGTATCGGAGACCTCACCGCACAGGTGGACGCCGCCGAGCGCAGCCCCGCCGACGACGGGGCCGACGACGCCGCGACCACGGACCCCAGCGGCGTCCGGGAGCACTCCGCGTGACCCGGACCTCCGCGGAGCTGCTGACTCTGGGCATCTCCTACAAGACCGCCCCCGTCGCGTTGCGCGAGCGCCTGGCCCTCACCGCGATCGAGGCCGAGCGGTTCGTCACCTCCCTCGTGGAGGACGAGGTCGTCGACGAGGCCGTCGCCATCTCCACCTGCAACCGCACGGAGATCACCCTCGTCTCGGCCGACCCCGTGCACGCGGAGACCGCGCTGCTGTCGGCGCTCTCCCACCGGGCCGACATCCGCCCCACCGAGCTGGCCGGGCTCATCTACTCGCCGCGCAACTGCGACGCCGCCCGCCACCTGTACCGCGTGACCAGCGGCCTGGAGTCGATGATCGTCGGCGAGGCCGAGGTCCAGGGCCAGGTCAAGCGCGCCTACGAGAGTGCGCTGGCCGCCGGGACCACCGGCCCGCTGACCAACAAGCTGTTCACCGCCGCCCTGCAGACCGGCAAGCGGGTGCGCTCGGAGACCGGCCTGGGCTCCTCGCGGACCAGCGTCTCCACGGTCGCCGTCGATCTTGCCGCCGACGTCGTCGGGCACCTCGCCGACCGCGATGTGCTCATCCTCGGGGCCGGCGAGACGGCCGAGCTCACCGCCCAGGCCCTCGCCGTTCGCGGGGTCTCGACGATCTTCGTCGCCAACCGGCACGCCCAGCGCGCCCTCGCACTGGCCGAGCGCTTCGGCGGCCGGGTCGCCTCCCTCGACGAGCTCCCCGCCCGGCTGGCCACCGCGGACATCGTCGTGTCGTCCACCTCGTCACCGCATCCGATCGTCGGGGTGGAGGAGCTGGAGCTCGTCATGCGCGAGCGCGCCGGCCGTCCGCTCGTGCTCATCGACATCGCCGTGCCCCGTGACATCGAGGCCGACTGCGGCGAGCTGGACGGGGTCACGCTCTACGACATCGACGACCTGCAGGCCGTCGTCGCCCGGAACCTCTCGGTCCGCGAGGGCGAGCGCGACCAGGCCGACGCGATCGTCGAGGACGAGATCGTCCGCTTCGCCCGCTGGCTCGGGCAGCTGGACGTGCGCCCGACGATCACCGCGCTGCGCGAACACGGCGCCGCCGTCGTCGACACCGTGCTGCAGGAGAACGCCGGCCGTTGGGAGTCCGCCTCCTCGCGGGACATGGCCCGCGTCGACGCGGTCGCCCGCGCGGTCATGCAGCGCCTGCTGCACGAGCCGACGATCCGCCTGAAGTCCATGCAGGAGCACGGCACCAGGACCGGGCACGGCCGCCTGCAGCTCGTACGCGAGCTGTTCGCGCTCGACGACGCGGCTGCGCCCGACCCGGCGGCCGGCTCCGAGGCGTCCGACAACGTGCGGGCGCTCGGCGAGCGGCGCCGCGGCGCGTAGGCCCTGGCGACGCCGGGCATGCTCCGCATCGGCACCCGCGGGTCCGCGCTCGCGCTGGCCCAGGCCCGGCTCGTCGCGGCGGCGCTGGACGCGGACACCGAGATCATCCCGATCACCACCACCGGGGACCGGCACCGTGGCATGGCCGACAAGGCCAAATGGGTCTCCGAGCTCGAGCGCGCCCTCGTCGAGGACGAGATCGACGTGGCCGTGCACTCGGCCAAGGACGTCCCGACGACCCTGCCCGAAGGGCTGGCGCTCGTCGGCTGCCTGCCCCGCGAGGACCCCCGGGACGCGGTCTGCGGGACGCTTCAGGTCGCGGGCCGGCCGGCGCGCGTCGGGACCGCCTCCCTCCGTCGCGCCGCCCAGTTGCGCGCTCGAGTGGCCGTGGACACCAGCGGCGACGAGATCGACCACGGGATCGAGGTCGTGGAGATCCGCGGCAACGTCGACACCCGCCTGGGCAAGCTGGCCGCCGGCGAGGTCGACGCCGTCGTCCTCGCCCACGCCGGCCTGCGACGCCTCGGCCGCGAGGACGCGGTGGACGCGGTCCTCGACGATCTCGTTCCCGCTGCGGGGCAGGGCACCGTCGTGCTCGAGGCCCGCTCCGACAGCGCCCTGGACCTGCGCGACGAGCCGGCGTGGCGGGCGCTGCAGGCCGAGCGCGCCTGCGTGCACGCGCTCGGGGCCGACTGCGACTCGGCCGTCGGCGCACACGCCTACCCCGACGGACGCCTCGTGGCGTGGGTGGGAGCCCCCGACGGCTCGGCGTGGATGCGTGACGAGCTGCAACTGGCCGGCGCGGCCGACGACCCCGGTGCCCTCGGCGTCCAGGTCGCCCAGCGGCTGCTCGCCGCCGGAGCCCGCGACCTCCTCGACCTCGGCAGCCACCGATGAGCGACCACATCACCCCCGGCACCGTCCATCTCGTCGGGGCCGGCCCCGGCGACCGCGGCCTCATGACCGCCCGCGCCCTGGAGCTCGTGGCCTGCGCCGACGTGATCCTCTTCGACAGGCTGATCCCCGGCGACGCGCTCGCCGGAGCGCGTCCCGACGCGCTGCTGCTGGACGTCGGCAAGATCGGCGGCGGCCGGCAGGTGCCGCAGGAGACGACGACGGAGCTGTTGCTCCAGCACGCCCGCGCCGGCCGTGACGTCGTGCGCCTCAAGGGCGGGGACCCGTTCGTCTTCGGGCGCGGCGGCGAGGAGGCCCAGGCCTGCGCCGCACAGGGCATCCCCTTCCAGGTCGTGCCCGGCGTCACCTCCGGGATCGCCGCCGCCGCCTACGCCGGTGTCCCCGTCACCCAGCGCGGCATGGCGCCCGCGGTCGCCTTCGTCACCGGCCACGAGGACCCGGCCAAGCCCGAGACCCAGATCGACTGGCCCGCGCTCGCCGCCTTCCCGGGCACGCTCGTCTTCTACATGGGCGTGCGCCAGCTGGACCGCATCGCCACCCAGCTGCAGGCCGGCGGGCGTCCGGCGGATGAGCCCGTCGCCGTGATCCAGCGCGGCACCTACTCAGACCAGCGCTCGATCCGCTCGACCCTGCGCGACGTGGCCGCCGACGCGGCGGCCGCGCAGATCGCCGCCCCCGCGATCACCGTCGTGGGGCCGGTCGCCGCGCTGCACGACGAGCTGGCCTGGCTGGGCGCGGCCCGTCCGCTGACCGGCGTCACCGTCGCGGTCACGCGCGCCCGGGCGCAGGCCAGCGCGCTGGCCGGCCGGCTGCGCGAGCTCGGCGCCGTCGCCATCGAGGCCCCCGCGATCCGCATCCAGCCGCTGGACGTGGAGGTCCCCGATCCGAGGGAGTACGACCTCGTCGCCTTCACGTCGCCGAACGCGGTGGCGCGCTTCTTCGAGCTCGTCCGCGACGCGCGGGTGCTCGCCGCCTCGACGGTCGCCGCCATCGGCCCGGGGACGGCCCGGGCGCTGCTCGAACACGGCATCGAGGCCGACATCGTGCCCCCGCGCTCGGTCGCAGAGTCGCTGGTCGACGCGCTCGCGCAGACCCCGGTCGCGCGCGCGCTGATCCCCCGCGCCGAGCAGGCCCGGGACGTCCTCACCGACGCGCTGGAGGCGCGCGGCGCACAGGTCACCGTCCTGCCGCTGTACCGCACCGTCGCCGAGGACCTGGACGACGAGGCCCGCATCGCCGCCCTCGGCGCGCGGTACGCGACGTTCACCTCGGCCTCCAGCGCCCGCTTCTTCCACGACGCCGCCGGCACCCTCGACGGTCCGCGCCTGGTGTCCATCGGCCCGGCGACAAGCGACGCGCTGCGCGAGCTCGGGTACGAGCCACACGTGCAAGCCGACGTGCACACGCCGGACGGCCTGATCGACGCGCTGCTGGTCGACGCCGCGGGCTGAGCGCGGCGCTGCGGGATACGGTTCGTCCGGGTCTCGCCGGCCGCGTAGACTCGCGCGGTGACCGCTCCACCCCGCCCGATCACGTTCCTCTCGGACTACGGCCTGGCCGACGAGTTCGTCGGCGTCTGCCACGGGGTCATGGCCGGCATCGCGCCCGGCGTGCCGATCATCGACCTCGCTCACGGCCTGCCCCGCCACGACATCCGGGCCGGCGCCCTCATGCTGCGGCGCACGCTGCCGTTCATGCCCGCGGGAGTGCACTTGGCCGTCGTGGACCCGGACGTCGGGACCCGCCGCCGCGCCATCGCGATCCGCACCGCGGAGGAGGACCGGATCCTCGTCGGCCCGGACAACGGCCTGCTCGCGCTCGCGGCCCAGCGCTTCGGCGGCGCCGTGGACGTCGTCGACGTCAGCCGCTCGCACCACCGCCTGGACCCGGTCTCGGCGACCTTCCACGGCCGCGACCTGTTCGCCCCGATCGCCGCCGCGCTGGCCGGTGGCGCCGAGCTGATGGACGCCGGGGACCCGATCGACGCTGACGAGATCGTGCTGCTGCACATGCCGATGGCCACCGTCGATCCCGACGACGGGCTCGTCGCCCACGCGGTCGGCTTCGACCGCTTCGGCAACATCACGCTTGACGTCGAGCACCAGGAGCTCACCGACACCGGCCTGCGCCTCGGCCGTCCCGTGTCGGTTAACTCGCGCACCGCCCACTACGCGGTCACCTTCTCCGACGTGGCAGCTGGGGACCTGCTGCTCTACGAGGACGCCTACCGGACGCTGGCGCTGGCCGTCAACCGCGGATCCGCGCGCGACGCCCTGGGCGTGGCGCTGGACGACGAGCTGAAGATCGTCCCCGCCTGACCGTGGACGCGCTGCCCGCACTCGGGCGTCCGCGCATGCACCTGCGGGCCACCACGTCCACGAACGACCACGCCCGCCGCCTGGCCACCGCCGGGGCTGCGCACGGGACGGTGGTGACCGCGGACGCGCAGACCGCCGGACGCGGCCGGCAGGGACGCACCTGGTCTGCGCCGCCCGGTCGCGCGCTGCTGGTGTCGGTCGTCCTGCGTTCACCGCCGGCTCTGCTGCCGCTACACGCCGCGGTGGCCGTGGCCGGCACGGCGGCGGCGTACGCGCCGGGCGACGAGATCACGATCAAGTGGCCGAACGACGTGCACCTGAACGGGCGCAAGGTCGCCGGGATCCTCGCCGAGGGCCGTCCCCAGGAGGGCTGGGCGATCGTGGGGATCGGGCTCAACGTCGCCGTCCGGCTGCACGACCTCCCGCCCGAACTGCGGTGCACCGCCGCCACCCTGGGCCTGGTGCCCGGGCAGCGCGGCGCGGTTCTGCGCACGCTGCTGGAACGGCTGGCCGACGTCCTCGTCCGCCCCGCCGAGGCGGTGCTGGCCGACTGGCGTGATCGCGACGCGCTGCGCGGCCGCGAGGTCCGCTGGAAAGGCGGGGCCGGGACGGCGGCCGGGGTCGACGGAGACGGCCGCCTCGTCGTCGCGCTGCCTGGTGGCGGGCGCACGGCGCTGGACGCCGGAGAGGTCCACCTGCTGCGGCCGGGGGGGTGAAGAACGCCGGTGCGGGGTAGAGACGTTGTATGAGCGCAATGAGCCATGACGACCCACCGCAGGAGGAGACGTCCGAGGAGGTCCTCTCCGAGCCCGAAGCCCAGTCCGACGCCGTCCACCCGACCGAGAAGTCCGAGAGCCTCACCGAGGAGGTCGTCGACGAGGAGGCGAGCCGCCCGCCACAGGGCATCTAGCTGGCCGAAGACCCGACTGACGTCGGGTTTCGGCCTTGTCGGCCGTGTTCATCGGGCACGCCTGGACAGGGGCGCCGTCGGACGCGAGGATGGACGCGTGCCGATATACGATTATGCCTGCCGGTCGTGCGACGAGCAGTTCGAGGAGTTGTGCCGCTCGGACGCCCCCGCCCCGGCGTGCCCGGCCTGTGCGTCGGAGCTCGCCGAGCGACGCCTCTCGTCGTTCGCCACCCCGAACGCCCGGGGCGGCAAGCGCTCGCTGGTCGCCGCGCCTGGCGGCGGAGGGTCCTGCTGCGGTGGCGGCGGCCATTGACGGCTGATCGCGTTGCCGCGAGCGCCGGGCCACGCCTGCTCGCTAGCGTGCCCGGTGCCCGATGCCCTTGGTCGACGCCCTTCCCGACGAGCCCACTGCCGACTCGCTCTTCGACGCGTTCACCGCCTGGGCCGTCGCGGACGGCGTCACCCTCTATCCCCACCAGGAAGAGGCGGCGATCGAGCTGTTCAGCGGGGCGAACGTCGTGCTCGCCACCCCGACGGGCTCGGGCAAGTCGATGGTCGCGGTCGCCGCGCATTTCGCCGCGCTGGCCGAGGGGCGCACCACGTTCTACACCGCGCCGATCAAGGCGCTGGTCTCGGAGAAGTTCTTCGCCCTGTGCGCCACCTTCGGCGCGGACAACGTCGGGATGCTCACCGGGGACGCGTCGGTCAACGCCGGCGCACCGATCGTCTGCTGCACCGCGGAGGTCCTGGCCAACATCGCCCTGCGCGAGGGTGGCGAGGCGGACATCGGGCAGGTCGTCATGGACGAGTTCCACTACTACGCCGACGGCCAGCGCGGCTGGGCCTGGCAGGTGCCGCTGCTGAGCCTGCCCCGCGCGCAGTTCCTGCTCATGTCCGCCACGCTCGGTGACGTCTCGGGCCTCGCCGAGGACCTCACCGCCCGCACGGGCCGCGAGACGGTGACCGTCGACGACGCGCAGCGCCCCGTCCCGCTGTCCTTCGCCTGGTCGCTGGCGGCGCTGCACGAGCAGCTGGAAGAGCTCGTGGAGTCAGACCAGGCGCCGATCTACGTCGTGCACTTCACCCAGGCCTCGGCCATGGAGCGCGCCCAGGCGCTGCTGTCAGCCAAGCTCTGCACGCGCGAGGAGCGCGACGAGATCACCGAGGCGATCGGCGCGTTCCGCTTCACCGCCGGGTTCGGGCGCACGCTGTCCAAACTCGTCCGCGGCGGCATCGGCGTCCACCACGCCGGGATGCTCCCGCGCTACCGCCGGCTGGTCGAACAGCTCACCCAGGCCGGCCTGCTGAAGGTCGTCTGCGGCACCGACACGCTCGGTGTCGGGATCAACGTCCCGATCCGCACCGTCGTGTTCACCAGCCTGGCCAAGTACGACGGCACGCGCTACCGCATGCTCAAGGCGCGCGAGTTCCACCAGATCGCCGGACGCGCCGGGCGCGCGGGCTTCGACACCTCCGGCCACGTCGTGGTCCAGGCGCCCGACCACGTGATCGAGCGCGCGAAGGCGCTGGCCAAGGCGGGGGACGACCCCAAGAAGCGGCGTAAGGTCCAGACCAGGAAGCCCCCCGACGGGGAGGTGAGCTGGACGCAGGAGACCTTCGAGCGCCTCCGCGACGCCGTCCCCGAGCCCCTGACCTCGAAGATGCGCGTCAACCACGCGATGATCCTCAACGTCGTCAACCAGCCCGCAGACCCCGTAGAGGCGATGCGGGCACTGCTGGAGGACAACCACGAGGATGAGCGTGGGCGCCGTCGCCTGACCGAGCAGGCCCAGGCGCTCGGGGACGAGCTCGTCGCCGCCGGCGTCCTGCACTGGCTGGGCGAGCCCGATGCGGACGGCCGCACGCTGCGCCTGGCCGACGAGCTGCAGGACGATTTCGCGCTCAACCAGCCGCTGGCGTCCTTCGCCCTCGTCGCCTTCGCCCTCCTGGAGCCGGACTCGGAGACCTACACCCTCGACGTGGTCTCGATCGTCGAGGCCATTCTGGACGACCCGTTCCCCGTGCTCCGCGCGCAGGCCAGCAAGGCACGCGGCGAGGCCGTCGCGCAGATGAAGGCCGAGGGCATCGAGTACGACGAGCGCATGGAGCTGTTGGAGGAGGTCACCCACCCCCGTCCGCTGGCCGAGGGCCTGACGCACGCGCTGCGCGTCCACCGCGAGACCCACCCCTGGGTGCGCGAGGACGACCTTTCGCCCAAGTCCATCGTGCGGGACATGTATGAGAACGGGCGCACGTTCACCGAGACGGTCGCCTTCTACAGCCTGGCCCGCTCGGAGGGCGTCGTGCTGCGCTACCTCTCGGGCGCCTACCGGGCGCTGCGCCAGACCGTGCCCGAGCACATCCGGACACAGGAGCTGGACGACATCATCGAGTGGCTCGGAGAGACTGTCCGCCAGACCGACTCCAGCCTGCTGGACGAGTGGGAGGCGCTGACGGACCCCGCCGCCGTCGCCGCGGCCGCCGCCGCCATGGCCGCGGGGGAGCCGCTGCCCCCACCGCGGCCGATCACCGCCAACGACCGCGCCTTCACGGTCATGGTCCGCAACGCCATGTTCCAGAAGGTGCAGCTCCTGGCCCGCGCCCAGGTCGCGGCGCTCGTCGAGCTGGAGCTCGCCGGCGCAGCGCTCACCGACCCACCCGCACGGCCCGCGATGGACGCCGCCGCCTGGGGAGCAGGCGTGGACGGCTACCGCGCCGAGTACGACGCGCTCGGCGACGGGCCCGCGGCCCGCGCGCCGCAGCTGCTGGTCATCGACCGGACGGGCGGACCCGGAGCCGGCGGCGCGCGCCAGTGGGCGGTGCGTCAGATCATCGACGACCCCGAGCAGCACCACGACGTGGCGATCGTCGCCACCGTCGACCTCGACGCCTCGGACGAGGCCGGCGAGCCGGTGATCCTCACGACATCGTTCGGGCCGGCCGGCGAGCCCTTCTGAACCTTTGAGAGACACATTCCGCGGAAGCGCGTCGGCCTTTGATCCAGTCCACGTCACGGCGTCGAGCGGATCCACTCGGCGGCTCGAGGAGCCCCACGCCGCTGCGCCGCGCCGACTCCCTCATGCGTCGGCAGGCAGCAGGGTGAAGGAGCCGCCGCCAACCGGAGTCACCGCCCGGAAGTGGCGTTCGTCGAAGGTCAGCAGCCGAGTGGTCTGGTGGCGATGCGCGAGTGCGACAAGGGCGCAGTCGGCGAGGCCCAGGTCGAGGTCGCAGTAGCGGGCTTCGAGCTCGACGACAAGGCTGTAGTCCGCACCCTCGAGCGCGGGGACGAGGAAACGGCCCGCCGCAAGGTCGGCGAGGAACGCCCGACGCGCAGCACGCCCGAAGCGCCGCCCGAGGAGGTAGTCGATTTCGGCAGTCACCGGGGCGGGAACCACGAGCGGACCGGGTTCCCCGCTGAGTACAGCCCGAATCGCGGCGCGCTGCGGCTCGGCGCTGTCGGCCAGGGCAACGAGCGGCGCCGCGTCGATCAGGAGCGTCAACCGCCGAAGCCCTCGAGCAGATCGGCCTCGGGGATCTCCGAAATCGGCCGAGTGTCACGGTCGATGCGGGGGAAGCCGCGCGCGATCGCGAAATCTCGATCACGGGACGGAGTGGGCTGGTAGGCATCGAGCGCGGCGCGGAGGATCTCGGCCTGCGAGCGCCCCTCCTGACGCGCTAGATCCGCCAAACGCTCCGCGTGGTGCTCATCGAGGTAGACACTGGTCTTGCGCATCGTCACCTTATTGTAGGGCGTCAGGTAGGGTAGACCCCCTGACTGCACCACAGTCACCGCTCCTGGGACCCCGGGCGTCGCGAGCCGGTACGTTTGGCGCCGTGGCCGACCGCAACGTCCTGGGAGGACCGCTGCAGCCCTGCGGCACAGATCCCGTCACCGGCTTCTACCGCGACGGCTGCTGCACGACCGGGCCCCAGGACGTGGGCAGCCACACGATCTGCGGCGTGGTGACCGCCGAGTTCCTCGAGCATCAGCGATCCATCGGCAACGACCTGAGCACGCCGATGCCCGCCTACGCCTTCTCGGGACTGGTGCCCGGTGACCGCTGGTGCGTGACCGCCGCCAACTGGCTGCGCGCCCACGAGGACGGCGCCGCCGCGCTCGTCGTGCTCGCCTCCACCCACGAGCGGGCGCTGGACATCGTGCCGCTGGAGGCACTCCGCGAGCACGCCGTCGACGTGCCGCCGGACGCGGGCACGCTCGGGTCCGGCGCCTGACGACGAGCCGCAGGCGGAGTCCGCGTCCCGTTACGGTTGTCGCATGGACCTGAAGAGCATTGCCAACAAGGCCAAGCGCGCCGTCGACAAGCGCGGCGGGACCGGCGCGCTGAAGCAGGATTTCGGCGAGCTGCAGAACATCGCCAAAGGCGAGGGCTCGGCCAAGGACAAGGCCAAGAAGGCGGCCGACGCCCTGAAGACCCCGGGCGCGGACAAGCGGTCGCCCCCTACGTCCGCCGGCGGCACGCAGACACCGGTCGCCGGCAGGAAGCCGCCGGCACCGTGACCGCCTGACCTACGCCGCGTCGGCGGCGTCGGGCTTCTCCGGCACCGCCTTCTTGACCGCGGGCTTCCGGGCGGCGGGCTTCTTCGCGGCTGTCGTCTTCTTGGCTGCCGGCTTCTTTGGCGCCGCGGGCTTCTTGGGAGCCGGCTTCTTCGGGGCCACGGCCTTCTTGGCCTCGGGCTCGGGCTCGGGCGTCACGGACCCAGACGCGGTCTCGTCGGATACGGCTCCGTCGGCCTGCTGAGCCGTGCTCGCGTCAGGCGCCGCGGACCCGGAACCGTCGACGCTCCGCTTGGCGCCGTTGCGGCGACGCCGGCGCCGCGCCGAGCGCGACTGCCCCTGACCCGGCGGGTTGACGACTCCGGCGGCACCCGCACCACCGTCACCGTCACCCCCACCGATCGACGCGGCGGCCGCGGCGATCGCGGTCTCCGGCGACGACTCGGCCTTGCGGTCCTTGCCCTGCCCGCCCCGGCCGGACCCGTTGCGCCCGCGCCGCGACCCGGCGGCCTGCGGGTCCGGACCGTGTTCGAGCACGGCTCCGGGCGCCGCGCCGTTCTGGGGGCTGCCCTTCTTCTTGCCCCGGCGGCGACCGCGCCTCCCGCGCGCCCGGGGGAAGTTGCGCAACAGTTCTCGCGACAGCGCGCTGGGCTTGCGGGCCATGCGCGTGCGGGCGCCCCGGATGACCTCCATCGCCTCCGGGGTGTGGGCCACGGCGGCGGCCAGCAGCGCGGCCGACAGGCGCCGGTCCTGCTTGCGCGCGGCGTGGACGAGCCGCCGGGCGTTGCGCGCGTGGGCCCCGCCGGCCGAGTTGACGAGCAGCCCGAGCAGCCGCTTGGTCTCCGGCCAGCGCTGCACCGCGTACTCCTCGTGCACGTCGCGGGTCATGTCCGCGAGGTCCCAGATCCACTGTGAGGCCTGATCGCGGCGGCCGATCCGCTTCTCGGCCAGCGCCTGCAGCAGGACCTTGACGCCCTCGCGCCGCTCGTCGCGCGGCCACGAGCCGACGATGTCCACCGCCTGCACGAAGGTCTCGGGATCCTTGAGCTGGGCGATTTCCTGCAGCGCCCGGACCCGCAGCTGCGCGTTGCGGTTGCGCTCAAGCGCCGTGATGAGGAAGCGGGCCTTCAGGTCACCGGAGCGGTCGAACTGCAGCATCGCCCGGGCCCGGCGCCAGCCGCTGGGGGCCACGCGGGCGCCCGCGAGCGCCGCCCACATGTGCTGCTCGCCCCAGTCCAGGTACTCGACCGCGATGCGCCACAGCTCACGCTCGAACACCTCGTGCCGGCGTTCTTCCTCGAAACACACCGGGACGACGCGGCGCTCGACCCGCAGCCGCCGCCCTCGACCCCGCCGGACGGGGCCCACCACGATCGCGCCGCCGCGGTACACGTCGCGGTCCAGGAGGGAGTGCAACGTGACGACCGGGTCGTCGTTCTTCGTCGCCGGGTGCACGAAGTCGACGACGACGCCGGCCTCCTTGCCCGGGTGCGTCCGGGTCACGCGGCCGACGCGCTGCTGGTAGATGCGCTTGGACGCGGTGGGCGCCAGGTGCATGCAGACGGTGGCGCGCGGGGAGTTCCAGCCTTCGGCCAGCAGCTGCGCGTTGACGAGCACGTCGATCTCGCCGGCCTCGTAGTCGGCGAGGATCTGCGCCAGCTCGCGCTTGGGCGTCTCGCCGGAGACGGCCTGGGCCTTGATGTCCAGCGCGCGGAAGGACTCGGCGACGTTGTAGGCGTGGCGCACGCCGGCGGCGTAGACGACGCCGGGGACGCCGTTGAAGCGCGTCTTGTACAGGTCGGCGATCGCCATGTTGAACGGCAGCTGGTCCAGCAGCTCGGCGAGCATCTCCTGGTCGAACTCGACGTCGACGTCCCCGCGGCGCAGCGGGACGTTGGCGATCGTCTTGACGTTGACGCCCGGCGGGATGCGGATGTCGCGCAGCGGCGCGATCACCCCGCGCCGGGCGGCCTGCGCGAGGTCAAAGCGCGAGGTCTGCGTCGGGAACAGGTCGGTGACGTGGCGGGCGATGAGCGCGCCGGTCGCCGTCATGCCGATGAAGATCGGGCCCGTCCACTCGCGGATCGCCGCGGACGTCTTCTCACCGAGCGCGGTGTGCGCCTCGTCGCAGATGACGATCGTGTAGGCGGGCGAGATGTTGCCCGCGTTGCGCACGAACCATTGGTAGGTCTCGACGGTGACCGGCCCGTTGGCCTTCTCGACGCCGTCGCCTCCGAGCAGCGCCGGAGTGATGCGGTCCTCGTAGCCGCGGGTCTTCAGCTCCCCGTGGAACTGGTCGACGAGGTTGCGGCGGTGGGTGAGGATGAGGATGCCGCCGGTGTGCGAAGCCTCGACGAAGCCCATCGCCGCGACCGTCTTGCCCGCGCCCGTCGCGTGCTCGAACCAGAAGCGCTTGGCGGCGTGCGGGTCGTCGGCGGCACCGAGGGCGATGTCGTCGTCGAGGTCGTCGTCGGTGTCGTCCTCGTAGGAGGCGGCCTCGTCGTCATCGTCGTCGGGCAGCTCCTCCATCTCGTAGACGTCGTCGTCATCGTCATCGTCGTCGTCGGGGGCCGCCGCGGCCAGCGGCTCGTCGTCGTCGTCCTCGGCGTACGCGTAGGCGTCGTCGTCCGCGTCGTCCTCATCGTCCTCTTCCTCGTCCTCGTCGTCCGACGACGGGGCCTGCGTCTCGGGCTCGTCGGCGGCGGGCGCCTCTTCGACGGCCAGGACCGGTGTCGCGCTCGACCCGGACTCCGACGGCGCCCCGGAGCCCTGGGCGGCGGCGATCAGCGCGGTCAGCGTGCCGGACAGGGCGTCGACCTGATGGGGGTTGAGCAGGGTCCCGTCGGCCAGGCGGGCCTCGTCGGCGGAGAGCACGCGCTCCAGGCCCAGCAGCAGCGAGTAGCGACGGCGCCACTTCGTGGAGGGGACCTTCAGCCCGTCCTCCAACTCGCGCACGGCCCGGTCGAACGCGCGGCGCCGGGCGGTGCCGGGGCGCAGCGCCGACGCGAGCGTCTCGCCGTCGTGGACGAAGCGCTCACGGGTGAAGCGCTCGACCGCGCGCAGGCGCGCGGAATCGGGAAGGGTGGTGACCTCGTCGGCCACGGAAGTGGACTCAGCCATGCGGCTCGGGTTTCCTTGGATGGCCGCGACGGCAGGTCGACGACCGGGACAGGGGCCGGGAACGGTTCCCGACCACGCCGTGAGATCCTCCCAGCGGGCCTCTCCGGCGATTGCCGCCAGGATACCGCACCGGGAACCGTCCCGGCGCGGCCCCCGTGTACCCCGCTCGCCGCGCCCGGCCCAACTACTGTGTACGGCCATGCGCCCGACCCGCATCGTCCTCGCTGTCGCCGTCGCCGTCGCGGTGCTCATCACGCTCGTCTTCGTCGGCCTCTCGCAGGCCCCCACGACCGACACGAGCCCGCAGGCGAGCACGTTCACCCTCGCCCGCGCCCGGCTCCAGCTCGCGGGCTCCCCAGCCCCGCTGGCCAGGCTGCACGCCCAGAGCGCGCAGCTGCTCGGCGGAGGCACGTCCGCGGTCACCGGGCGGCTGGCCGCCCTGAAGGGCACGCCGGTCGTCGTCAACAAGTGGGCGTCGTGGTGCGGCCCGTGCCGCGCGGAGTTCCCGCTCTTCCAGCAGGCCGGGGTGACCTTCGGCAAGCGCATCGCGTTCGTCGGCCTGAACTCGGGCGACAACCGCGGCAACGCGGCGGTGTTCCTGAAGAAGTTCCCGGTGCCCTACCCCAGCTACGAGGACCCCAAGGAGCACGCCGCGCAGAAGCTCAAGGCCAGCACCGCCTACCCGATCACGATCTTCTTCGACGCCTCCGGCAAGCAGGTCTACCTGCACCAGGGCGGCTACCCGACCGAGGCCAAGCTGGACGCCGACATCACGCGTTACCTCAAGGTCACCCCGGGCTGATGCGGCCCGGCGCGGCCGGGCCGCCGGCGGGCGGCGGCACCGCCGCGCACGAGGTCCGGGTCGATCCGCTGACCGGATTACGGACGATCATCGCTCCCGGTCGGGCGGACCGTCCGGGCGGTGACCCGTTCACCGTGACCGCGGCGGCCCCGGTGACACCGGACAGCGACCCGTTCGCCGCCGGCCACGAGGACCGCACGCCACCGGCGCTGCTCGAGATCCCGTCCGCCGACGGCGCGGGGGGCTGGGCGGTGCGGGTCGTGCCCAGCCTGCACCCGGCCCTGACGGCGGACGCCCCGGACCCGGCGCCGACCCACCGCGCCGACCTGTACACCGCCACCGCCGCGACGGGGGCCAGCGAGGTCATCGTCAACGCACCGGACCCCGTCCAGAGCCTCGCCGACCTCGACGCCGGTCAGGTCGCCGACGCCGTGGCGGTCTGGCGCGCCCGGATGCGCGCACACCGCGAGGCGGCGTACGTCCACCTGCACGTCGACGAGCAGGCGGGCGGCGGCGCCTGGAAGGCCCACACCCACGCCCAGCTGCACGCCCTGGACTTCGTCCCCGCGCTTGTGGCCCGTGAGCGCGAGCGGGCCGGGGCGTACGCGGTGGCGACGATGGGCGGTGACCTGCTCAGCGACCTGCTGGCGGAGGAGGTCCGCCTGCGCGAGCGCGTCGTCGCCGTCGACGATGAGGCCGTCCTGCTGGCGCCGTACGCCTCCGCGTCGCCCTACCGGCTCATGCTCGTCCCCCGGCGCGGCGGCAAGCGCTTCGAGGACGCCGAGGGCGGCGCCGGCCTGCTGCACGACGGTCTGCGCCGGCTGGCCCGGCGCTTCGGCGCCTCGCCCCCGCTGACGCTGTGGGTGCGCACGGCGCCGCAGGGCGCCGAGCACTTCTGCTGGCACGTGGACATCGTGCCCCGCCTGACACCGGTGGCCGGGCTGGAGCTCGGGACCGGCGTGCACCTGAACTGCGTCGCGCCCGAACGGGCGGCGGCGGAGCTGCGCGCCGAGGCATGACCGGTCCCGGCGGGACGGGCCGCTGATGCTCATCGTCGTCGCGGCGATCCTCGCCTCGGCGGCGGCCGGCGCCGCCTTCGCGCATCGTGACGCCGACCGGGCGCTGAGGCTCACCGACCGCGCGATCGCCGTGCTGCTCTACGGGCTGCTGCCCTTCGTCACCTTCTTCGTCCTCGTCCGGCTGGACCTGCACGCCGGGGTCGGGGCGGGGCTGGCGGTGGCCTGGGTGGAGATCGTGGTGGTCGGCGCGGCGGCCTGGGTGCTGTCCGTCCGGCTGCTGGCGCTGGACCGTGTGCAGGCCGGGACCGTCGTGGTCTGCACGATGCTGGCCAACACCGGCTTCCTGGGCATCCCGCTGAACGCCACGCTGCTGGGCGGCGACGCCGTGGCCCCCGCGGTCGCCTGGGACGTGGCGGTCAGCGCCCCGATGCTCTTCACCTTCGGCTTCGGTATCGCCGCCGCCTGCGGCACCCGGGCCGGCGACACGCGCGCCGAGCGTGCCCGGGCCTTCTTCGTGCGCAACCCGCCGCTGCTGGCGCTCGTCGGGGGGCTTGCCGCGCCCGACACGCTGGCCCCGGACGTGCTCGTCGACGTCGCCCGGCACGCGGCGATCGCCCTGCTGCCCGTCGGCTTCTTCGTGCTCGGCGTGCACCTCGCGCGAGAGCAGGATGCGGGCGTCGTCGGGTTCCCGCCGGCGTTCACGCGACCGGTGCTGGCCGTGGTCGGCCTGCGCCTGGTCGCCGCGCCGGCGCTGTTCGCGCTGCTGGCCCTGTCGCTGGACCGGGTCCCCGACGCCTACCGCCTGCAGGCGGCGATGCCGGTCGGCATCAACGCCCTGGTCGCCGCCCACACCTACGGGCTGGACCTGCGCCTGGCCGCATCCGCAGTGGCGTGGACGACGGCGATCGCCGTAGCCGGCGCGGCCGTCCTCGGGGCGGTGATCTGATGCGCGCGCTGGTGCAGCGGGTCAGCGAGGCCTCCGTCACCGTCGACGGGACGGTCGTCGGCGCCATCGGCCCGGGCCTGCTCATCCTGCTCGGGGTCACCCACGACGATGACGCGGCCGTCGCCGACCGCATGGCCGCCAAGCTGCGCGCGCTGCGGATCTTCGCCGACGCCGACGGGCGCATGAACGAGCCGCTCGGCGACCGAGCGGTCCTGTGCGTCAGCCAGTTCACGCTGTACGGCGCCCCGCGCAAGGGCAACCGCCCGTCGTACATCGCGGCCGCCCCGCCGCAGGTCGCCGAGCCGCTCTACGCACGGGTCTGCGACGCGCTCGGCGCCCGCCGCGGGGTCTTCGGCGCCGACATGCAGGTGGCCCTGGTCAACGACGGGCCCGTGACGCTGCTCGTGGAGCTCTGAGCGCTGTGCGCCCGGCGGGGGCCACCGTCCGGCGCGCAAACGTAGACTGCGCGCCATGCCGCCGACCGAACGCTTCGTCTGCACCTTCGCCGCCGAGCCCCCGCAGGAGGGCCTGCCCTACGGCCGCTGGGCGGACCGGTTGCGCGTGGAGTACCTCGGTGCGTGCCTGGCCGTCGACGACGAGGGCGAGGACCTCGGCGAGGCCGGCGAGATCACCTGGTACCCGGACCGCACCTACCACGGGCGCACCTACGTCCCCGCGTCGACCCGCACGAGCACCGGGTACGAGATCTACGGCTACGTGTCCTTTCTGCCCGGCCACGCCGAGGAGGACCCCTCCGACCTGCACGCGACCGCCGACTTCACCGCCGAGACCGCGGAGGCCAACCCCGACTGGACGCTGGACCTGTGCGAGGACGTCATCGGCTCCTGGCGCGGCGAGGACGGCAACGTCGCCGCCATGACCCTCGTCTGGGGGCGCGCGCTCATCGACGGCGGCGTCGTGGCCACCGCCGAGCTCGCCGAGCTCAACGTCGACCAGTGCACCCTCAAGGAGGGGCGCTTCACCCTCGTGGCCCCCGACAACTACCGCCACGACATCCTCGACATCAAGCTCTTCTCCGACAAGGGCGACGAGCTGGCGAAGGAGAGTTTGTACGCGGACGACGCCGACGAGGAAGAGGAGCTCGCCTAGGGGCTCGCTCCTCCTCCTCGTCGGTCGCGAGTTCCCCGCCCGGCGGACGCACCCGTCTCATCCAAGTTTCAGCGGGCGGACAACTCGCACCCCGGACATCATCGAGCCGGAGGACAGGTACCTCGCCCCGAACACGCGGGCGCGCGCGCGCGTCGCATCGGAGCCCAGCGGGCAAGCAAGTCGCACCTGGAACACGCCGAAGACGGGGACAACCTCGCCTAGAGGCTCGGCCTTCCCGGTCTTCGGTCGCGAGTTCCCCGCCCTGCGGACGCACCCATCTAATCCAAGCTTCAGCGGGCGGACAACTCGCACTGCAGACACCATCGGCCTCTCGGTCCGAGGGTTCGGGTTCGGGTTCGCGACGGGTAGGTTGGCGGCATGGAGCTTGAGGCGGCGGTTCGGGGGCGGCGGACGCACAAGGCGTTCGGGTCCGAGCCGGTCGATCCGGCGGTTCTGCGGGAGCTGCTGGAGCTGGCGACGTGGGCGCCGAACCATCACCTGACCAACCCGTGGCGTTTCGGCGTGCTCGGCCCGCGGTCGCTGGCGGCGCTGAAGGCAGCGGCCGACACGCAGGCCGCAGGAAGCGGCGCAAAGCTCGACCGCGCGCCGACCCTGGTCGTCGTCTCCGCTGTGATCGATGCCGACCCCGCCGTCGCCGAGGAGGATCTGTGCGCGACGGCGGTCGCCGCCTACCTGGTGCTGCTCGGCGCGCACGGTCGTGGCCTGGCTGGCTACTGGCGCACCCCCGCGGTCCTGCGTGCCGACGACGGCCGAGCCGCCGTCGGCCTGGGCGCGGACGAGCGCGCGGTCGGCCTGCTGCACCTCGGCACGGCGCGACAGGAGCCGCGCACGCCCGAGCGCGTGGAGGTGGACGCGGTGACGACCTGGCTTGACTGACCGCTCTGTCAGCCGGTCACGCCCGACGTCCCGGGCGGCGGCCGGGTGTCCCGCGCGCCAGCGCGTCCTGCGGGCCGTCGCCCACGAGGTTGAATGCGAGCACGGAGGCTAGTACTGCTTCGAATGACGTGCGCGCGATACCCCCGCCAGGAGTCGAACCTGGATCCACCGCTTAGGAGGCGGTTGTCTTATCCATTGGACTACGAGGGCGCCGGGCGCCGGGCCCGCACCCGGGAGTCTGGCATCCCGCCGCGGGTATAGCGTTGCCCCGATGGACGACCCCCGCGACCGCCTGATCGCCGCCCTCCGCGCCCATGCCCTGGTCGTCGGGGAGGTGGTGCTGTCCAGCGGCGCCATCGCGCGGTACTACGTCGACGCCAAGCGCGCGACGCTGCGGCCCGAGGGCTTTACGGCGATGGGGCAGCTCGTCGCCGCCCGCGCCGCCGAATGGGACGCCACCGCCGTCGGCGGCCTGACGATGGGCGCCGACCCCGTGGCGTGCGCGGCGCTGGCCGCCGGCGCCGACGTCAAGGTGTTTCTCATCCGCAAGGAGTCCAAGGCCCACGGCCTGCAGCGCCGGGTCGAGGGCCCGTTCCTGGACGCGGACGACCGCTGCCTCGTCGTCGAGGACGTCGTCACCAGCGGCTCCTCGACGCTGCAGGCCGTCGACGCGCTGAAGGCCGAGGGCCGCCGGATCGTCGGCGTGGTCAGCGTCCTGGACCGCCTCGCCGGGGGCGCCGACGCGATCCGTGCGGCGATCGGCGACGCCCCGTACGTGGCGCTGACCACGATCGACGACGTGTACCCCGAGCGCGACGCGTGAGGCCCCGGCGGCGCGCACCGGACCCGACCATCCGCCGAGACGACGACTCAGGGCCTCACGCCCCGGGCCGCAACGGCCGTTGACACCCCATGCTGTCCGGTCCGCTGCGTGCCTTCTCGATCGTCGCCTCGCTCATCGTGGTGCTGTCCTTCGCCGCCTTCGCCGTGGACCAGGCGCGGTCGGGCTCGCAGTCGAGCCAGGCCGGCATCACGGGCCAGGCCACCGTCCAGGCGCCCGATCCCGCCGGCTACGCCAAGCCGACGCCCGCGCAGGAGCGCCTCCGTGAGGCCGCCGACAGCGGCCCGCGGGAGGTGCTGGACGACGCCGACGACGTGCTGATCTCCCCGTTCGCGTTCGTCACCGAGAACAGCTCCAGCGCGTGGGTCCGCCGCGGAGTCCCGCTGCTCGTCGCGCTGTTCGTGTACGGCTTCGGCCTGGGCTTCCTGTCGCGCTTCGCGGCCGGACGTGCCTGAGGGGGCGACGCCCGTCAGCGGCCGACGGCCGCCGCGGCCTTGGGGGGCAGGCCGTCCGACCCCAGGTCCCCGCGCTGGTCGCCGATCCAGTCGTCCAGCACCTGCCAGTGCTCGTACAACCAGGCGGTGCGCTCGTCCTCGGTCGCCGGGATGCTCGCACCGTCCAGGCGCCAGAACTTGACGCGGACGGTCGTCCCGACGAGGCCGCCGGACCAGATGTCCGAGATGTACTCGAAGCCGTCCAGGCCGACGTGGCCGCAGAACACGGCGTCCGTGGTCCCGTCCAGCTCGTCCAGCAGGGCCAGCGGTCCGCCCAGGCGCGGAGGCAGGACATGCCGCAGGCGGGCCGCCAGCGGCCCGAGGTGCGGCTGGCGCTCGGCGATCGTCGCCTGCGCGGCGGCGAGCTTGGCCTGCGTGTGGCGGGTGCCCTCGGGGTACACGAGGATCCCCTCGTCCGGGCCGAGCGCGACGCCCAGGAGCCGCAGCTTGGCCAGCTCCGGCGCGGGGTCCGAGGAGGCGCGGCGGACGAAGCTCGTCGGCACCATCCGCCCGCCGACGTCGATGGTGGGGATCATCTCCAGCTCGCGCTTGAGCACGAAGCGCAGGCCGATGGAGTGCGCCCGGCCGACGACCGCGTCGGGCAGCGTGTTGTCGATGATCGACGCGTGGCGGATGAACACGATCACCGGCCCGGGCGCCGCGAGGTGCAGGCCGTCTACCTCGAGCTTGAGGCCGAAGAGGACGCGGACCCCGCCGAAGTGGCCGGTCGCCCAGCGGATCCGCGTGCGGTACACCCACCGGCGGCGGCGCGCGGAGTCCGCGCGCAGCGGGCCGCCGGTGCACAGCCACGTCACCAGCAGCGACGTCATGCCCAGCAGCTCCCCGCCCAGGAACCACCAGGCGTAGAGGACCAGGCGGACGGCCATCCACGGCTTGCGGCGGCGCAGCCAGAGCGCGAGGTCGCAGACGAGCGCGGCGGCCAGGAGCACCGGCGACAGCACGGTGACCACCGCGAAGCCCACGACCTCGACGGCGATCCCCCGGGCGCGCCGCAGGTAGCGACGCGGGGCGGGACCGTCGTCAGGCAACAGGGGTCCCACGGTGGCGCGAGCGTACTACGCCACGCTCACGCGGGCGGGAGCTCTCGCGCGGCCGCCGCTCAGCGGTAGTACAGGTCGACAATCATCTGGCGGCGCACCCAGTTGGAGACCGAGCGCGCGTCGGGCACGGGGATGCGCAGGCAGCCGTGGCTGGCCGCGTAGACGGGGACCGAGCGGTAGCCGTGGATCGCGTACCCGCCGATGAAGTAGCTGGCGTCGACCATCCCCAGGGAGTTGATCCCGTGGTCCTTGCGGTAGACGCGGAAGCTGCCCAGCACCGTCGGCGTCGACGGCTTGCCCGAGGACATCGGATAGATGCGCTCCACCTTGCCGCCGGAGCCGATGAGGGCCAGCGTCTGGTGGGTCAGGTCGGCCTCGACGTGGCGCCCGTGCTTGGGGTAGCGGACCGTGAAGGACCCCTTCCCTCGCGCCAGGGCCGAGAAGAACGGCCGGTCGGCGCTGGCGACCCGGCTCATGCCCGCCTGCTTGCGGAAGGCGACGACAGCGCGAGCGGTGCGCCCGTCGTAGGAGCCCGACCTGCCGGTGACGTACCCCAGGGACGTCAGGGCACGCTGCATCGCCCGCACCGAGCCGCCGCTCGTGCCCGGGGTGACTCGGCGCGGCAGCACGCCGACCGACGCCGCCTTGGAGCGCGCCGACGCCTGCTGCGGCGTGCTCAGGTGGGACGCGGTGATCCGGGCCGTTCCCACGTGCGTGGGCTTGAAGCTCAGCAGGAAGGTCCCGACGCCGTTCTTCCCGGGGCGCACCGACACCTTCTTGACGAAGACCTTGCGGCCGCTCTGCGTGACGCGCACGATCGCGCTCTGACCGGGGACGTAGGGGCGCATCGAACCGCGGAGGCGCACCTGGGACCCGGTGAGGACCGTCTGGTTCGACCCCGCCCGCTCGGCGGCGAGCTCGATCGAGGCCTTGGCGCGCTGCTGCTGCGGCTCGGGCGCAGGCGCCGGGAGAGCTTGCGCCGCGGACGCCGCCGGCGCCAGCAGCAGGCCGGCCACGGTGGCGGAGAGCACGCGGGTGGTCATGGGCGCGATGGTACCTTCGCCCGGCCCGCGGTGGGGGCATGAAGGCACCGTACTTGGCGCATGAGCGTTCCCTCATGATTCGCCCCGCCCGAGCGAAGGTCAGACGGCGGACACGCCGGCGGGCGCCGGGCCCCAGACCCGCCGGACCGCGAAGGCCGCCAGGGCGAGCACGGCGAGCGCTCCGGCGGCCAGCGGAACGATCTGCCAGTCCCATCCGACCTCCGGCGCCCCGCCGAAGGCGATGCAGTTGTTGAGGCTGTGCAAAACGATGCACGGGTACAGCGACCGCGTGCGCAGGTAAAGCAGGCACAGCAGCGCCCCGAACACGGCCAGCGGGAGCAGCGCGTAGGCCGGCGACGAGGCCACGTGCAGCAGCCCGAACAGCAGCCCGGTGAGGATGACCGCAGGCCACGTGCCCTTCCAGTTGCGCAGGGCCGGGAAGACGTAGGCCCGGAACAGCAGCTCCTCGGCGATCGGGGCGACGACGGTCACGAGCACCGCGGTGCCCACCAGGGCGGCGGTGCTCTTGTCGACCCCGAGCGAGTCGGGCAGGTGCTCGGACTGCTTGCGGTCCAGGAGTGCCGCCCAGCCGGCGCTGACGGCCACCAGCGCGCCGAAGACGAGCAGCGTCCAGCCCACCGCGGGCAGGATCCGCGTGCGTCTCAGGCCCAGCTGCCAGGGCAGGACGGGCCCGCTGCGGCGGGCGAAGAGGAGGACCGCCCCGATGAAGCACCCGTCCTGCAGCACGGTCGAGGCGATCGCGATCGACGGGGGCGGGTTCTGGACGTCCGCCCCGAAGGCCGCCCCGATGATGCCGACGACCAGCCCTCCGGCCAGCGCGGCCCCGAGGCCGGC
>JBBSUL010000006.1:0-49183 GCA_038234375.1 Solirubrobacterales bacterium | reverse complement strand
GCGGCTCGGCGGGCATTGGACGTACTCGCCTGGAGGCTCGTACGTCCGGCGCGCGGTCTCGTGCCCGCCTCGCCTGGCGGCTCGGCGGGCATTGGACGTACTCGCCTGGAGGCTCGTACGTCCGGCGCGCGGTCTCCGTCGACCACCGGTCGGTGGCTGAAGCCCGGGGTGCGTCCTCCGCGTCCGGCCGGCGGGACTCGGCGGACACACCCCGGCGTGCGTGGCGTGTCGGCGGTGCTGGAACCGTCCCCAGCATCGACAGGCGCTCGTGCGGCCGGCTCGATCTCCGGGGCGGTGGTGACTGCTGCTCTTCGGCGGCGCCGTACGAAACCTGGCCGTCGGCCGGTGGATGTGCGGAGCGGGCCCCCGGCGGTGGGTCGCGTGTGGCGGTGGCGTGCGTCGGCCGGCGACCGGCCGGTGAAGGTGCGAAACCACATGCGCCGGCGTGGAGGTCGGCCGTCCCGTCCTGCCGGATGGGTCGCGAGAAAAATCGGTCCGGAGGGGGGCGAGAATGCACGGCCGTGGCCTATAGGGGGCATGATCGACGAACCGCGCAGCACGATCCTGCTCATCGAGGACGACCCGGCGACCCGGGGCTTCCTCGCCGACAACCTCAGCGCCGACGGATACGCCATCCGCACCGCGCGCGGGGTCAAGGAGGGGGTTGACGAGCTGCGCACGCAGTTCCCGGACCTCGTCGTCCTGGATGTGGGGCTGCCCGACGGCTCGGGGCTCGAGCTCGTCCGTGCGGTCCGCCAGGCCGACGGCATCACCGAACGCGTCGACCCCCGCACCCCGATGCTTGTGCTCTCCGGCCGGGCGAGCGAGCTGGACCGCATCCGGGGCCTGGAGCAGGGGGCAGACGACTACCTCACCAAACCATTCGGCTACGGGGAGCTGCGATGCCGGATCGGGGCATTGCTGCGGCGCTCCCAGGACCGGCCCGCCCGTGGGGTGCTGCGCGCCGGCCCGCTGACGGTGGACCCGGTCGCCCGCGAGGTCCGGCTCGACGACGGCGTGGTCGAGCTCTCCCAGAAGGAGTTCTCGCTCCTGCGCGTGCTGGCCTCGGACGTGACCCGCGTGTTCACGAAGGAGGAGCTCGTGCGGACCGTCTGGGGCTGCGCATCGCTGGGATCGTCAAGGACCCTGGACTCACACGCCTGCCGTCTGCGACAGAAGCTGTCGACCGGCGAGCACCGCTTCGTCGTCAACGTGTGGGGCGTCGGCTACCGCCTGCTCGACAACGCCAGGGTGACCACGTCATGACCGGTGCGCTGTCGCTCGCGCTGCTGGGCTGGGCACTGTCGGCGGGCCTGGCGCTCGCGCTGGCCCGCCGCCGCGCGACGGCGATCGCGCGCGGAGAGCACCTCGCCCGGGTCGCCCACGAGTTGCGGGGGCCCCTGCACGCGGCGGGCCTGATGCTGTGTACCGCGCAGCGCCACGCGGTCGGAAGCGCGTGCGGGCCGGCCCTGACGGCACTGGAGCTCGAGCTTGGACGCGCGGGGTTGGCGGTCGCCGATCTGGTTGACCCCGTGCCCCCGACCCGCCGGGCGTCGGGAGTCGCCTGCGACCTGGCCGGGCTCGTGCGCACCTCGGGCGCCGGTTGGACGGCGATGGCCGCCGCCGACGGGCGCCGCCTCGCCGTCCGGGTCCCCGAGGAACCGGTGTGGGTGGGCGCCGAGCGCCTGCGCGTGGCTCAGGCCATCGGCAACCTCGTCGCCAACGCCCTCGAGCACGGCGCCGGAACGATTCAGGTGACCGTACTGCCTGCCTCGGCCGGGACCGCGCACGCCGAGGTCTGCGACGCCGGCGACGGCCTGCCGGCCACGGTGGCGGCCCTGGCTGCGCGAACGCCCGATCCCCGAAGGTCGCGAGGCCGCGGGCTGGGCATCGCCCTGCGCATCGCTGAGGAGGCCGGCGGCCGGCTGTCGGCCGCGCCTGCGGCGCGTGGCGCGCGCCTCGTGCTCGCCCTCCCGGAGGCGCCGGGTCCCGGCCGGCGGGCCCTCGTCACGCGGCCCGACGCCCGCCCGATCGCCTTGTGAGCCGGCGGCGGCGGGCGCTCGTGCTGACCGCGCTCTCGGTCCTGCTGGGGGCCCTCGCGCTGTCGGAGGTCTCCGGGCGCGAGGCAGCGCTGGACCGGCGGCTCGGGCCGACCGTGGGGGTGCTCGTCGCACGCGCTGACCTGGCGCCGGGCACCGCGCTGCGACCGCGGCTGCTGGCCGTCCGCCGCGTGCCCACCCGCTACCTGCCGGCCGCCGCCTTCACGGACGCCGAGCAGGTACAGGGCCTGAAGACGGCGGTCACGGTGTCGGCGGGCACCGACCTGACCGGCGCGCTGCTGCGCGATCCCGGGGCCGAGGATCCGGACGGTGCACAGGCGGACGGGGCCCTGAAGTCCGGCGAGCGCGTCGCGGAGATCGTCGCGCGCGGGGACCCCGCGCAGCTGTCCGCCGGGTCGCGGATCGACCTGCTCGTCACGCGGGAGACCGCCAGCGGCTCGGGCGACACCACGCTCGCGTTGGAGGACGCCGAGGTCCTCCGGGCGAGCCCCGCCCCGACGGACGAGGACCACGGTGCCGCGCCGTCCGGGGGCCCGCGCGTCGCGCTGGCGCTGAAGGTGGGCCTGCGTGAGGCGGTGGGCCTGGCCGCAGCCCAGAACTTCGCCAAGGAGCTCCGGGTGCTCGTGCGCGCCCCGGGTGACCGCCGCCACGGCGCCGAGGGCATGCGGGTGACCGATGCGTCCCGATGACCCCGCCGGCGCCGTGCTCGCTGCCCCCGTCGTCTCCGACGGCCTGGACGCCCTGGCCACGCAGCTGCGTGACCGGCTCCTGCTCGGGGCGCAGACGGAGTCCGGGTCCGGCCGGCCGGCCGCCGACCGCGTGCGTGCCCTCGTCGACCGCGAGGCGGCCGCGCTCGGCGACGTCGAGCGTGACGAGCTCGTGCGCCTGGTCAGCGAGCGCTCCTTCGGCCTCGGGCCGCTGGAGGTGCTGCTGGCGGACCCGGAGGTGGACGAGATCATGGTCAACGGGGCGGGGACCGGCGACGCGAGGAGCCACGTGTGGGTGGAGCGCGCCGGTCGCCTCGAGGTGACCGACGTGACGTTCGGCGACGCCGGCCACCTCCGCCACGCGATCGAGCGGATCCTCGCGCCTCTCGGGCGCCGGGTCGACGAGGCCCAGCCGATGTGCGACGCGCGCCTGGCCGACGGGTCCCGGGTCAACGTCGTCATCCCGCCGCTCGCCCTGGACGGGCCCGTGCTCACCATCCGCCGGTTCCGGCGGCGGGCCTTCACCCCCGACGAGCTTGTCGACATCGGGACGTGGACGCCGGCGCTGCGGACGTTCCTGGCCACGGCGGTCGCCGCGCACCTGAACGTCCTGGTCAGCGGCGGCACCGGCTCGGGCAAGACGACCACGCTGAACGCGCTGTCCTCCTTCGCGGCGCCGGGCGAGCGGATCGTCACGATCGAGGACACCGCCGAACTGGTTCTCCAGCAGCCGCACGTCGTCCGCCTGGAAGGCCGCCCGGCGACGATCGAGGGCCGGGGGGAGGTCACCATCCGCGCGCTCGTGCGCAACGCCCTGCGCATGCGGCCGGACCGGATCGTCGTGGGGGAGGTGCGCGGTGCCGAGGCCCTGGACATGCTCGCCGCCATGGCCAGCGGACACGACGGGTCGCTGTGCACCGTCCACGCCGGCAGCGCCGCCGAGGCGCTGCGGCGCATCGAGACGCTGGCCCTGATGGCGGACGTCGGCCTGCCGCACGCGGCGATCCGCGAGCAGGTCGCCCAGGCCGTCGATCTCGTCGTGCACCAGGCCCGCCAGCGCGACGGCTCACGGCGCGTCGTCGGCGTCAGCGAAGTGGTGCGCGCCACCGGCGGCGCGCAGACGCGGGAGCTGTACGGCCTGCGGCGCGGGCGGCCGACGTGGCGGCCCCCGGCCCGCCCGGACCTGCGTGAGCGCCTCGGCCTGGAACCCGAGGCTGCCTGATGAGCACGGCGGTGATCGCCGCCGCCCTGGCCGGGGGTGGCGCCGTCCTCGCCGGCTGGGAGCTGATCGGGTGGGCGCAGGCCGCGTCCCTGCCGCGGCGCCTGGCTGCCGTGATGGCCCCCTTGCGCGAGACCGGTGGCGAGGCCGTCACGCTCGCCGAGCGCCGGCGGCTCGTCCTGCTGCTCGCCGTGACGCTGCTGGGTGCGGGCGGCCTGGTCGGCGGGCTCCTGCCCGCGCTGGCGGCGGGGGCTGCCGGCCCCTGGCTGGTGGGGCGGGCCCTGGCGATGCGCCGCGCGCGGTGGCGGCGCGCCATGGCCGACGGTGGGGCGGTGGCGGCCCGGGCGAGCGCCGACGCGCTGGCCGGCGGGCACTCGGTGCGGGGTGCCATCGGGGAGGCCGCCGGGGCCGGCGGCGCCGGCCCCGCCGTCGACGGCGAGCTTCGCCGGGCCCGGTCGAGCATGGCGCTGGGGGCGCGGACCGAGGCGGTCCTCGGGTCACTGCGCGACCGTGCCGGCTGCGCGACGTGGGACACGCTGGTCGCTGCCATCCTCCTCCAGCGCGAGGCCGGCGGTGACCTGGCCGCACTGCTGCGCGACCTCGCCGCCGACCTGGAAGCGGTGCGCCGCGTGCAGGCCGACGCGCGCGCCGCCACCGCGCAGGCCCGCTTCACCGCGGGGACCGTGGCGGTGCTGCCGGTGCTCGCCGCGGTGCTTGCCGAACTGGCTGCGCCGGGCACCCTGGCGAAGATCGCTGCCGAGCCCGTCGCCCTCGTGCTCGCCGCGGGCGCTGGCGTCCTGCAGGTCGCCGGCGTGCTCGTCGTCCGCCGCCTCGGCCGGACCGGGGAGCTCTGAGGTCGGCGTGCTCGTGCTCGCGTGCGCCCTGCTGGCCGCCGTCTGCGCTGCCTCCGCCATCGTCGAGACGATCACCGTCCGCTCCGCCCGCGCCGCGGACTCAGCCACCGGCCCGCGCGCGACCGGCGCCGGGCGCCCCGCTGGTCGCGCCACGAGCCTGATCGCCGCGCTCGGACACCTCGGGCGCCGCGGCGGGCTCCCCGTGCCCGCTCCGGGGGACCTGGAGCGGCGTGTTCAGGCGGCCGGCCTGCCCGCGTCGGTGGCCGTCAGCGACCTGGTGGCCGTGAAGGCCGGTGCCGCGATCGCCACGGCGCTGTGGGCCTTCGCCGTCCTGCTGCCCGCGGCGCCGGGACGCCTGGGCCCGGTGCTGGCGGTGGCCGCCCCGGCCGCGGGCTTCCTGGCGCCAGACCTGTGGCTGGCCCGGCGGGCGCGGGCCCGGGCGAAGCTGCTGGCGGTCGATCTGCCCGACGTTCTGGACCTCACACGCGTGGCCGTCGCCTCCGGTCTGCCGGTCGGCCGGTCGCTGCGCACGGTCGGGCACCTGCGCGGCGGCCTGCTGGCCGGGGAGCTGCGCGTGTGCGCCGACCTCATCGACCTCGGCGTGCCGCGCGGCCGGGCGCTGGAGCGGCTGGGCGCGCGGTGCCCGCTGCCGGGCGTCCTCGCGCTGATCGCCGCGATGCAGCGCACCGAGCGTCACGGCACGCCGCTGGCCCCCACGCTGGCGGCCCTGGCGGCCGACGCGCGCGCCGAGCGCGCCCGCCACGTGGCCGACCGGGCGGCCAAGGCCGCCCCGAAGATCCAGCTCGCCGTCGCCCTGCTGCTCGTGCCCGCCGCGATGCTGCTCATGGCCGCCGGGATGGTGGCGTCCATGGTCTGACCGCTGCCGGGCACGGGGCCCGGCGGCGGGGTCGACCGGCTACTTGACGGTGACGACGAGGTTGGACTTCGTCGTGTCGCCCGACCGCTTGGCGCCGGCGGCCAGGGCGGTGAAGGCCTGCAGGTACCGGCGGGCCTTCTGGTAGCTCGGGTCGCTCCGGGCACCCAGGTCGACCAACGCGAGGGCGGACTTCAGGTCGACGTAGAGCGCGGGCTTGGCGTCGAGCTTGGCGGTGGTCTGCTTGAACTGTGGATCGTCGGCAAGCTTCGTCGTCGGCTTGATCGCCTCCTTCACCGAGCCCTCCCCGACCGCGACGACGAACTTCCCGGCCCCGGTCGCCGCGATGACCGGGAACGGGAAGCTGGGGATACGCACCTGGAAGCCCTTGACGCCGCCGGCCGAGTAGGTCGCCGTGCGGATGCCGCCGCCGCGGAGGAAGCGGTCGATGAACCCGCGGGCCGTGGTGATGAACGTCGCGGACTTCTTCTCGTCGCTGGTGTCCACCACGAGCGCGCCGCCGATGTCCGCCAGGCCCTTGGCGCGGACGAACAGGCCGCCCTGTCCCATCCAGGACAGGACGTCCTGCTGCAGGTCCAGGCCGGTGACCGCCTTGAACTGCCCGAGCCCGGCGCCGTACACGCCGCCGAGCTTCTCGAACTGCTTGACCGCCTGGCGACCGGCGTCACCGATGCTGCCCAGGCCGAGGGCGACCAAGGAGTCGGTGGGCAGGGCCGCCAGCGTCTTCGCCGCGTCGTCGTAGTTCGTCTTGCTCGTCTGGCCGTCGGCCGCGGCCTCCAGCCGGATGGCGTCCGGCGCGGCCGTCAGGGCGGCGCCGAGGGCCGAGACCTTCTCACCGCCGAGCAGCGACTTCAGCTGGCCGACCTGACCCCGGAGCGCCGGGCTGGCGGCGGCGACGAGGTCGATGATCCCGGTGGGGTCGGCGTAGAAGAAGCCGAGGTTCTGGTCGGTGACGCTCTTGCGGGCCGTTTGGAGCTTGTCGCTCTTGTCCAGCGTCTTGCCGCTCTTGTCGGCGTCGACGGCGGCCTTGAAGCCGGGCTCGGTTCCGAAGACGAAGTGGTCCCCGAGGCCGCCGCCGGCATCCCCGGCATCATTGATCGCGTACTTGACGCCCTTGTACGTGCGGTCCTGCGCCTTCTTCTCGTCCTTCTTGAAGGAGGCCGCCGCCTTGGCGTTGTCGGTGGAGTCGATCACGAAGATGTAGTCCGGTGACCGCGGGTCGCGCACGCCGGTGATGGCGGCACCGACCTGCTTGCCCAGCCACGGGTCGACGTCGTCCTCGAACGTGGACCTGTCGCTGGGGTCACCGCTGCGCTCGATCGCCTTGATGATCTCCCCGCCCGGATCGTCGGTGCCGGCGATCTTCTTGGACAGGGCGACGATGCTCGCCTTCATGTCGCCCTCGGGGCGGACCGTCACCTCGCCGTACACCGGTGCGGTCGCCGGGACGGCGGCGGCGGGGGTTCCCTTGGAACTGCCGCTGTCGCTGCCACAGCCGGCGACCGGAAGGGCGATGACGGCCAGGCCGCAGACGGCAAGACGCCGGACCCGGCGCGAGCGCGGGCGGGTCGGAGGGGGAATCGGCACGTTGCTGCTCCTTGCGAAGGGGATCGTTCAGGCTGCCGTGAGGCGACCGTCGAGCGGGGATGGTACGCGAGCAACCGCTGGGCGTCACCTTCGGACCCGTCCGGCGCCCCACCGCGGCGACCGCCTCCCCCGTTCCCCCACCGTCATGCACACCGGGCGGACGCCAACGCCCTCAGCGCGCAAGGTCCGTTGCGACGCCGGGATCTGCACGCTCCGGTGCGTGCCAAGTGGGCCGCACGGTGGGTCGGTCCTCCACCCGGAATCCCCTGCTCGGAAGCCGATTTTCGACGGCGCCGACGACGGTCGTCGGCCTTGTGTGGGGATTTGTGTGGCATTTGGCTTGCAGAGTGGGGGAGAGTGGGCTAGGTTGCCGCCAGCGGACCAGGGTGAAGGGGCTCCTCCCACTCCTTCATCCCGGCCCGCGACCTTCTTCTGGCGCGACGCCGGAACGCGACCATGGCCACCTTCCGAGGCAACTTCGACTACAAGCTCGATGTCAAGAACCGCCTCACCGTTCCGGCCAAGTGGCGTTCTTCCTTCTCCGGCGGCGTGGTCTTGGCCAAGGGCACGGCGGACTGCGTGTCCCTCTGGGTGCCCGAGCGGTTCGACCAGATGGTCGACCTGGCGGTGGTCGGGCTGCACGAGATCGATCCCGAGCGCGACCGGACCGAGCGCTACTTCAGCTCCAACTCGCATGACGCCGAACTGGACGCCGCGGGCCGGATCATGATCCCGGGCTTCCTGATGGACCATGCCGGCCTGGACACCGACGTCGTGTTGACGGGGGTGCGCAGCCGCGTGGAGATCTGGGCCCGCGATACCTGGCAGGCCTACAACGCCACGCTGAACATCGCCGAGATCACCAAGCGGGTCTCGGGCTCGACCCCGGGCCCGACGACCGCATGAGGCTCCAGACGATGCCCACCGCCCACGTCCCCGTGCTGGCCGGCGAGCTCATCGAGCTCGTGGACCCCCGAGGTGGCCAGCTCGTGGTCGACTGCACGTTCGGCGGCGGAGGTCACGCGCGGTTGATCGCCGACCGCATCGGCCGCGAGGGCACGCTCATCGCCATCGACCGCGATCCGGCAGCCCGCGCGCGCTTCGACGGCTTCGCCGGCGAGGTGGACTGCGACACCCGCTTCATCGGCGCCTCATTCGCCGACGGTCTGGGCGTCCTGCGCGAGGAGGGGATCCGCGCTGACCTCGTGTACTTCGACCTGGGGATGTCCTCGATGCAGGTCGACACCCGCCAGCGCGGCTTCTCCTACGCCTACGACGCTCCGCTGGACATGCGGATGGACACGACCGCGGAGGCGACCGCGGCCGATCTCGTGGCCGGCGCGGACGAGCGGCGCCTGACCTCGATCCTGCGCGAGTACGGCGAGGAGCGCTACGCGCGCCAGATCGCGCGCGCCATCGTCCGGGCCCGCGAGCGCGCACCGATCGTCACCACCACCCAACTCGTGGACATCATCACCATGGCGATCCCGACCCCGGCCCGCTTCGGCGGCGGCCATCCCGCCAAGCGCAGCTTCCAGGCCATCCGCATCGCCGTCAACGACGAGCTGCGCGAGGTCGACGAGGCCCTGCCGCTGGCCTGGGACTGCCTGGCCACCGGCGGGCGTCTGGGGGCGATCTCCTTCCACTCGCTCGAGGACCGCCGCGTCAAGCACTTCCTCGCCGACCGCGCGCAGGGCTGCGTCTGCCCGCCCGACCTGCCGGTGTGCGGCTGCGGCCGGACCCCGGAGGCCGAGCTCGTGACCCGGCGCTCGGTCGTCCCCACCCCCGGCGAGGTCGCCGCCAACCCCCGTTCCCGTTCCGCGCGCCTGCGCGTGGCCCGCAAGCTCCGTCAGGAGGCCGATCCGTCGTGACCCCGTCCGTCGTCGCCTCGACCAAGGCCCGCCCGTCGGCCCGCACCCGGTCCGTCCGCCCGCCGGCCACGCGCCCGCGGCGCGCCTGGACCCGTGCGGTGCCACCGACGCTCAGGATGCCCGCGCACGCCGGGGCCACCGGCGCCGTGGTGGCCGCACCGCTGGGGCTGCGTGTCGCCCGCCGCGCGGTCGGGGTCTCCGACGCCCGCTTCCTGGACCGCCTGATTCGTGGCCGTGTGTGGATCGTCCTCATCGGCGCGATGCTCATCGCCCTCGTGTTCCTGCAGCTCTCGCTGCTCAGCCTCAACGCCGGCATCGGCGAGAACCTGCAGCGCGCCCAGAGCCTGGAGCGCCAGAACGCAGCGCTGCGCACCGACGTGTCCCGGATGGACGCTGGACAGCGGGTCCAGGACCTGGCGGCCAAGGAGGGCCTGCTCATGCCCCCGGCCGGAGCGCGTCGCTACGTGAAGGCCGGCAGCGCGCCGGCCTCGGAGGCCGCCCGCCGGATCACGCCGCCCGGCGCCACCGGCAGCGAGGTGGCCGCTCCATCCGCGGCGCCGACCCCGACGCCCGCCCCCGGAAGTGCTGCGCCCCACACAGCGGCCACCGACGCGGGCGCGGAGGCCCAGGCGGCCCCGTCACCCGCGCCGACCTCGACCTCGACCTCGACCTCGACACCTGCGCCTGCACCCGCGACGCCCAGCCCGCCTCGGGCCTCGGACGCACCCGGGCCGTCGGCGGCGTCCCCGGCCGACGGCCCCAGCGGTCCGGCGGCCCCCGCCCCGAACGCAGCAACCGGGGCGGGCTGACCGTGCCGCTGCTGGACCGCCGGATCGGGCTGATCTTCGCGGCCTTCCTGTTGTTGCTCAGCGTCGCCTTCGCGCGGGCGCTGTACGTCGGGACCATCCGCGGCGGCACGCTGGCCCGGGCCGCCGCCACCCAGCAGGCATCCACCGAGACCGTCCCCGCGCGCCGCGGGACGATCACCGACCGTCACGGCGACGAGTTGGCCGTCAGCGAGCAGTCGGCGACGATCATCGCCAACCCCTATCTCATCAAGAGCCCGGGGAAGGTCGCCGACCAGCTGGCGCCGCTGCTGGACATGGACGCCGAAGCGGTCCTGCAGGCCATCCTCACGCCCAAGACGGGCTACGTCGTGGTCAAGCGACAGATCCCCGGCGCTGACGCCGACCGCGTCGCGCGCCTGCACATCGAGGGCATCACCCAGGAGGCCGGCGAGCGCCGGACCTACCCGCGGGGACTGCTGGCCGCGCAGGTCCTGGGGTTCGTCGGTCGCGACGGCGACGACGGCGTCGCCGTCGGCCGCGCCGGGCTGGAGTACGAGCACGACCGCGACCTGGCCGGGACACCGGGACGACGCCGGACCGTCCGCGACGCGCTCGGCCAGTCCCTGCGCGTCGATGACCGGTCATCCGCCAAGCCCGGGTCGACCCTGCGGCTGACGCTCGACGCAGCGATCCAGGACCGGGCGGAGAGCGTCCTGGCCCAGGTCGGGAAGACGTACCGGCCCCAGTCGGCGACCGCCGTGGTCATGGACCCCCGCTCGGGCGAGGTGCTCGCAATGGCCAACTGGCCGCGCGTCGACGCCAACGACCCCGCCGGCGCGCCCGCAGAGGCCCGTCAGAACGCCGCCGTGGGCTACACCTACGAGCCGGGGTCCACGTTCAAGGCGTTCACCGTCGCCGGGGCCCTGGAGGACAACGAGGTCGACCCCGAGACGTCGTTCGACCTCGCGCCGACGATCCAGGTCGCCGACCGGACCATCGGAGAGTCCCATCCCCGCGGCCCGGTCACCCTCACCACCGCCCAGATCGTGGCCCAGTCCTCCAACGTCGGCGCGATCACCATCGGCCGCCGGCTCGGCCCGCGGCGCTTCGACCGCTGGGTCCGTGCCTTCGGCTTCGGCAGCCCGACCGGCGTGGACCTCCCCGGGGAGGAGCGCGGCATCCAGCCCACCGTCAAGCAGTACTCGGGCTCCTCGATGGGCAACCTGCCGATCGGCCAGGGCGAGTCGGTCACGTCGCTGCAGATGGCGGCGGCGTACAGCGCCATCGCCAACGGCGGAGTCCTGCGCAAGCCCCGCGTGGTCCTGCGGGTGGACGGCAAGGCGGTGCAGCGCACGCCCGGCAGGCGCATCCTCTCCGAGCGCGTCTCCAGCCAGGTCCGGCAGATGCTGGAGGGCGTGTTCGCCCCCGGCGGCACTGCGGCCGAGGTCAGCATCCCGGGCTACCAGCTGGCCGGCAAGACCGGCACGGCCAACAAGGTCGACTCCCGCACCGGCGAGTACTCGCAGTCCGACTACGTGGCCTCGTTCGTGGGGTTCGCGCCCGCGGCCAAGCCCCGGCTGCTGGTGTCGATCATGGTCAACCAGCCGCGCGGGGCGATCTACGGAGGCGTCGTCGCCGCCCCCGCGTTCGGCGACATCATGAGCTACGCGCTCGGATATTTGCGGATCCCGCCGAAGTAGCCGCGTCCGTCCTCCCACTACGATCAACCCGTGCGCATCCTGGTTGTCGAAGACGAGCCGGCCATCGCGGACTTCGTGCAGCGCGGGCTGCGGGCGGAGGGGCACCAGGTCGAGGTGGCCCACGACGGGCCCGCCGGCGAGGAACGCGCCCTGTCCGGGGACATGGACCTCGTGGTCCTGGACCGGATGCTCCCGGGGCGGGACGGCCTGCAGATCCTGCAGACCGTGCGCGCGCAGTACCCCGAACTGCCCGTGATCCTGCTGACCGCCCGCGCCGAGGTCGCCGACCGGGTGCAGGGCCTGGACGCCGGCGCGACCGACTACGTCTCCAAGCCGTTCGCCTTCGAGGAGCTTGCCGCGCGCGTCCGCGCCCACCTGCGCGCCCCGGTGCAGGTCAAGGCGACCGAGCTGACGGCGGCCGGCATCCACGCGGACCTGCTGACGCGGGAGGTCACCCGGGACGGTGAGGCCATCCAGCTCTCGGCCAAGGAGTTCGAGCTGCTGTCGTACTTCCTGCGCCACGCTGGGCAGGTCCTCAGCCGGGAGCAGCTGCTCAGCGCGGTGTGGGGGTATGACTTCGACCCGCAGACGAACATCGTCGAGGTCTACGTCGGGTACCTGCGCAGGAAGCTCGCGCTGCCCGGCTCGCCGGCGCCGATCCAGACGCTGCGGTCCGTCGGCTACCGACTGAAGGACCACAAGGAGACGTGACGTGACGTCGCGGCGGCGCCCGTGAGCCTGCGCCGGCGCCTGACGATCGGCGTGGCCGCGATCGTCCTCGTGTGCCTCGGGGCGGCGTTCGCGGCCGTCTACGCGGGCACCGGCGGGGAGGTCCGCGCCCAGCTGGACGGCGATCTGGCGGGGGACATCGACGCCTTCTCCGAGGCCCTCACCGCGGTGGGGGTCAGCGAGGTCGGGGTGCGGGCGGCGGCCGAGGCCTACGTCCGCGGACAGCCCTACACCCCGAACTCGCGCCTGCTGTTCGCGCGCGTGCCCAGCGGGTCGGTGGTCACCAACGACGCCGACCTCATCCGGCCCAACCGGGGAGATCCCGGCGGGGTCCGGGCCCGGCAGATCCTTCGGACCCCGGCCGGCCTGCACGAGGTGTCGCTCCCCGACGGGGCGCGCATCCGCCTGCGCGTGGCGCGCGTGCGGACCTCCGGCGGGCAGGCGGTCATCGGGGTCGGCGAGAGCACGCGGCTCATCGACCGCGCCCAGGACGGCGTGCTGCGGTCGTTCGTCGCGGCGGGCCTGCTGGCGCTCGGCCTGGCGATCGGCGCCGCCCTGCTGTTCAGCCGCCGGATCGTGCGCCCGCTGCGGCGGATGGCCGGCGTCGCGGCCCGCGTCGAGGAGGGGGACCTGGACCCGCGGATGGCGCCCGACGTCGTCCGCGAGGGCGACGACGTCACGGTGCTGGCCGACGCCTTCGACTCGATGCTCGATCGCCTGCAGGCGGCCTTCGACCGGCAGAACGCCTTCGTCGCCGACGCCTCCCACGAGCTGCGCACGCCGCTGACGGTGATCCGCGGACAGCTCGAGGTGCTCGCCCTCGACGCGTCGCCCGACGCCGCGGAGGTCCGGCGGGTCGAGAACCTGGTGGGCACCGAGGTCGATCGGATGGGCCGCATGGTCGAGGATCTGCTGCTGCTCGCCCGCGCGCAGGACATCGACTTCGTCCGGCCCGCCGAGGTGCGCCTGCCGGAGCTGACCGAGGAGCTCCTCGACGCCCAGCGGGCCACCGCCGAGCGGTCCTTCCGGCACGAGGGCACGGCGCGCGGGGTCCTGGTCGCCGACCCCGACCGGCTCGCGCAGGCCATCCGCAACCTCCTGCGCAACGCCATCGAGCACACGCCGCCCGGTGGCCTGGTGTGCCTATGGGTGACGGCGGACGGGGCGCGCGTGGTCATCGGCGTCGACGACGACGGCCCGGGCATCCCGGAGGCAGACCAGGAGCGCATCTTCAACCGCTTCCACCGGGGGGAGGCCCACGGGCCGCGCGGGACCCCGGGCACCGGCCTGGGGCTGGCGATCGTCCAGGCGATCGCGGTGGCGCACGGCGGCCGCGCCTGGGCCGGCCGGTCACCGGCCGGCGGCGCGCGTGTGGCCATCAGCGTCCCGGGCTTCGCCCCGCGCAGACGCCACCCCGAAGCGTTCGATGAGAAAGCTCTCACGGTCGGCTCACGTCCCGCTCAGGGGCGAACGTCACGGTAGAGATATCGATGTGGGCGCCGACGGTGGCCCATCCCGAACTTCCGCAGCCACGCAAGGCAGGCGGTCCCCCCGTCCGCCGGTGCCCCGCACACCGGCTGGCGCGCGACGGCGAGCTTAGGCTCGTCGTCCGCAGTTAACGTGGAAAACGGCCTGGGAATCGGCGCTTGGGTCGCATCAATGTCTGCGGTCCCAGGCCGTTTTTCCATTGCGACAATGCCGGCCCGGCCCGCGAATTGGATCGGGACCGGCCGCCGGCATTCTCGCGGGCCCTGCAGGGATGGTCGGGAGCCGGGTCGGCTGGGCGTTCTCGCGGGCGCGGGAACCCCAGGGGCGCCGGGGGCGGGGGTATCGTGGCGCCGGTGAGGATCCGGTCCGTCCACGAGCCGTGCCGTCGCCCGTGAGGCTCGGGGACGTCGTGGGTCAGGCGGCCGGTGAGGCCGCGGACGTCGCGATCACCGGCTTGGCCTACGACAACCGCCAGGTCACCGAGGGCATCCTGTTCTTCTGCGTTCCCGGCTTCACGCGCGACGGGCATGACTTCGCCGCCGATGCGGTCGCCCGCGGGGCCGCGGCCCTCGTGGTGTCGCGGCCGCTCGATCTCGCCGTTCCCCAGGTCCTCGTCGACGATGTCCGCACCGCCATGGCCCCGGCGGCCGCCGCATTCGGCGGTGACCCGACGGCCACGCTGGCCACCGTCGGGATCACGGGGACCAACGGAAAGACGACCACGGCCTATCTCGCACGCTCGCTGCTGGAGGCCGCCGGCCATGCCACGGGACTGCTGGGCACCGTGTCGTGCGTCGTCGGCGGGACCGAGACGGCGACCGCCCGTACGACCCCCGAGGCCGTGGACCTGCAGGCCGTCCTGGCCGCGATGCGCGACGCCGGCGACACGCACGCGGTGATGGAGGTCAGCTCGCACGCCCTGGCGCTGCGTCGCGCGGACGCCATCCACTGGGCCGCGGCGCTGTTCACGAACCTCACGCAGGACCACCTGGACTTCCACGCCGACATGGACGACTACTTCGCCGCCAAGGCCCTGCTGCTCGAGCGCGCCGCCCACCAGGGCGCGCCGCTGCTGGTCAACGTGGACGACCCGTACGGGCAGCGACTCGCGGACACCTTCCCGCAGGCCACCACGTACGCGCTGGAGCACCCGGGCGCCGACCTGCGGGCCGTCGACGTGAGCTTCGCGCTGACGGCGAGCACCTTCACGCTGGACGGGACCCGCATGCAGGTGCCGCTGCCTGGCCGCTTCAACGTGCTCAACGCGCTGGGGGCGATCGGCGTGGCACGCGCGCTCGGCGTGCAGGACTCCACCATCGCCGCGGCGCTGCCGTCGGCCACCCGCGTCCCCGGCCGGATGCAGCCCGTCGACGAGGGGCAGGACTTCGCCGTGCTCGTGGACTACGCACACACCCCCGACTCGCTGGCCAACGTGCTGCGCGCCGCGCGGACCCTGGTCGCCGAGACCACGGGGCGGGTGCTCGTCGTGTTCGGCGCCGGCGGGGACCGGGACCGCGGCAAGCGCCCGCAGATGGGCGCGATCGCCGCCGCCGCGGCCGACATCGTGCTCGTCACCAGCGACAACCCGCGCTCGGAGGAACCCGAGGCGATCCTGAGCGAGATCGTGGCCGGTATCGAGTCCGGCCACGACGGCGTGTCCGTGATCGCCGACCGGCGCGCGGCGATCGTGCGCGCGGTGGACGCGGCCCGTGCCGGCGACGTCGTGCTCGTCGCGGGGAAGGGCCACGAGCAGGGCCAGGAGATCGCCGGCGGGGTCAAGCTGCCTTTCGACGACGTCACCGTCGCCCGGGAGAGCCTGCGTGCGCGACTGGTCGCCTGAGCTCGTCGCCGCCGCGGCGGACTCCGAACTGCTCGCGCCGCCCGGCGCTGCCTCCGGCTGGGCCTCGAGCTGCGGCACCGGACCCGGGCGGGCGGTCATCGACTCGCGGTCCACCGGACCCGGCGACCTGTTCGCCGGGCTCGTCGGCGAGCACGTCGACGGCGGGCGGTTTGCGGCGACCGCCCTGGCGGCGGGCGCCTGGGGCGTCCTCGTCGGCCCCGAGCACGCCGCGGACGCACGTGCCGCAGCCCCGGACGGTGCCGTCCTGGTCGCCACCGACCCGCTCGCCGCTCTGCAGCGCCTGGCGACGGCGTGGCGCCGCGCCCTGCAGTGCCCGGTCATCGGCGTGACCGGCTCGGTCGGCAAGACCACGACGAAGGACCTCGCCGCCGCGATGCTCGCCGCCGCGGACGTCCCGGCCGTCGCCAACGAGCGCAACCTGAACACCGAGATCGGGCTGCCGCTGACCATCCTCCGCGCCCCGGCGGGCACCCGCTGCCTGGTCCTGGAGATGGGGATGCGCGGGGCGGGCCAGATCGCCGAGCTCGCCGCGATCGCCGAGCCCGACGTCGGCGTCATCACCGCGCTCGGGCCCGTCCACCTGGAGCAGCTCGGCTCGATGGAGGCGATCGCCGCCGAGAAGGCCGCGCTCGTCGCGGCGCTGCTGCCACGGGTGTCCGCGGCCGTGCTGCCCGTGCGCGAGCCGCTGCTGGACCCCCACCGGCGCGGCGACGTGACCACCGTCACGTTCGGGCCCGAGGGCAGCGGCGCCGACGTCACCCCGGCGGCCCTCGCCGGTCTCGGCCTGGACGGGCAGTCCGCGCACGTGCAGCTGGACGCCTGCGCCGCGCTGGCCGCCGTGCGGGCGGTGGGCGCCACTCCCCACGGCCCGCTCATCCTCGAGCTCAGCGAGATGCGCGGCCAGCGCCTGACGCTGCCCGGCGGCATCACCGTCGTGGACGACTGCTACAACGCCAACCCGGTATCGATGCGCGCCGCGCTCGACGACCTCGCCGCGCGCCCGGCCGGCTCGGGCCGCCGGGTCGCCGTGCTCGGGGACATGTGCGAGCTCGGACCGGGCGAGCGCGACCACCACGCCCGGGTCGGTGACCACGCCCGTGCCGTCGGGGTGGACGTGCTCGTCGCCGTCGGCCCCCTCAGCACGGCCTACGCCGGCGATCACGCCGTCGGCGACGCGGCGGCGGCCGCCGCGCTGGTCGCCTCCCTCGTGCAGCCGGGGGACACCGTGCTCGTCAAGGCCTCGCGCGGGGTGGGCCTGGAAGCGGTGACCGCAGCCCTCCGCGCCGCGCTGACTGACAAGCTCCCAGCCACATGATGGGCGAGATCCTGATCGGGGGCACGGCCTCCCTGCTGCTGTGCATCTTCCTGAGCCCGAAGTTCATCGCCGCTCTACGCGCCCGCGAGTTCGGCCAGCACATCCGGGACGAGGGCCCCGCCGGCCACCACGCCAAGGCCGGCACGCCGACGATGGGCGGGATCATCATGTTCATCGCCATCTCGGTGCCGTTCCTCCTCCTCACCGACTACGACTGGCGGGCGGTCGGGGTGTTCGGCGCGGGGATCGGGTCGGCGCTGCTGGGCTTCGCCGACGACGCCCAGAAGGTCTTCCGGCGGCGCAACCTCGGACTCCGGGGCCGCTGGAAGCTCGGCTGGATGGTCGTCATCACCCTGTTCCTGTGGTGGGTGGCCGTCGAGAAGGCCGGGCTGCAGGAGACCGTTCGCCTGCGCTCCATCGACGCGACGATCGACCTCGGCATCTTCTACCCGCTCTTCATCTACCTGGTCATCGCCGGCACCACGAACGCGGTCAACCTCACCGACGGCCTGGACGGCCTGGCCGCCGGCTGCGCGGCCATCGTCCTGCTCGCCTACATCGGGATCACCTTCATCACTCAGGGTCAGCAGGACCTCGCCCTGCTGGCCGGCTGCGCGGTCGGGGCCTGCATCGGGTTCCTCTGGTACAACGCGTTCCCGGCGACGATCTTCATGGGGGACACCGGCTCACTGGGCCTGGGCGGCATCATCGGCGGCCTGGCGATCATGACCAAGACCGAGGAACTGCTCGTCCTGTTGGGCGGCATCTTCGTCGTCGAGGCGCTGAGCGTGATGATCCAGGTCTTCTCGTTCCAGACCTTCCGCAAGCGCGTGTTCAAGATGGCCCCGATCCACCACCACTTCGAGATCGAGGGCTGGTCGGAGACGAAGATCATCCTGCGCTTCTGGATCGTCGCGGCCGTGTGCAGCGCGATCGGCTTCACGATCTACCAGCAGTCCGTCGCTTGAGCGGGGCGGCGGCGCACGCCGCCGGACGGCGCCCGGGCCTGCCACCGGGCCCGTGGCTGGTCGTGGGCCTGGCGCGGTCGGGCCTGGCCGCCGGACGCGCCCTGGTCGCGCGGGGGCTGGACGTCGTCGGCGTCGACAGCGGTGCCCCCGTCCTGACCGATGATCCAGGGTTCCCGACGGTGCTCGGCGTCGACGGGCTGGCGCAGCTGGCCGCGGGCGTGCGCGCGGTCGTCAAGTCCCCCGGCGTCCCGCCGCACGCCCCCGTCGTCGCGGCCGCCCGTGCTGCCGGGATCCCCGTGCTCGGGGAGGTGGAGCTCGCCTGGCGCCTCGTCGAGGCACCCGTCGTGGCGATCACCGGCACCAACGGCAAGACGACGGTCGTCGAGTGGCTCGGCCACGCCTTCAGGACGGCGCGTCGGCCCGTGGCCGTGGTCGGGAACGTCGGCACCGCCTACACGTCGCTCATCGGTGCGGACGCGGCCCCCGCCACCACCGTGGTCTTGGAGGCCTCCAGCTACCAGCTGCACGACACGCTCGCCTTCCGCCCCGAGGTCGGTGTCCTGCTGAACCTCGGCGCGGACCACGTCAACTGGCACGGCACCGTTGACGCCTACGCCGAGGCCAAGCTGCGCGGCATGTTCGCCCGGCAGACCGACGGCGACGCGGCGATCCTCCCGCGCGCGCTGGTCGCGCACGCGGGCGGGGACGCGCCGCGGACCGTGCTCGAGGACGTCGCCGTGCCCGCCGATCCCGCCCTGCCCGGCGCCCACAACCGGGAGAATGCCCGGGCCGTCGTGGCGGCCTGTCGCGCGTGCGGGGTGGACGAGGACGCCGTGGCCGAGAGCCTGCGCACGTTTGCGGGCGTCGTCCACCGCCAGCGGGAGGTCGCCGTGGTGGACGGCGTGCGCTACGTCGACGACTCCAAAGCCACGAACGTGGCCTCCACGCTCACCGCCCTGGCCGCCATGAACGCACCCGTCCAGCTGATCCTCGGTGGCGACGACACCAAGCGGGAGGACTTCGCCCCGCTGCGGGCCCCGGTCGCCGCGCGCTGCGCCGGGGTGCACCTGATCGGGCAGGCCGCGGGTCGCCTGGCGGAGGCGCTGGGCACGGGCACCGACCGGGGGGACCTGCCGTCCGCGTTCGCCGCCGCCCGGGCGGCCGCCCGGGCGGGCGAGATCGTCCTGCTCTCCCCGGCCTGCGCGTCATTCGGTCAATACCGCGACTACGAGGAGCGCGGTCGGCACTTCCAGGCCCTGGTCGCGGGCCTGCGCGGCTGACCGGGCGTCCGCGTCGCACGCTGTGTCCGCAGGGCGAGCACGACGTGCGACGGGTCGCCCGTCCTGAGGGCCCTCACATGAGGAATCGCGGCGGCGGCGTCGAATCCCCGGCTGATGCCGCCGTCCCCGGAGCGCTCGCAGCCGCTCGAAGCCAACATCCTGCTCACCGCCACGCTCTGCCTGCTGGCCGCCGGCGCCGTCATGGTCTACAGCGCCTCCAGCGCCCGCACCCTGCTGGAGGGCCAGGGGGACGGCACCGCCTTCCTCGTCCGCTACGTCGGCTACGGCGCGCTCGGGCTGGTGGTCATGCACGTCCTGTCCAAGCGCGGCCTGGAGGTCGTCGTGCGCTTCACCACGCCGTTCCTGCTCGTGTGCTTCGGCCTGCTGCTGGCGGTCAAGGTGCCCGGCGTCGGCGTGGAGATCAACGGCGCCCAGCGCTGGCTGGGGGCAGGGCCGCTGCAGTTCCAGCCCTCGGAGTTGATGAAGCTCGCCCTCGTCCTCTACGCCGTCAAGACGCTGGCGACCCGGCCGCGGATCATCGCCTCGCCGCGGCTGCTCGTCCCCCTCGGGGCGGTGGCCGGGGGAGCGTGCCTGCTCATCGTCTCCCAGCCCGATCTGGGGACGGCGCTGGTCATCGCCTTCACGCTGGCCGCCGTCCTCGTCGCCGCCGGGCTGTCGGGCCGCCACCTGATGATGGCCATCGGCGCCGCCGTCGTGCTGATCCTGCTCTTCGCCCTGCTGGAGCCCTACCGCCGTGCCCGGCTGACGACGTTCCTGAACCCGTGGGCCGACGCCGGCGGGGCCGGCTTCCAGTCGGTGCAGGGGCAGATCGCCCTGGGCTCCGGCGGCCTGTTCGGCCGTGGCCTGGGCGAGTCGGTGCAGAAGGTCTTCTATCTGCCCGAGGCCCACACCGACTTCATCCTGGCCATCATCGGCGAGGAGCTCGGGGTGCTCGGCGTCAGCGTCGTGCTGTTTCTGTACGGGCTCATCGCCTACGCCGGGCTGCGGGTGGCCCGGACCGCCAAGGGCGCCTACGGCAAGCTGCTGGCCGTCGGCCTGACCTCGATGATCCTCTGCCAGGGCACCCTGAACGTGTTCACCGTGCTCGGTCTGGCCCCCCTGACCGGGGTGCCGCTGCCCTTCCTCAGCTACGGGTCCACGAGCCTCATCGTCCTGCTGGCCTCGATGGGCCTGCTGCTCAACGTGGCACAGGGAGGCGTCGCCCACGTCCGCGCCGTGCCAGGATCCCGGCTCGATGACGCGGGTGCTGATCGCCACCGGAGGGACGGCCGGGCACGTCGTGCCGGCCCTGGCGGTCGCCGACGCGCTGCGGGGTGACGGCCACCACGTCGCCTTCGCCGGGGGCGACCGGGCCGAGGCGCGCCTCGTCCCCGAGTCCGGGTACGAACTGCACCCGCTGCGGGTCGAGGGCCTGTCGCGCAGCAACCCGCTGAAGGCCGCCCGGGGGACAGCGCGTGCGGTGGGCGCGGTGGCCGCCGCCCGGCGCATCGTCCGCGACGAGCGCCCCGACGTGGTCGTCGGCGGCGGCGGGTACGTCGCCGGGCCCGTGTGCGCGGCGGCGCTGGCCAAGCGCGTTCCGATCGTCCTCACCGAGGCCGACAGCCACCTGGGCCTCACCAACCGCCTGCTGGCCCCGCGCGCGCAGCGGGTGTGCCTGGCCTTCCCGATCGCCGGGCGGGAGGGCGCGCGCTACCGGGTGACCGGCCGGCCGGTGCCCGCCCCGGCCACCGATCGCGCCGCGGCCCGGGAGCGCTTTGACCTGGCCGACGACGAGACCTGCCTGCTCGTGTTCGGCGGGTCGCTCGGCGCCCGCTCGCTGAACGCGGCGACGTTTGAGGCGTTCGGGACGAGCGCTCCGTCCGGCCTGCGCGTGCTGCACGCCGCCGGCGAGCGCGACATCGAGGCGCTCCGGGCCCAGGCGGTCGGCGTTGGGGACCACTACGACCTGCGCGCGTACATCGCTCCCTTCGCGCCGGCCCTGGCTGCCGCCGACCTCGTCGTCGCGCGCTCGGGCGGCTCGGTCTTCGAGATCGCCGCCCACGGGCGCCCGGCGATCCTCGTGCCCTACCCGCACGCCGCCGCCGACCACCAGACCGGCAACGCGCGCTGGATGGTCGACGCGGGCGCCGCCGTGCTCGTCCCCGACGCCGAGCTGGACGCCGGGCGCCTGCGGGCGGAGGTCGACGCGCTGCTGGGCGACGGGACACACCTGGCGGGCATGGCGGCCGCCTCGGCGGCCCTGGCCCGGCCGGACGCCGCTGCGGACATCGCCGCCGAGGTCCTCGCGGCCGCCGGCTGAAACGCACGGCCGGTGGACCCGGGCGGGCGTGACGTGGCAGGCTACGGCCATGTCAGTCATGGATCGGATCTTCGTTGCCTTGTACGACACGATCGTCGCGGCGGCCGAGCAGGCTGGCCTGCGTGACCTGCGCGCCGGCGTGGTCGGCCAGGCGCAGGGGCGGGTCCTCGAGCTGGGGGCGGGCACCGGCCTGAACGTCGCCCACTACCGGGCGGGCCTGGAGCGCCTCGTGTTCACCGAGCCCGACCCCGGGATGGCCAAGCACCTGCGCGCCCGCGTGGCGGACGAGGGACGCACCGACGCCGAGGTGGTGGACGCCGGCGCCGACGCGCTGCCGTTCGCGGACGACAGCTTCGACACCGTCGTCTCCACGCTCGTGCTCTGCACGGTCCCGAGCGTCGACGGCGCGCTGGGCGAGATCCGCCGCGTGCTGGCCCCCGGTGGCCGCCTGCTGTTTCTCGAGCACATCCGCAACCCGGACCCCAAACGCGCCCGCAGCCAGGACCGTTTCAACCCGATCCAGCAGCGGATCGCCGGGGGCTGCAACTGCAACCGGCCGACCCCCGACCTGCTGGAGGCCGCCAACTTCCGCGTGGAGGCCCTGCGGCACGAGGCCTTCCGGCGCACGTACCCGGTGGTCAACCCGCTCGCGCTCGGCGCCGCCGTCCCCACGTGACCGACGCCGGGCCGGCCGGGTGGGCGGGGGCCGCTGTCGACGGCCCGTGGGCCGGGCAGCGCCTGCACCTGATCGGCATCGGCGGCGCAGGGATGAGCGCCTACGCCCGCTGCGCGCAGGCGCTCGGGGCCACGGTCACCGGCTCTGACCACGCCGAGACCCCGGCCCTGGCCGCGCTGCGCGCACGGGGGATCGACGCCCGGGCCGGGCACGACGCCGCCGGCGTCCCGGCCGGCGACGACGTGCAGGTCTTCCACTCCACCGCGATCACCGCCGAGAACCCAGAGCGGGCGGAAGCGGTCCGTCGGGGCCTGGCCGACCACCCCCGCGCCGAGCTCCTGACCCGCTTCAGTGCCCTGAAGCGCACGATCGCGGTCGCCGGCGCGCACGGCAAGACGACGACGACGTCGATGCTCGCCCACGCGCTGATCGTGCTCGGCGCGGACCCCGCGTACCTCATCGGCGGCGACTTGGTGACCACCCGTGACAACGGCCGCTGGGGGACGGGGGAGTGGCTGGTCGTGGAGGCCGACGAGTCCGACCGCTCGCTGCTGGCCATCGACGCCGAGATCGCCGTCGTCACGAACGTCGAGCTCGACCACCACGCGACGTACGGCTCGCTGGAGGAGGTCCGCGACGTGTTCCGGCACTTCCTGGCTGCCCCGGCCCAGGCGGTGCTGTGGGACCGCCCGGACGTGCTCGCCCTCCGCGACCACGGGAGTGCCACCGTCGCCTTCGACGCTCAGGAGCCCCCGCTGGAGCTGCTCGGTCCCGGCGAGCACAACCAGCGCAACGCCGCGGCGGCGCTGGCGACGCTCGTGCTCGCGGGCTTCGAGCTCGAAGCCGCGCGCGCGGCACTGGCCACCGTCCCCGGGGCGCGGCGTCGCTTCGAGACCCTCGGCACCAGCGCCGCCGGCGCGCGCATCGTCGACGATTACGCTCACCACCCGACCGAGGTCGCCGCCGCCGTTCAGGCTGCCCGCAGCCTCGGGCCCGGGCGCGTGGTGGCGGTCTTCCAGCCGCATCTGTTCAGCCGCACCGAGCACCTGGCCGCCGCGTTCGGCCGCGCCCTGGCCGCCGCCGACGTCGTGTGCCTGCTCGACGTCTACCCGGCCCGCGAGGTGCAGGCCGACTTCCCGCGCGTCACGGGTCGCCTGCTGGCCCAGACCACGCTGGACGCGCGCCCGGGCATGGACGTACGGTGGCTGCCGCGCTTTGACGACGTGCAGCGCGTCCTGGGGCCGGGGCTGCGCGCCGGGGACCTCGTGCTCGTCATGGGTGCCGGCGACGTGCGCGTCCTCGGCGAGCGGCTTGCCGCCGTGCCGGTCCCCGCCTGAGCGGCCCACGGGATCACGCGCCGGACCCGCGCACCGGCGGATACCGATTGTCGGTCGGTCGGTCGGGGTGGAGTCGGGGTGGTGGCGGCCAAGAGCCTGGACGACCATCCGGATGAGACGGTGCTCAAGGCGCGGTGGCGCACCTTTCCGGGGCTAGCGTCGGTAAGCGTGCGGCGCCGATGCGTGGGATCGGTCCTCCTGGCGCGGTGGCGTACGTTTCCGGCCCTCGGGCCGGGAAATGTACGGCCCGACGCGTGGGCGTGAGAGCGATGGTGCTGCGGTCCGGTGTGACCCGGTCGGCGGCCCCGGATCCCGCGGAGCCGGTGTCGCGGGCGACGCTCACGAGGGGTGCGCCCGCTGAGCCCCAAGGGCCCGGACGCAGCGGGCGTACCTCGGGACGTCGCACACCGAGGCTCACCAGGGTGGGTCCGTTCACTCCCACAAGCCGGGACACAGCGGACCACCCCCGAAGCAGCAATCCGGATGACGGGGGTCGGGTCGCGCAGGTCGGGCTGCAGCGTCGACCGCGGGCAGGGACCCGGCAGCCGCCGTCGAATCGGGGAGGCGATGTCCGGTCGCACCCTTCCGCTCCCGCTCCCGGCCCGCATGCGCCCGCCTCACACCCCCGCGACCGGCACCCGGACTCGGCGGTGGCGCCCCCGCCCCCGCCCCCGGGTCCTCGTGGCCCTGCTGCTCGTCGCCGCCACCGGCGCCGGAGGATGGTGGTGGCTGCGCGACTCGTCGCTCGTCGCCGTGCAGGACGTCAGCATCACCGGGCTCCGCGGTCCGCAGACCGCGCCCATCCGGGATGCGCTGACGGCGGCGGCGGCCGACATGACCACCCTGCACGTTCGTGAGGACGCGCTCCGCGACGCCGTCCGCGGCTTTGCCGTGGTCGCCGGCGTCACCGCCAGCGGCGACGCCCCGCACGGCCTGCGGATCCGCGTCGTCGAGCGCGTCGCGGTCGCCGCGCTGCAGGCCGGCGGCCGTTCCGTCCTCGTGGCCCGGGACGGGACGCTGCTGCGCGACGTCCCCGCCGACGGCGAGGCGACGGTCAGCCTCCAGGACCCGCCGGCCGGCGCTCGCCTCAACGACCCGCTCGCGCTCGCCCAGGTGCAGATCCTCGCCGCCGGTCCGACCCCGTTGCGGGCGCGGGTCACGCGGATGTTCACCGGCGGACGCGGGCTGCAGGCGCAGCTGCGCGACGGCCCGGTGGTCGCCTTCGGCGGGGCGACGCGCCTTCAGGCCAAGTGGGCCGCGCTCACCGCCGTGCTCGGCGACCCGGCCTCGGCCGGCGCCACCGTCATCGACGTCACCGTCCCCGAGAGCCCGGTCGCCACGGGGCTGGAGCCCCTGAGCCCCGGCGCGGAATCGGCCGATGACGGGGCCGCAACCGGCGCCGCCGCGTCGCCGGCCGTGCCCGCACCCGACTCTGGACGTGCCGGCCCACCGGCGACCCCGTGACCCCAACGTCGACCTCACCTCGAGGGTCGAACATCCTGTAAGACTCAACCCGGAGTAGAGGGTCTGACCGCGTGCAACGGGCGTTGCGGGCTAGACTTCGCGTTGACACAGGCCATAACGCCTGCGTACCGTGCGCATCGCCCATCCGGGCACCCGGGTTACGAAACCTTCGACAATAGATCGAAGGTAGGACGGAACTTTTGCACCATGGAATCCAGCGGCAGCTATCTGGCAGTCATCAAAGTCGTCGGCGTCGGCGGCGGGGGGACGAACGCCGTCAACCGCATGGTCGACGCGGGGCTGCGCGGCGTGGAGTTCGTGGCGGCGAACACCGACGCCCAGGCCCTGCAGATGTGCGACGCGGACATCAAGCTCAACATCGGCATGGGCCTGACCAAGGGGCTCGGGGCCGGCGCGAACCCGGAGGTGGGGTTCAACGCGGCCGCCGAATCGCGCGATGACATCAAGGAGTCCCTCAAGGGGGCGGACATGGTCTTCGTCACCGCCGGCGAGGGCGGCGGCACCGGCACCGGCGCCGCGCCCGTCATCGCGGAGATCGCCAAGAACGAGATCGGCGCCCTGACCGTGGGCGTGGTCACCAAGCCCTTCGAGTTCGAGGGCACCCAGCGGATGCGCCAGGCCGACGAGGGCATCGCCCGCCTGCGCGAGGTCGTCGACACCCTGATCGTCATTCCGAACGAGAAGCTGCTGGCGATGGTCGAGCGTCGCACCACGATCCTCGAGGCCTTCCGCGAGGCCGACAACGTCCTGCGCCAGGGGGTGCAGGGCATCACCGACCTCATCACGATCCCCGGCCTCATCAACCTCGACTTCGCCGACGTGCGCACGATCATGAGCGACGCCGGCTCGGCGCTCATGGGCATCGGCACCGCGGGCGGCGAGAACCGCGCCGCGGACGCCGCCAAGGGCGCCATCTCCAGTCCGCTGCTGGAGGAGTCCGTGGAGGGCGCCACCGGCATCCTGCTGAACATCACCGGCGGCCGCGAGCTCGGGCTCTTCGAGGTCAACGAGGCTGCCGAGATCGTCCAGGGCGCCGCCGACCCCAACGCGAACATCATCTTCGGCACCGTGACCGACGAGACGATGGGCGACGAGGTTCGCGTCACCGTCATCGCCACCGGCTTCGATCACGTGCGCCCGTCGTCCGTGCGCTCGCGCGAGGCGCGCGAGGACACCCGCCGCAGCGCCGACCGGTCCACCCGGGACCGCTCCCCGCGCGTCGAGCGGGGGTCGCTGGAGATCAGCGACGACGACATCGACATCCCGCCCTTCCTGCGGTAGGTCAGCCGGCGGGCGGGCAGCTCCCGTCCACCCCGGCAAGTGCTCGTCGCAGCAGCCCGGTCAGGTAATCTCGTCGGCGTCGAGGGCGCTCAGCAACGCGGCGGTCTTCGGCCCGGCGGCGTCGGTGACCGCCGCACGGACCCAGGCCGAGCCCTCGGTCGTGATCTCGAGCGCGTAGCGCCGCCGGTCGGCCGGGTCGCGCCGGCGCACCGCCAGCCCGTCGCGTTCCAGGGTGTCGACGACGGCGACGAGGTCGCTGGGGTCCCACCGCAGGCGGCGGGCCACGTCTCGCTGCGACTGCGGGCCGAAGGCGTCCAGGCAGGCCAGGACGCAGACGCGCGGCAGCTGGCCGGACGGGCTGGCCTCCGCGGCGCGGCGTGCGCGGGATCATCGCCGCGCTGCTCATCCTGCCGCTGGCCGAGGTCATCCTGCCCGGTGGGCTGCAGGTCGCCGGCGCGAACTGGCTTGCCTTCGTGGCGCTACTGATCGCCGGCGCGTTCGTCGGCGCGTCGCTCGGCCTCCTCCCGGGCACGAGCGTCGACGCTCAGCGCATCAACGTCGTGTTCGCCGTCGTGCTCACGCCGCTGTTGTCCACCGGTTCGACGTTCTACCCGTGGCAGTCGCTGGGCAGCCTGCGCTGGTTCCAGGTCGCCACGCTGGTCAACCCGCTCACCTACCTCAGCGAGGGAATGCGGGCCGCCCTGACCACCCTCGACACGCTGGCGCCAGGGTGGATCGCCCTGGGCCTGGCGACTGCGCTGACCGTCGGCCTCCTCGGCTTCCGCCGTCGCGCCATCGACTGAGCCAGACGCGGACACCGACCTTGCGTGAACGACGCGCCCGCGGCCTCGATCACGCGAACGGAGTCAGTACCGCCATGCGAATCGCGGCAATGGCCGCCGCGGTGGGTGGAGTCTCAGCTGGGTGCTGTCATATGTACGTGAGGTTCCACGTCGGGTGGGGGCGGGTGCTTTGCGCGTGGGTGGAGTCTCGGTGCTGTCATATGTGCCTGAACCTCCACGCACACGGGTCGCGGCACCATCGCCGCGGCTTCTCGCGCTGCTAAGTTGCCGGGCGCGTGAAGGACACCGAGACCCAGCCCCTGCAGCGGACGCCGCTCTACGACGCCCACGTCGCGGCGGGGGGCAAGATCGTCGATTTCGCGGGCTTCGAGATGCCCGTCCAGTACGTCGGCATCCGCGAGGAGCACGAGGCGGTCCGCACGAAGGTCGGTGTCTTCGACGTCTCGCACATGGGCGAGATCGAGACCTCCGGACCTCAGGCGACGGCGTTCCTGCAGCGCTTGTTGTCCAACGACGTCGAGAAGCTCGACGTGGGCGGCGCGCAGTACTCGGTCCTGTGCCGCGAGGACGGCGGCGTCCTGGACGACCTGTTCACCTACCGCCTGGCCCCCGACCACTACCTCACCGTCACCAACGCCTCAAACCACGCCAAGGACCTGGCCTGGTTCCGCGAGCAGGCAGCCGGATTCGACTGCGAGCTCGTCGACGCCGCGCCCACGACCGCGATGCTCGCGGTGCAGGGTCCGCTGGCGCGCGAGACAGTGCAGGCCCTGTCCGATCGCCCGCTGCCGGGCCGCTTCGCCACCGCACGCCGTCGCATCGATGGTCGCGAGGTGCTCGTGTGCGGCACCGGCTACACCGGCGAGGACGGCGTCGAGCTGCTCATGGACTCCGAGCACGCGCCCGCGGTCTGGGACGCGCTGACGCGCCGCGGGGCCCAGCCGATCGGCCTGGCCGCCCGCGACACCCTGCGCCTGGAGGTCTGCTACCACCTCTACGGCAACGACCTGATGGAGTCCCGCGGCCCGATCGAGGCCGGCCTGGGCTGGGCGTGCAAGGAGGACACGGGCTTCATCGGGTCCGACGCCGTCCGCACCGCGCGCGAGGCCGGGCCCGCCGAGAAGCTCGTGCCCTTCACCGTGGACGGCAAGGGCATCGCCCGCCAGGGCAACGCCGTGATCGGCGGCGGTGAGGTGACCAGCGGCACGCTGTCCCCGTCGCTGGGCGTCGGCATCGGCATGGCCTACGTGCCGGCCGAGAACGCCGCCGTGGGCACCGCGCTGTCGATCGACGTGCGCGGCCGTCAGCGCGAGGCCGTCGTCGCCGCCAAGCCCCTGTACTCCCGCTAGAGAAGACCACCACGAGAGGAACCCGTCGTGTCCGACGCCAGCTACCCCGAGGGCCTGCTCTACCACCCCGATCACGACTGGGCCAAGATCGACGGCGATGTCGCCACCTTCGGCGTCACCTGGTACGCCCAGGACGCCCTCGGCGAGGTCGTCTTCTTCGACCCGCCGGCGGTGGGCACGACGGTCGTCAAGGACGAGCCCTACACCGAGGTCGAGTCCGTCAAGGCCGTCTCGGACGTCATCGCGCCGCTGTCGGGCGAGATCGTGGAGGTCAACGAGGCTCTCGGCGAAGACCCCGAGGCCATCAACAACGACCCGTACGCGAACGGCTGGATGGTCAAGGTGCGCGTGAGCGACGTATCCGAGCAGGAGACGTTGATGGATGCCGCCACCTATAAGGGGACGCTGTCGTAGATGAGCCGTTACACCACCACCACCGACGCCGATCTGGAGCACATGCTGCAGGCCATCGGCGTGGACTCGCTGGAGGAGATCTTCGACCGCCAGATCCCGTCGGGGGTGCGACTGCGCGAGCGCCTGGACATCCCCGAGGGCCTGCCCGAGCAGGACGTCTACGCGCACCTGCGCGACCTGGCGGCGAAGAACACGAGCGCCGAGGACGAGGTCTGCTTCCTGGGGGCCGGCATGTACGACCACTACGTGCCCGCCGTCATCGACATGCTCATGTCGCGCTCGGAGTTCCTGACCCCGTACACGCCCTACCAGCCGGAGATCTCCCAGGGTGGGCTGCAGGTCATGTTCGAGTACCAGACGACGATCTGTGAGCTCACCGCCCTGCCGGTCTCCAACGCGTCGGTCTACGAGGGCCCCAGCGCCGTCGCCGCCGCCGGCTACCTGGCCAAGCTCGCCAACGGCAAGTCGCGGTTCGTCGTCTCCGCCGGCCTGCACCCGCACTCGCTGCAGACGCTGCGCACGTACGCCTACGGCTACGACATCGAGGTCGTCGTCGTGCCGCTGGCCGGCGGCGTCACCGACCCCGGCGCGTGGGCGGACGCGATCGACGCGGACACGAGCGCCGTGTTCTTCGCCCAGCCCAACGTGCTCGGTGCGGTGGAGGACGCCGCCGCGCTCAGCGCCGCCGCCAAGGACTCGCCCGCCGTCGTCATCGCGCAGGTCGACCCCATGACCCTCGGCGTGCTCGCGCCCCCCGGGGAGTGCGGCGTGGACGTCGCGGTGGGGGAGGGCCAGGCCCTGGGTAACCGCCTGGACTTCGGCGGCCCGTCCTTCGGCTTCTTCGCCGCCACCGACGCCTACCTGCGCCGCATGCCCGGCCGCATCGCCGGGGAGACGACGGACGTCGACGGGCGCCGCGGCTTCGTGCTCACGCTGCAGACGCGCGAGCAGCACATCCGCCGTGAGAAGGCGACCTCGAACATCTGCACCGCCCAGGCCCTCAACGCGCTCGGCGGCGCCGTCTACCTGGCCTGGCTGGGCCGCGAGGGCTTCGTCGAGCTCGGCGAGCTGCTGCTGCAGCGCACGCACCACACGCGTGAGGCGCTGGCCGCGCTCGACGGGGTCGACAAGCTGCACGACCAGCCGGTCGTCCGCGAGTTCGCCGTGCGCCTGGACGTGCCCTCGGTGGCGGCCGTCATCGATCGCTGTCAGGACGCCGGGGTGCACCCGGGCGCCGACCTGCAGGCGCTGACCGGCGATCCCGACCACGCCGGCGGACTGCTCGTCGCGCTGACCGAGCAGCGCTCGCGCGCGGACATCGACCGGCTCGTGGCCGTCCTCGGCGAGGCGGTCGCGGCGGAACGAGCCGGCACGAGCGCGGGGGTGGCGGAACACCTCGCCCAGGGGGCTGGGGTTCCGGGGGCGAGCTCGCCAGAGGCTCCCTCGCCCGGCGCCCCGGTGCACAAGGAGGCAACCGTATGACTGTCGTCGACGACAACACCCTGCACGGCGACCCGGCGATCTCCCGGACCGGCCAGGCCGACGCGCCGCCCGGCAGCGCCGGCGGGACGCCGATGCAGCGCGCCGAGGTCCGGACGATCTTCGAGAAGGGCGCAGCCGGGCGCCGGGCCTTCACGTGCCCCAAGCTCGACGTGCCTCACGTCGACGGCCTGCTGCCCGACGCCTTCCGCCGCCGCGATCCGGCCCGGCTGCCGGAGGTCTCCGAGCCCGAGCTCGTCCGCCACTACGTCAACCTCTCCAAGCGCAACTTCGACCTGGACTCGGGCTTCTACCCGCTCGGCTCGTGCACGATGAAGCACAACCCGCGGTTGCACGAGCGCGTCGCCGGCCTGCCCGGGCACGCGCGGCTGCACCCGCTGCAGACGCCCAAGCGTGCCCAGGGCGCGCTGGAGCTCATGTACAACCTCGAGCGCGCGCTCGGCGCGGTCGCGGGCCTGCCGCACGTGGCGCTGCAGCCGTCGGCGGGCTCGCACGGCGAGCTGCTCGGCGTCCTGCTCACCCGCGCCTACCACGAGGACCGCGGCGAGCAGCGCACGAAGGTCCTGACCCCCGACACGGCGCACGGCACGAACCCGGCGACGGTGACGATGGCCGGCTACGAGGTTGTGAAGGTCGGCACCAACCCCGACGGCGGGGTGGACATCGAGGACCTCCGGGCCAAGGCGGGGACCGACGTCGCCTGCCTCATGCTCACCAACCCGAACACCCTGGGGGTCTTCGACCGTCAGATCGAGGAGATCGCTCAGGTCGTCCACGGGGTCGGGGCGACGCTGTACTACGACGGGGCGAACCTGAACGCCGTCATGGGCATCTCGCGCCCGGGGGACATGGGCTTCGACATCGTCCACTACAACCTGCACAAGTCCTTCACCCAGCCCCACGGTGGCGGCGGGCCGGGCTCGGGACCGATCGCGGTGTCCGACCGCATCGCGCCGTACCTGACGGTGCCGGTGATCGAGAAGCTCGACGACGGCACGTTCACGCTGGACAGCGACCCCGCCGACGGGAAGCCCGGCAGCAAGTCGATCGGGCGCCTGCGCGGCTTTCAGGGCAACTACGGGTGCTTCGTGCGGTCCTACGCCTACATCTGCTCGCTCGGGGCCGAAGGCCTCAAGGACGCGTCAGAGACGGCGGTGCTCAACGCCAACTACCTGCGGTCCCGGCTGCGCGACCAGGTCGGCGAGCACCTGCCGCTGGCCTTCGGCGACCTGTGCATGCACGAGTTCGTCCTCTCCGGCGCCCCGATGAAGAAGGACCTGGGGATCCGGACACTGGACCTGGCCAAGCGCCTGCTCGACCACGGCTTCCACCCGCCGACCGTGTACTTCCCGCTGCTCGTCGACGAGGCCTTCCTCATCGAGCCGACCGAGACCGAGACCAAGGAGACGCTCGACGCGTTCGCGGAGGCGATCACGGTGATCCTTCGTGAGGCCGCCGAGGACCCGGCGATCGCGCAGAACGCGCCGTACACCACGCCGGTGCGGCGACTGGATGAGGCCGGCGCCGCCAAGCGCCCGGTGATCCGGCAGGCGATGTAGGTCCGGCGGCGCTTCGGCGCCGCCAAGCGCCCGGTGATCCGGCAGGCGATGTAGGTCCGGCGGCGCTTCGGCGCCGCCAAGCGCCCGGTGATCCGCCAGGCGATGTAGGTCCGGCGGCGCTTCGGCGCCGCCAAGCGCTGGCCCGGAGGCTCCGTCGTGGCGAGTGCTGGGGCCCGGCAGGCCGGGTGCGTGGAGGCTGGATGTCGTGGGGCATCATCGAGACTCCACCGACCGTGCGCGGCGCAGCCTGGCGCGGTGGCCGGACGCTGAGTGTCGTAGGACAGCACCGAGACTCCATGGACCCCTGCCAGGCGGGCTGAACGCGGGGCGTGCACCGCGGCGTGCACCGCGGCGCGCATCGCGGTGGCTGAGCAAGGCAGAGCAGCATCGAGGCTCCGCGCAGCGGCGTCAGGCGCGATGCTTGCGCGGTGCGCGTCGACCTGACCCTGCGGGACCTGCCGATCACCGACGTGGCCGCCGCGGCCGCCCGCGGCGAGGCCTTGGGCTTTGACACCGTCGCGGTGACCGAGACGTCCGGCAGCCCCTTCGTCGCCGCCGCGCTCGCGGCCATCGCAACCCGGAACTGCCGCGTTGGCACCGGCATCGCCCTCGGCCTCCCGCGCACCCCGATGGACCTCGCCTACGCCGCGTGGGACCTGCAGGCGCTCAGCGGCGGGCGCTTCGCGCTCGGGCTCGGCTCCCAGGTCCGTGCCCACGTCGAGCGTCGCTACGGCGCCGCCTGGGACCGGCCGGCCGCCCGGATGCGCGAGCAGGTCCTCGCGCTGCGGGCGATCTTCGACGCCTGGGAGCACGGGACGGACCTCGACTTCCGCGGCGAGTTCTGGACCCACACGCTGATGCCGCCGAACTTCCGGCCGGCGCCGCACCCGCACCCGCGGCCCCCGGTCCTGTTGGCCGCGGTGCGCGAGCGGATGCTCGAGGTCGCCGGGGAGGTCGCGGACGGGTTCCTCGGGCACGCGCTGCAGACCGCCGACAGCCTGGCGCAGATCACGCTCCCGGCCCTCGAGCGCGGCCTGGAGCGCGGCGGCCGCCGCCGCGAGGACCTGCAGGTCACGGTCGGAATGTTCGTGGCCACGAGCGACGCCGAGTGGGAGGACGCCCGCCGTCGCGTGGCCTTCTACGGCTCCACGCCCGGCTACCGGCACATCTTGGACCTGCACGGCCTCGGGCCCCTCCACGAGCGCCTGCACACGCTGTCCCGCGAAGACGGCTGGGCGCGCATGCCCGGCCTGGTCGACGACGACACGCTGGCGCTGTTCGCTGTCCGGGGCGACGACCCGGCGGCTGCGGCCGCCGAGATCCGCGTCCGCGTCGGCGGGGTGGCCGACCGCGTCGCGTTCGCCGGGGAGGCCCCGGACCTGGAGCGCTGGGCGCAGATCCCGCAGCGCTGCGCTGAGCGCCCGGCCGCTACCGTCCCGCTCGCCATGACGAGGATCTTCAGCGGCATCCAGCCCACCGGCCGCAAGCACCTGGGTAACCACATCGGCGCGATCCGCCAGTACGTCGACGGGCAGGACCGGGGCGAGGCCGTCTACTGCATCGTCGACCTGCACGCGACCACCGTCGCCTACGAGCCCGCCGAGCTGCGCGCGCGCGTCCTGGACACCACGGCGCTGCTGCTGGCCGCCGGGGTCGATCCGGAGCGCTGTGTCCTCTTCCGTCAGAGCGACGTGCGCGAGCACGCGGAGCTGACGTGGCTGCTGACCAGCGTCACCGCCGTCGGCGAGCTGAACCGCATGCACCAGTTCAAGGACAAGTCCTCCCGCCAGCGTGAGCTGGTGGGCGCCGGGATCCTGTTCTACCCCGTCCTGATGGCCGCGGACGTGCTGGCCTACCGGACGGACGTGGTGCCGGTCGGGGAGGACCAGCGCGAGCACGTCGAGCTCACGCGGGAGTGCGCGCGGCGCTTCAACGCCCGCTTCGCGCCCGAGGATGAGGTCCTCGTCGTCCCCGAGCACCGCATCCCGCCCGTCGGCGCCCGGATCATGGACCTGCAGGAGCCCACGCGGAAGATGTCCACCTCGGTCGGGGGCGACGAGGGACGCGTCTACGTCCTGGACGACGACTCCGCGATCCTCAAGAAGTTCAAGCGGGCGGTGACCGACTCCGAGAACGAGATCCGTGTCGGCGCCGACAAGCCGGGCGTGACCAACCTCGTGGAGATCCTCGCCGCCGCCCGTGGCTGCTCGGTCGACGAGGCGCTGGCCTCGCTGGCGGACGCGCGTGGCTACGGGGACCTGAAGGTCGCCGCGGCCGAGGCGGTCATCGCGATGCTCAGGCCCGTCCGCGAGCGCTACGAGGCGCTGCGGGCCGACGAGGACGCCCTGGAGGCGACGCTCGCCGCCGGGGCCGACAAGGCGCGGGTGATCGCGCAGGACACGCTCGCCGACGTGCGCGCGGTGATGGGCGTCGGCGCCCGACCCTGACCACGGGCCGGCGGGCGCGCCCTCGGCCGTGCAGTCCGGTCGGTTCAGGTGGCGGGGGCGGTCACCGTCCCGGAGATCAGCGGCGTGACGATCGGCGGCATCCGTGGCCAGCGCGCCGCCGACAGGCCTTCGACGCCGAACCCGACCGCGGTGAGCGCGCCCCGCGTGTCCCGGTTGCAGTGGCAGCCGTAGCCGAAGCGCCGCCACGGCTCGTGCAGGCGGTCCTGCCAGCCGCTCAGGGCGCTGTCGTCAGCGGCGCGCACGTGCTCGACGACGAGCAGTCGGCCACCCGGCCGCAGCACCCGCCGGATCTCCGCCAGGGCAGCGTCGACGTCGGTGACGGTGCAGAGCACGAGGGTGCTCACGACGGTGTCGAAGGCGTCGTCGGGGTAGGGCAGCTCCTCGGCGGGCGCGGCGTCCACGCGCGGCGCCGGCGACCTGCCCGCTGCGCGCTCGCGCAGGCGGTCGACCATCGAGGGCTCGGGGTCGGCAAGCGTGAGCGAGGTCAACCCGGCTGGATACGCCTCCAGGTTCAGACCCGTCCCTGCCCCGATCTCCAGCACGTCGCCCGTCGCGTCGGCGAGCACCGACCGCCGCAGGGCGGCCATGCCCGCCCGCTCACCCCAGGCGAGGAACGGATCGTAGATCGCGGTGAAGATTCGTCCGTATGCTGACATCAAAGCCTCGTGGTTCGGGGGACCCCCGCACCGTAGTACGCCCGCGGTCACGCCGTCGGTCGACCCGGCCGCGCGGCCGCCCGTGGCCGCACCGCCGACGACCACCGGCGGATCGACCCGGCAAAGCCCCGGACGTTGCGGCAAACGGCCTTCGACCGGCATGGGTTCGGCCCCGGGGCGACCGGCGCGCCGGTTACCGTCTGCTCGGATGCCCCGCGTCGCCGAAGCGCTCGAGCTGGATCTGGAGGTCTTCTCCGGCCCGTTCGACCTGCTCCTCACGCTCATCCTGCGCGAGGAGGTCGACCTGCTGGAGGTCTCGCTCGCCGACGTCGTGGTCAGCTACATGGACTTCCTGCAGGAGCGCGGCGAGCTGGACCTGGAGGCCGCCACCGAGTTCCTCGTGCTCATCGCCGCGCTGCTGGAGCTCAAGTCGCGCCTCATGCTGCCGCGCGAGGAGGAAGAGGCGCTGGAGGAGCTCGGACCGGTCGAGGCCGCGGAGGAGCTGCTGGCCCGCCTCGTCGAGGCCCGCCGCTACCGGACGGCTGCCGATCACCTGAGCGAGCGCCTGACGGCCGAGCACGGCTACCGCTACCGCAGCGCCCCGCCGCCCGCCTTCCTGCGCACCGTGGACTACACCGAGCTGCCGGCCGCCGTCTACCGGCCCCAGCAGCTCGGCGGCGCGCTGGGCTCGCTGCTGCGGATGCCCGAGGCGGTGCGCCTGGACCACCTGACCATCCCGCGGGTGAGCGTCGCCGAGCGCCTCGTGCACCTGCGCACGCTGCTCAAGCGCGGGGCGTGCACGTTCTCCGAGGCCGTCCGCGACGCCGACCGCGTCACCGTGTGCGTGACGCTGTTCGCGCTGCTGGAGCTCTACAAGCAGGGCGAGGCCACCTGGGTCCAGGACGAGCCCTTCGGCGAGATCGCCATCACCGGCGCCGAGCCCCGCCCGCCCGAGCGCGCGCCCCGTCCGGCCACCGCGGTGACCGCATGACCGTGACGGAGGCGCCCCGGATCCTCGACGAGCTCGCCCGCACCGTCGAGGCGCTGCTCTTCCTGTCGCCCGAGCCGGTGGCCGGGGCCTCGCTGATGGAGGCGTGCGCGTGCTCGGGCGAAGAGCTTGACGTCGCCCTCGGCCAGCTGCGCGCGGCCTACGCGCCCGGCCTGCGGGGCCTGGAGCTCAAGGAGGTCGCCGGCGGCCTGACGCTGGCCAGCGCCCCCGAGGCCGAGGACGCCGCCCGACGGCTGCTCGCCAGGCCGCGCACGCCGCCGCTGACCCCCGCCCAGGCCGAGACCCTGTCCATCGTCGCCTACCTGCAACCCGTCTCCCGCCCCGAGATCACGCGCATCCGCGGCGTGAGCGCCGACTCGGCCTCGTCCACGCTGCTGGAGCGCGGGCTCGTCGAGGAGGCCGGGCGCTCCCCGTTCGGCGCCATCCTCTTTCGCACCACCGCCCTGTTCCTCAAGCTCTTCGGCCTGGCCTCGCTGCAGGACCTGCCCGACGTGGCCCAGTGGGATCCGTCGCCGGAGGAGACCGCCGACCTGCGCGAGCGTCTGCTGCGCGCGGGGGAGGCGCGATCGGGCGTGCCCGCGGCGCCGGCCCAGCCCAGCCTCGTCGAGGCCGGGGAGGACGACGTGGCCGCGGGGCCCGACGAGCATCCCGCGGCGACCGAGGAGGGAAGCGGGCGCGCCCCGCTGCCGCCGGCCCCCGCGCCCTTCGGCGGCGGCCCGCGCCTGGTCCCGTCGCCCGACGCCGACTGACCGCGGTTCCACGCCGATGGATCGTGGGCGCTGGCGGCGGTGCGTGGAGCTTCGGTGCTGTCATACGTCAACGAGACTCCACGCAGGTGGGTGCGGGCCCGCCGGAGGGCGTGGGTGGAGCTTCGGTGCTGCCATACGTCACCGAGTCTCCACGCACCCCGGCGACCCGGCGACCCGCCGTCAGGCCGCGTGGGTTGTGGCCAGCTGCCCGCAGGCCGCGTCGATGTCCTGCCCCCGGGTCAGGCGGAGGGTGGCGCGGACGCCACGGGACTCCAGCGTGGCCCGGAAGGCCTCGATGGCCTCACGCGAGGACCCGTCGTACACCGAGTCGGTCGGGTTGTACGGGATGAGGTTGACCTTGAACACCGCCGGGTCCAGCACCGCGGCGAGCTCCTCGGCGTGCGTGACCCCATCGTTGACGCCGCCGAGCATCACGTACTCCACGAAGACCTGCCGCCGCCGGACGGCGTAGAAGCGCTCGCACGCCGCCAGCACCTCGGCCAGCGGATAGCGGTCGTTGACCGGCATGATCTGCGAGCGCAGCGCCCCGTCGGCCGCGTGCAGCGACAGCGCCAGGCGGATCGGCATGTCGCAGGCGGTCAGGCGGTCGATGCCCGGGATCCAGCCGACGGTCGAGATCGCGGTGCGCCGGTGGGTGACCCCGACGTCGGGCAGGCGCGCGCACGCGGCCAGGGCGTGGTCGAGGTTCATCATCGGCTCGCCCATGCCCATGAAGATCACGTTGGTCACCGGCGCGCAGCGCTTGAAGTGCAGGACCTGGTCGAGGATCTCCCAGGCTGTGAGGTTGCGCGCGAAGCGCATGCGGCCTGTCGCGCAGAACGTGCAGGTCAGCGGGCAGCCGACCTGCGAGGAGACGCACACCGAGCCGCGCCCGTCCTTGTAGCGCATGAGCACGGTCTCGATCAGCCGCCCGTCGCAGGTGCGCAGCAGCGCCTTCAGCGTCCCGTCCTGCGAGCGGGTCTCGCGCTCCACGGTCAGCGTCGAGAACGGCACCCGCGCGGCCAGCTCGTCGCGCAGCTGAGCCGGCAGGTCGGTCATCTCCGCGTAGCCGCCCGCGCCCCGCGCCGCCCACGCCCACACCTGGCGCGCGCGGAAGGCGGGCTGGCCCAGCTCGGCCAGCGTCGTGTCGAGGAGGTCAAGGTCCACGGCCCCATCGTGGCAGGCTGTCGTCCATGCGCCTGGCCAAGCACCTCGCCCACGCCGGTGTGGCCTCGCGCCGCGCCTCGGAGGTCCTCATCCGCGACGGGCGCATCCGGGTCGACGGCCAGGTGATCACCGACCCCGCCCGCGACGTGGACGGCAGCGAGCGGATCGCGGTCGACGACGAGCTCCTGAACCCGCCGACCCGGCGCCGCCGGCTCGTTTATGCGGTCCACAAGCCGGCCGGGGTCGTATCCACCGCGCACGACACCCACGGACGCCCGACCGTCGTCGGCCTCGTCGACTCCGACGCCCGCCTGTACCCGGTGGGCCGTCTGGACGCCGACAGCACCGGCCTGATCCTCCTCACCGACGACGGCGACCTGGCGCACAAGCTGACGCACCCGTCGTTCGAGGTCCCCAAGACCTACCGAGTCAAGGTCCGGGAGCTGCCCGTCTCGGAGGGCTCGCTGCGTCGCCTGCGGGAGGGCATCGTCCTCGACGACGGCCGGACCGCACCCGCCCAGGTGCGCCAGACCCGCCCGGGAATCCTCGAGATCACGATCCACGAGGGGCGCAAGCACCAGGTCAAGCGCATGTGCGAGGCGATCGGACACCCGGTCGTGACCCTGACCCGGATCGCTATCGGGCCCCTCCGGCTCGGCGACCTGGCCGTCGGCGGGGTCCGCCGCCTGTCGGCCGCCGAGGTCCAGCGGCTGCGCGACACCGCCGACACGCCCGGACAGGCGACGGGCCGGTCGTCGCCCGCCACGGCTGACCGCGGTCCGCGCCCATCCTGACCGGCCGCGGCATGCGAGAATGCCGCGGCCTATGCGTCTGTTCGCCCTCCGCGGCGCCTCATCGGTCGACCGCAACGAGTCCGACGCCATCCTCGGTGCGACCTCGTGGCTCATGCGGGAGATCATGAAGCGCAACCAGATCGGCCCCGACGACGTCGTCAGCTGCATCTTCACGCTGACCGCGGACCTGGACGCCGAGTTCCCCGCCGTCGCGGCCCGGCAGCTCGGGTTCGACAAGGTCCCGCTGCTGTGCGCCAAGGAGATCGAGGTGCCCGGCTCGCTGCCGCGGGTCATCCGCGTCCTCATCCACTACCACGCCGACGACGGGCATGAGGCCCGGCACGTCTACCTCGGGGAGGCCCGCGCCCTGCGCACCGACCTGGAGTCCGCGCAGTAGCCGATGACGATCGAGTTCTCCGCGCGGGTGGGGCGCACCCCGCCCTACCCGATGGCGTCCTCCTACGCGCTCCCGGAGGACGTGTCGCTCATGGCCTCCAACGAGACGCCGGAACCTCCGCTGCCCCAGGTCGTCGAGGCGATCACCCGGACGCTCGGCACCGCCAATCGCTATCCGGACCCCACGAACGCCAGGCTGCGACGCGCCCTGGGCGAGCGCTTCGGCCTCCCCGTCGGGCGCATCGCCATCGGCACCGGCTCCTGCGACATCCTCATGGCCGCCGGCGACGTCCTGCTCGAGCCCGGCGCCGAGGTCGTCCACGCCTGGCCGTCGTTCAGCGTCTACCCGTACCTGGAGGCGGCCACCGGCGCCCGCGGCATCCGCGTGCCGCTCAACGACCGCGACGAGCACGACCTGGAGGCGATGCTCGCCCAGATCACCGTGGCCACGCGCCTGGTCATCGTCTGCAACCCCAACAACCCGACGTCGACCGCCCTGCCGCTGGACGCGATCGCCGACTTCGTCGCGCGGGTGCCCCGCCACGTGTGTGTGCTGCTGGATGAGGCCTACTGCGAGTTCAACACCCTGGACGACCCCGACGCCTCCGTCGACCTGCTGGCCAAGCACCCCAACCTCGTGCTGCTGCGCACGTTCTCCAAGGTCTACGGCCTGTGCGGCCTGCGCGTCGGCTACGCGCTGTGCGGCGACAGCCGCTTCGTCTCTGCGGTCGACCGCATCCGCCAGCCCTTCTTCTGCTCCAGCCCGGCCCAGGCGGCCGCCATCGAGGCGCTGCGCCACCAGGACGCCATCGCCGACCGGGTCGAGCGCTCGATCTTCGCCCGGGTGACGATGGAGTCCGCGCTGGAGGACCTCGGCCTGGCTCCGGCCGCCTCGCAGGCCAACTTCTGCTGGTTCGCGCTCCCCGAAGACGGCCCCGGGGAGGGCGACGTCGTCGCGTCGCTGGCGCAGCGCGGCGTGCTCGTGCGCGGCGGGACGGGCCAGGGCCGCTCCGGGCACCTGCGCGTGACCTACGGCACCCCGCGGGACAACGAGCGGTTCCTCGGGGCGTTCAGGGCCGTGCTGGGCCGCTGAGCGGTCGCGAGCCCATTCAGGATGTGTCATCATGGCCGTCCGCATGGCGCACCTCGCCCCCTCCACGCGCAGCACCCCCGTCGCCCTCGTGGCCGACGCGCGCGCGGCCGGTGCCCTCTATGCGACCGCCTGGTCCTGGCGATTTAGCTAGGCGCTCGGTCGGTGTGCTCCGCGCACGCCGTCCGCCCCTTGGGCCCCGGGCCGAGCGCCGCCCCGGCGGACGTGTCACACGTCCGCACCCGTAGCGCCCCATTCTTCGAGCAGACGACCCCAAGGACCAGAGCATGATGATCGTGATGAAGCCCTCGGCCAGCCCGCAGGACGTGCAGGCCGTGATCGACCGCATCCAGAGCGCGGGTGCCCGCGCGCACCCGAGCGCCGGCGACGAGGTGACCGTCATCGGCGCCGTCGGCGACCGTGAGCACATCGCCCGCCTGGAGCTGGAGGGGCACCCCGGCGTGGACCGCGTGGTGCCGATCCTCAAGCCCTACAAGCTCGCCTCCGCGCAGCTGCGCGACCGCTCGGTCTTCCAGATCGGCGGCCGACGCGTCGGCGGCGAGCACTTCGCGATGATCGCCGGGCCGTGCACCGTGGAGTCTCGCGCGCAGATCCTCGACAGCGCCGACGCCATGCTCGAGGCGGGGGCGACGATGTTCCGCGGCGGGGCCTACAAGCCGCGCACCAGCCCCTACGCCTTCCACGGCCTCGGGGAGGACGGGCTGCGCCTGCTGGCCGAGGCCAAGGAGCGCACCGGGCTGCCGATCGTCACCGAGCTCATGGACGTCCGCGACGTCGAGGCGGTGGCGGCGGTCGCCGACGTCATCCAGGTCGGCGCGCGCAACATGCAGAACTACACGCTGCTGACCGAGATCGGGCGCTCCGGCGTCCCGGCGCTGCTCAAGCGTGGCCTGTCGGCCACGCTGGACGAGCTGCTGAACGCCTCGGAGTACATCCTCAAGGAGGGCAACGAGAAGGTCGTGCTCTGCGAGCGGGGGATCCGGACGTTCGAGACCGCCTACCGCTTCACGCTCGACCTCACCGCGATCCCCGTCCTGAAGGAGCTGACGCACCTGCCGATCGTCGTGGACCCCTCGCACGCGGCGGGCCGGCGGGACCTCGTGGAGCCGCTCAGCCTGGCGGCCGTCGCCGCCGGGGCCGACGGCCTGATCGTCGAGGTCCACCCCGACCCCGACCACGCGGTGTGCGACGGCCCCCAGCAGCTGCACGTCGACGACTTCCCCGGCTACCTGCACAAGGTGCAGCAGGTCGCGGCGATCGTCGGCAAGGTCCTCAGCGGCGTCCCCGCCTGAGGCGGCGGGCGGCAGGGAGGAGCACAGCGTGCGGGTCGCCGTCCTGGGTGTGGGCCTCATCGGCGGGTCGGTGGCGCTGGCCGCACGCCGGACGTCTGGCGTGCACGTCACCGGCTGGGACGCGGACGCGGACGCCCTGCGGCGCGCCGTTGCGGCCGGCGTCCTGGACGAGGCCGTCGCCCGCCCGGAGGAGGCCCGCGACATCGACGTCTGGGTGGCCGCGGTGCCGCTGCGGGCGCTCGCGGACACCGTGGCTCAGGCGTGCGCGCTGGCCCAGAACGGGGCGATCGTCACCGACGTGGGCTCGGTCAAGCACGCACTCGTCGGCGCGGTGACCGCGCCGTGCTACATCGGCGGGCACCCCCTGGCCGGAGCGGAGACGACCGGGGTCGGCCACGCGCGGGCGGACCTGTTCGACGGTGCCACGTGGTACCTCACGCCGGACGCGGGCTCGCCCGGGCACCTGTACCAGGCGCTGCACCGGTTCGTCGTGTCCCTGGGCGCCGTCCCGGTCGCCATCGACGCCGCGGCGCACGACCGCCTCATGGCCGCGGTCAGCCACCTGCCGCATGTGCTGGCCAACGTCATGGTCGGCCAGGCCGCGCAGGCCCTTGGCGGCGAGACCGTCCCGGCGACCGGCCCGTCGTTCCGGGACGCCACCCGCGTGGCCGGCGCGAACCCGGAGCTGTGGGCACAGATCTACGACGCGAACGCGGGCGCGCTGGCGCAGCAGCTGGACGCGACGATCGCGGTCCTGCAGGACGTGCGCGGCCGGCTGGGCGACCTGGCGGCCTGGCAGGAGCAGGCGGCCGAGCATCGCCGCGCGCTGCTCGAGGTCGGCCTGGGCAGTGGGCCCGAGCAGGAGCTCCGCGTTTCGGTGCCCAACCGGCCGGGCGTGGTCGCCGACCTCGCGCTGACCCTCGGCCACGCCGGGATCAACATCTCCGACATGTCCCTGTCACCCTCCCCCGACCAGCGCGCCGGTGTCGTCGCGCTGTGGGTCGCCCGCGCCGACGCCTCGCGGGCCCGCGAGCTCATCACCACCAAGGGCCTTCCCGTCACATGACCGCCACCACCGTGCGCTTCGATCCCGTCCGCCGCCTGAAGGGGACGCTGACCCCGCCCGCCGACAAGTCGATCAGCCACCGCGCCGCGCTGCTGGGCTCGATGTCGTCCGAGCCCGTCCGGGTGCGCAACTACCTGGAGGCGGCGGACACGAACTCGAGCCTGGCGGCCATGCGCCAGCTCGGGGCGCTCATCGACACCGCGCCCGACCACCTGGTCATCCGCGGCCCCGGCCTGCGCGAGGCCGCGCCGCCGGTCGGGACCATCGACGTGGGCAACGCCGGGACGCTCATGCGGCTGGCCGCCGGCTGGCTGGCCGGGCAGGACGGCCGCGCCTACACGCTGGACGGGGACGCGTCGATCCGCCGCCGGCCGGTGGACCGCATCGCCGAGCCGCTGCGCCGGATGGGTGCGGTCATCGAGGCGACGGACGAGCGCTTCCCGCCGTTCACCGTGTACGGCGGGCGGACGCGCGGCATCGAGTACGAGCTGCCCGTGGCCTCCGCCCAGGTCAAGTCCTGCGTGCTGCTGGCCGGGCTGACGGCCGACGGGGGCGCCACCGTCCGCGAGCGCGAGCCCACACGCGACCACACCGAGCGGATGCTGCTGGCCGCCGGCGTCCTGGTCACGCGCGCCGACGGGACCGTGACCGTGGCCAATCAGGACGAGCTCGTGATGGACGAGGAGATCGTCGTCCCCGGCGACCTGTCCTCCGCCGCCTTCCTGATGGCCGCCGGCATCCTCGTGCCCCGGTCGCGCCTGGTGCTGTGCGGGGTGAACACGAACTGGACGCGAACCGGCTTCGTGCGGATCGCCCAGCGCATGGGGGCGATCATCGTCGGGGACTTCGAGGAGCATGGAGCCCCCCTGACCGCCGGTGAGCCCACGAGCGATCTCGACGTGACGGCGGGCGCGCTCGTCGGCACCGTCGTCGAGGCCGCCGAGGTCCCGCTGGCCATCGACGAGCTGCCGCTCGTCGCCCTGCTGGGCTGCTTCGCCGAGGGCGAGACCGTTGTGCGCGGGGCCGCCGAGCTCAAGGTCAAGGAGTCCGATCGCATCCAGACCGTCGTCGACGGTCTCACCGCGCTGGGCGCGCAGATCGAGGCGACCGACGACGGGTTCGTGGTCACCGGGACCGGGGGCCTGCGGGGCGGCACCATCCACTCCCACGGCGACCATCGACTGGCCATGCTCGGCGCGGTGGCCGGCCTGGCCTCGCGGGAGGGCGTCGACGTCGTCGGGATGGACGCCGCCGACGTCAGCTACCCGGGCTTCACCGGCGACCTGGCCCGGGTGCTGCCGGCGGGCAGGGGCTGAGCGGGTGGCCGACGACTCGCGCGAGGAGCAGGCCACGGCCGTCGGCGCGCAGATCGCCGCCGGCTACCGGCGGGTGCCCCAGGCGCAGCCGGACGAGTGGGGGAGCCTGTCCACGGCCGCCGACGTCGCCACACAGGAGCTGGCGCAGCGGCTCGACGCCGAGGAGCGCCAGGCCGGTCACGCCCCGTGGTGAGGCGCGGCGAGGTGTGGTGGTACGAGCACCCGCAGGCGGGACGTCGTCCCTACCTGATCCTCACCCGCGACGAGGCGCTCGATGTGCTCGTCCAGGTCCTCGCGGTCCCCGCGACGCGGACGCTGCGCGACATCCCAACCGAGGTCGTGCTCGACGCTGGCGACGGGATGCCGGCCCCGTGCTGCCTGACCCTCGACAACGTCACCACGGTCCGGCCGTCGTTTGCACCGAGCGGATCACCGGCCTCAGCGCCGCTCGCATGCAGGAGGTCTGCGTCGCGCTCGCCGCGGCCACCGGCTGCTCGCCCGGGTGAGCCCCGCGGACGACGTGCCGCCGCGCCACCGGCACGCACCACGCGCGGGCGGGGTACGCGGGACCTATGGACGTCCAGGCCCTCGGGCTACGGTTGATCGGCGTCGCTGAAGCGTGACTCGGGGTCCCAGAACGACTGATAGGTCCTCGCTACGCGCGTTATCGGCGTTCATCGGTAGTTTGCCAGAGCATGTTCGATGTAGCGTCTGAACGTAACGATCTCGCTCCACGGCCACCTCCATCGGCTCCGCTCAGCGCAGCGGGTCGTGCCACCGCAGGCCGCTGAAGCGCGAGAAGTCCGCGTCGCAGGACTGCAGCTCGGCGCCGTGTTCGATGGCCAGCGCCGCGAGGTGAGCGTCGGTGGTGAGGTTGCCGCCGGTGCCCAGTGGGGACAGCAGCTCCCGCAGCACGTCGGCGTGGCGGTGGGTGGGATGCACGACCGTGACGTTGGGACGAGCGAGCCACCCGTCGACGATGTCCAGGGCCTCGTCGACGCTCAGCGGCGTCGACATCACGGCCGAGCGGGTGCTCAGGCGCACGAACGCGAGCGCGACGACCCAGGCGAGGGCGACCGTCTCGCGGCCACCGAACAGCGCCTGCCCCCACTCGTGCGCCTGCTGGTGACGTGCGGACGAGCGGTCCACCGCGTAGACGAGGAGGTTGACGTCGGGCAGCTTCACTTGCGCAGCTCGAGCTTGCGCAGGATCTCGTCGTCCTCCAGCGCCGCGGCCAGCGCCAGTGCCTTGTCGAGGTTCACCCCGGGCCGGACGCCGAGGTCGCGCGACGGCAGCACGTAGGCCGACGACGGTTCGCCGGGGGTGGGGTCGATGCCGCCGCGCAGAGCCTCGTTGACGACCACCCGCAGCGGGACCCCGCGCTCGCGGGCGAGGGCCCGCAGGCGGCGGTCGACGTCGGGGTCCAGATCGATGGTCGTGCGCATCACCGCATCGTACGCACACGATCTCGACGCATCAATGTGCAGACAGCGGTGGCGTATCGTCGCCGCCGTGCTCGTGGCCATCGACGGACCCGCCGGAGCCGGCAAGTCGACGGTCGCCCGCGCGGTCGCCGGCGCGCTGGGCTTCACCTACCTGGACACCGGGGCCATGTACCGGTGCGTCGGCCTGGCCGTGGCGCGGGCGGGCGGGGGCGCGGTCGACACCGACAACCTCCACATCGCCTTCGACGGCGAGCGCGTCATCCTCAACGAGGAGGACGTCAGCGCGGCGATCCGCACGCCGGAGGCCGCCCAGGGCGCCTCGCGGGTGGCGACCGACCCGGCCGTCCGCGACGCGCTGGTGGCCAAGCAGCGCGCGATCGTCGCGACCGGGGACTGGGTGGCCGAAGGCCGGGACATCGGGACCGTCGTGGCCCCCGGCGCCGATCTGAAGGTCTGGCTCACCGCATCGGCCGCCGAGCGCGCGCGCCGCCGCGAGCTGCCCGAGTCCGAGCTGCGCGAGCGCGACGAGCGGGACGCCGCCCGTGACGTGGCGCCCATGAAGCCGGCCGCCGACGCCGTCAGCGTCGACACCACCGGCCTGGACATCGACGCCGTCGTCGGGCGCATCGTCGCCTTGGCCCGTGCCGGTTAGACTCACCGGTATGACTTACAAGGTAGGACCGAAGGGCCAGGTGGTCCTGCCAAAGGCGCTGCGCGACGAGTTGGGCATCGAACCCGGGGACGATGTGGACGTCGAGCGGCGCGACGGCGAGATCGTCGTGCGGCGCGCCACCGGCCTCGGGACCGCCCTCCGGGAGCTGCTGCCGCCGACCCCCGGTGCCCGGCCCCTCACCGACGAGCTGCTGGACTCGCGTCGCCGGGACCGCGAACGCGAGGACCACAAGATGCCCGGGCTGCACCGATGATCGTCTTTGACTCCTGGGCGGTGCTCGCGCTCTTCGACGACAAGCCCTGCGCGTCCCGCGTCCAGGCGGCGCTGGACGAGGGGAGCACCGCGATGAGCGTGGTGAACGTCGGCGAGGTCGCCTACCAGCTCGTGCGCTGCTACGGCGACGAGGCCCGTGCCCTGGCCGCGACCGACCGGCTGGCCCGCGGCATCCGCACCCTGCCGGCCGACTGGCCGGCGGTGCGCGAGGCCGCGCTCGTCAAGGCTCGCGGCGGGCTCTCCTACGCCGACGCCTTCTGTGTGGCCGCCGCGCGGCGCCTGGGCGCCCCGCTGTGGACCGGAGACCCCGAGATCGTTGCGCTGGACGGTCAGGACCTGGACGTCGTCGACCTGCGGGCGGCGTCATGAAGGTCGCGGTCGTCGGGTACCCGAACGTCGGCAAGTCCTCGCTGGTCAACCGCCTGACGCAGACCCGCGAGGCGGTCGTCCACGAGCGCGCGGGCATCACCCGGGACCGCAAGGAGATCGCCTGCGACTGGAACGGCCGGCGCTTCACCCTCATCGACACCGGGGGCATGGACTTCGAGGACGAGGACCCGATCTCCGGCTCGATTCGCGAGCAGGCCCAGGCCGGGCTCAACGACGCCCAGGTCGCCCTGCTCGTCGTCGACGGCCGCGCCGGGGTGCGTCCCGGTGACCAGGAGATGGCCGACCTGCTGCGCCGCAGCGGGCTGCCGATCGTCCTCGCCGTCAACAAGATCGACGCCGCTCACGACATCCCCACCACGGCGGAGTTCTGGGGGCTGGGGCTCGGGGAGCCGCTGGCGGTCAGCGCCGCCCAGGGCCTGGGGACCGGCGACCTGCTCGACGCCCTCGTGGAGCTGCTGCCCGACGACGACGCTGAGCCGGACGAGGACGTCGTGCGCCTGGCCGTCATCGGGCGCCCGAACGTCGGCAAGTCCACGCTGGTCAACCGCTGGCTGGGCTCGGACCGCGTCATCGTCTCCGACGTGCCGGGGACCACGCGCGACGCCATCGACCTGCCTCTGGAGTTCGAGGGGCGCCGCCTCGTCGTCGTCGACACCGCGGGCATGCGCCGCCAGGCCAAGGTCCAGGAGTCCGTGGAGTACTTCACCACCCTGCGCTCGCAGCGGGCCGTCGAGCGCGCCGACGTCGCGCTGGTCATCTGCAGCGCCGAGGACGGCGTCACGAGCCAGGACCTGCGGATCGCCGAGCTGGCGATGCAGGAGGGCTGCGCCACCGCGCTCGTGCTCAACAAGTGGGATCAGTTCGGGCTCACCGAGGACGAGCTCATCCACGAGCGCGCGAAGGCCAACCGCAAGCTGCGCCTGCGCCCGAAGGTGCTGACCGCGTCGGCGCTGACCGGCCGCGCGGTGACCCGCATCCTGCAGGAGGCCGTCGTCCTCGGCGACCGCATGACCGGCCGCATCCCGACCCCGGAGCTCAACCGCTTCCTCGCCGAGTGCGCCCAGGCCCGCCAGCCGCCGGCCAAGCAGGGGCACCGTCTGAAGATGCTCTACATGGCCCAGATCGGCGAGCGCCCGCCGCGCTTCGCCATCCAGGTCAACTCCCGGGGCCGGGTGACGCGCGACTACGCCTACTTCGTGGAGAACCGCCTGCGTGCGCGCTACGGGCTGGACGGCGTCCCTGTGATCATCGACTTCAACGAGCGCGGCTCGGGCCGCCGCGCACCGGGCGGCGACCACCGCGCCGACCGCCTGAAGGCCGTGCGCCAGGACACGCTCGTGGAGACCGCGGACCCCGGCTTCGAGGTGGCGCTGGACGAGGGGGACGCCGACGAGGTGCAGGTGCAGTGGGTGGGCGACGACGGGCCGCTGGACGCAGACGACGGCGGCGACGCCGCCTGACGCGCCGGCGCGCGCGACCTGCTGGAAGACGCCGAAGGCCGCCACCTCGCTAGTCTTCGCGGACTTCAACCAGCTCCTGCGGCTGGGCGAGCAGACCGGGCGCAGCGACAGCACGTCGTACCTGGCGGTGAAGGACGAGCCTCCAGAAAGCTGAAGTCCGTCGGAGCGCGCTCGTCCTCCGGGGAGACGAATCCACCCTGGAGATCTCCTCTCTATCCCATGAGTCAATTCGCCGATAACGAGTACCTGTTCACCTCCGAGTCCGTGACCGAGGGTCACCCGGATAAGATCGCCGACCAGATCAGCGACACGATCCTCGACGCCATCCTCACCGAGGAGCCCTACGCACGGGTGGCCTGCGAGACGCTGGTGAACACCGGCCTCGTCGTCGTCTCCGGTGAGATCACCACCGACGCGTGGATCGACATCCCGCAACTCGTGCGCGACACGGTCTGCGAGATCGGCTACGACAAGGGCGAGTACGGCTTCGATGGCAAGGCCGTCGCCGTCATCACCACGATCGACAAGCAGTCCCCGGACATCGCCCAGGGCGTTGACAAGGGCTACGAGGTGCGCTCGGAGGGCGGTACCGACGAGCTGGACATCGCCGGCGCCGGCGACCAGGGCATGATGTTCGGCTACGCGTCCGACGAGACGCCCGAGCTCATGCCGATGCCGATCCTCCTGGCCCACCGACTGTCCGAGCGGCTGGCGGCGGTGCGCAAGGACGGCACCTGCGACTACCTGCGGCCCGACGGCAAGACCCAGGTCACCGTGCGCTACGTCGACGGCAGGCCCGTCGAGGTCGTCAAGATCCTCATCTCCACCCAGCACGCCGCGGAGACCACCCAGAAGACGATCCGCGAGGACCT